>JBJKSX010000062.1:0-21382 GCA_046703545.1 Thermoplasmataceae archaeon | reverse complement strand
CGCCTATGGCATAGATGGAAAATTGAAATTCTATCCGAGCGGCATCTGGCCCGATGAGGATGGCAGCAAATCCAGAGCCAACAGGGAGGCTATGGTTCCAATATTAAGGGAAACAAATGCCAAAGGGTTGCTTTCAGGCCATATGGAAGACATCCCAACTGGACTTCAGGACATGATATGAAGGCCCTTTAGTTTTCTGCAATTGAGTTATGACTTTTCTTGATCACGCACACACTTTTTGTATTACCAGGCATGAAGAAATATGGACGTTTTCTCGCCCCTCAATATATACGGTTCAATAGTTGTGACCGCAATGATGGCCTTCTATGCGGTGGAAAGCAGGTCTGTGGTATTCACACTCTTTTTCGGCTTAATGTGCATTGGCACATCCCTCTATGGCTTCATGGCAGGCACATGGCCGTTTGGAGTTATTGAAGCAGTCTGGGCCATAATTGCCTTCAGGAAATATGTGAAGGCAAGAGCCACTCCAGAATCCAGTTGAATCAGTAGATGCTGGCAATTCAGCGGTATTGTGGAGAAAGTTCACACGGTCAATACTGTAAAAGAAACCTCAGAGAGCGCCGGCAAAAATTTTTTGAAGCTCAATCGTTAAATAAAAATTGGAAGGAAAGGGCCTGGAAAATTATTCCTCCAGCTCTTCCATGTCTTCCAGCTCTATCTCGGCATCCTTGTTGTAAATTGGTGGATCTACCTCGACTAGGTCAGGGTATTTCAGTCCGCTTCCTGTGTTGATCACAACCACTTTCTCGTCCCTGTCAACCCATCCGTCTTCCACAAGTTTTTTCAGGGCGGCAATGGTTGAAGCTCCCTCGGGGGACATGAATATTCCCTCGTGCTTGCCTACCTCCATTTTGGATTCCATGAGTTCATCATCAGAAACTTCAATGGCCTTTCCATTGGTGGAGTTAACAGCATCGAGAACAAGGAAATCGCCCAAGGACTTTGGCACATTCATGCCAAAAGCCACAGTTGCTGAGTCTTCCCATAGCTCACTCTCATCCTTGCCTTCCTCGAAAGCCTTGACAATTGGGGCACAACCTGATACCTGCACTGATACCATCCTCGTGCCATTATTCTCGTTGAGGCCCATTTTATTGAGCTCATTCATGCCTTTGTTAATGCCAATGATGCCAACTCCTCCGCCTGTTGGGTAGAGGACAACATCCGGGGCTTCCCAGTTGAGCTGTTCCATTATTTCAAGGCCCATGGTCTTTTTCCCTTCGAGCCTGTAAGGCTCCTTGAGGGTTGCGACGTTGAATATGCCGTAATTTTCCATGAGCTTGTCAGAAAGGACTCCTGCATCGTTGATTCTTCCTCTCACTAGGTACAGGTTTGCCCCTGCAGATTCCACCTCTTTCCTGGTTATGGAGGGGGCATTTGTTGGCATCACTATGTGTGCGCCCATTCCTGCCCTTGCTGTGTAAGCTGCCCACGCAGCTCCAGCGTTGCCGTTGGTTGGAATTGTTATGGCATCTATTCCGACTTCCTTTGCCTTGGAAACTCCCGCGGAAGCTCCTCTGGCTTTGAAGGTTCCAGTGGGGTTCCTTCCCTCGTCCTTTATCATCAGGTTGCTGAGGCCCAGGCTCTCGCCAAGCCTCTCGCAATGCAACAGTGGGGTCATGCCCTCACCAAGGCTGACAACATTCGATCTATCCGCCACCGGGAGAAGTTCGTGGTATCTCCACATGGTGGTTTCCCTGCTCTTCAGAGATTCTTTTGTAAGAGTCTCCTTGGCCTCCTCAAGATTATACCTGGTTATTAGTGGTGTGCCACAGGAACAGAGAGTCTGAACCTTCATGGGATCGTAGCTGCTGCCACACTTTGGGCAGACCAGTTCCTCAACATGGCTATATTTCTTGGCCATGTCTATTTCAGTGGTTTTGTTTATTTAGGTGTTTTGGTCTGTACCCTGAAATGTGCACGATGACTGTTGCCTGGAATCCGCAAAATGCTTTGTTTTTAAATAATTTTGTGCCTAAATAAAAATGAAAAGGCTGGTATATGAGAAAACCGGTTGCCTTTAGTTTGGAGGCAACATTTTAGCCCTTTTACGAGCCTTCTGCCGGTTTGAAGATTTCGTTGACTATCTCAACATAGAGCTTTTCAACCACCTTCTGGGGCAATGACCTCACCAGTTTGTTGATTGCATATGTCCCCTTTTCCTTTGGCCCCTGGCCCGTGAGTGCCTTTGAAATCAGTTCAACATAGCTCTTCCATTCATCTTCTGTGATTTCGGCTTTGTATTCATCCGAAGCCTTTCCCTGCGGGAACCCTCCCTCGGCAAGAAGCTCCTTTGTGTTTCTCTCCAGGGACTTGAGGAAAGACGGTATCTTCTCGTCATGTGTTGCAGTGAGGGTCATGTGGAGGGATGCAATGAGCCCCAGCTCTACTGATCCTGGCTGCACCTGGAGGAACCAGCCATCTTTCTTCAGCATTTCCGCTAGTGTGAAAATGTCAAGTTTTCCGTGCCTGAAGGCCACAATGCTTGAATCAGGCTCACCTAGGGTCTCGAAACCAAGTTCCTTCAGCCCGGCCATGAGTTTCTTCTTTGCAGAAATCACCTTCCTGGTCAGTTCAAGGTATCCGTTCATGCCAAGATAGTTGATTGTTGCCCAGGCCCCAGCCAGTGGCCCCTCAGACTTTGTGGACTGCATTGTCGTGTTCACCAGGGGATATCCCGGCCAACTGGCATTGGTGAACAGCTGGTTCTTTCTGAGTTCCTTGTTCCTGTAAAGCAGGACAGAGCCTCCCTTGGGAGTGTACCCGTACTTGTGAAGGTCAATGGACATTGAACTCACTCCCTTGACCGAGAAGTCGAATCTGGGGACATCCTGGTCGAGCATTCTGAAGAATGGGAGCAGGTATCCTCCAAGGCAGGCGTCAACCTGCAGCCATGTACCGCTGTCAACTGCAATGTCCCCAAGCTCTTCTATCGGGTCTACAACGCCAATTGGGTATGACGGTGAAGATCCGACGATCAGCGCAGTCCTGTCCGTCATCAGTTTGCTGACCGCGGCAGGGTCAACCTTGAAGGTATTCTTGTCCACAGGGGCTATTTTCAGGTCAAGGCCGAAGTACTGAGCACCCTTTGTGAATGCAGGATGCGCAGTGCGGGGGATGATCATTTCTGGTTTCCCCGTGAATCCGTCCCTGCCTTCCAGGAAGTAGTCCCTGGCTGTCTTGACGGAAAGCAGAATGCTCTCTGCTCCGCCACTGGTGAATGTGCCCACTGTGGAATCGTCCCCGTTAAGAAGGGATGCAGTCATGGCTACCACGTCATTCTCGAGTTCCATGGAGCTTGGGAAAACCGTAAAATCAAGCGCGTTCTTGTTCAAGAATGCAGTGTAAAACTCGTTTATTTTCTTGAGGTCCTCTCTTCCAGACATGTACACATAGGAGAATAATTTGCCACTGTCATCCTGCATATCCCTGCTGGAGATCTGTTCCAGCTGATTGCTAAGGCTGTCGATTGACAGCCCTCTTTCTGGAATGGGTTTTAACATGGGCATCATAGAGGGACGTTTTACATTAAGGTTTTTCCCAAATTCTGGGCTCAGCCCACAAATGTCTTGAATGACTTTCAAGGGTTCATCGTTGGGCGAAATAGATTTTTTAAAGGGAAGTTGATGCTTTTGCTTCACTCAAAAATGACGCAAAAATGAATGGGTTTTTGCTCGTTCAGCTACAATCAACTGGATCAGCCACCAGGAAGCATTCAGCCATATCTTCAGAAGGCAGTGAGTACATACAGGATTGCTGACAACGCCCCGAATGCTATAACTATGTATCCCTGAAAGAACCTGAGGCTTACCTGTGGGGCTCTTCTTATCACCCACGATCCCGCAATGCCCCCAATAAAGGCCCCTATCACAAGAGGTGGCGCATAGATTATATTCACCAGGCCCGTGTAATAGAAATGTATTGCCATGCCCACGATTGTAACCGGCAGTGTGGCTGCAATTATTGTGGCAATAGCCACCCTGGGCTCATACCTCTTTGCCGTGGTCAGGTAGGTGCCTATTATTCCCCCAATCCCAATTCCAACAAAGCCTGAAACAATACCAGCAATCAGGGATACCGTGCCTGTATCCGCTGCTCTGGCATTCATGGGCATGTAATCAGCAGTGCCGCGCCTCGTCTGCCTGTACGAAGCGTAAACGGAGAACAGTCCAAGGGAAATGAGTATGGCAGAAAAGGCTCCCTTAAAACTGCCAGAGGAGATGTAGCTTGCAAGGACTGAGCCTATGGAGGCCCCGGAAACTGCAACAACCGATATGATAAGGAACAGCCGCATGTTGACCAACCCCTGCCTGAGGTTCTGGACAAAGCCTGTCAATGAACTGAAGACGATTGTCAGGAGGCTCAGTCCTGAAGCATCAAGAGGGTTGAATCCGAACCCGTAAATGAGGAACAGTATTATCATGACACCTCCACCTATTCCTGAAATATTTCCTATCAAACCAACCAGGAGGGCCAACCCAAATACAGCTACCGCCAGCAACAGAAACACGGCATCCAGTGAATAAATCCATCTTTTAATAAAAGCTCGGATTCAGGCGCACAACAAATCGGGGAAGGTTTATGCCACCTCAACCTTAAGTATTGGTACAAATTTCAACCACAGTGTCATTATTCGCCGTCATAATTGTTACGGTGGTCGTCCTTGGAGGCCTGCACATGATCGCACCCGATCACTGGGTGCCCCTGATGATAGTGTCCCGCAAGATGCATTATTCATCAAGGAAAACATATGCAAATGCTGCAGCACTTGGAGGGCTTCATGCAATTACCTCTGAGGCGCTGGCAGCCATCGCACTTATTGCAGGGGTGTTTCTTGTCAGGAGCTTCCTGCACTATCTTGAGATTGCGTCCATTATCCTTCTTCTGATCGTGGGCATATACTTCGTCCTCAACGGCTACACGGAGGTAAATCCCGAAGAGGGCTATTCATCCTCCTCAGTGAAGTCCATCATTGCCATAAGCGCATTTCCAGATTTTGCACTTATTCCAGTTATGCTTGCCGCCTCTCCCCTTCCATTTATCTCCATTGCAGCAGTGCTCCTGGCTTTTGTCCTCATAAGCGCATTGTCGCTTACTGTTATGGCGGTTGGAGCGATGCGCGGTTTCTCGAAAGCTCTTGAGAGATTCCCGCCCAGGTATATCGATTACATCATGGGGGCCGTGCTGTTTGCAACTGCAGCTATTCTTGCTTTTGTTCCCATATGAAGGATTTTTGGGAGGACCCGGTAAGCAACCTTCAGGTTCACCTTGACAGTAATTTCAAGAATGAAAGCAGCAATCCCAGGGCAAAGAACAGGAGCCCAAACAGGGGAATTATCTCCACGAAGTATGAAGTGGGGTAAAGTAGGCCAACCAGGTATCCGATTCCAAACATGGATGCGCCGAGAAAATACAGGGGCCAAGACCTCATCTTCGACAAGTCAGCGTTGATTGTGTAACGGGACTGGAAACCCACCCTTTCCGGTTTCTGCACCCGCTCCCCGATCACACGGATCCTGGAACTCAAGCCGGTGGCTGAAGCAGCAGATGCAAGGACTGAGGGGCCAAACAGCCACATGTCAATGTTGTCATACTGGTTTTCTGGGACGATCAGGGACAGGAAGAATGCCACCACCGATATCACAAAAACCACGGCGTATATCCTGGTTCTTTTGTCACCACTGAGCATTTCGCCCATTGTCACGGTTTCCTGATCATCGCTATCGGAATCTTCCAGCATACTACTGTTTGTTAGCACATATCAAATTAAAGTCTTTCTAATTTTTGGAGGGATTGGTGAAATGAGCTCCAGGTGTCTGGACATGAGTTATTTCTTGCGTCTGCTATGCAAACATAAGTCGCCTTTCCCTATTGTTTTCATGACTCCTGCTTGCGCCCACTCACCTTGACAAAGCACGGAGATATAGCAAAAAGAGCCCTAAAGCAATAAGCACGAATCCAGAGATGAAGATCACTCCCACAGTGTCTTCCAATGAAGGAATGAATTCTGCAAAGATCACTGCTATTGCTATCAGGGCAAGGCCCGATAGGAACCAGGGCCACGCCTTCACCTTGGACCAGTCCGTGCTCACGGTATAAAATGATTCATCCCCGAAGGATCCAGGTTCCCTTGCTTGCGCGTTAAGTACTCTCATACGGTAGCTGAGCGCGTAAGCGGATGCTGGAAACACAATAATGGACGGTGCAAACAGATAAACTCCCATGTTCTGCGCCAAACCAGCATTTGTTGCAGCAGGGCTTGAAAGAATGACTGAGCCTATGATAAGCAGCACAATAGAGGCAAAAACACCGCCAAGTAAATCCTGAACCTTCTATCAGTCTTCAGGAAATTTCCAAGAAGGGATTTGCCGTTCGTCCGGTTCTTTACCTTGATCCCCATTGATGATTGAAAACCATATGTTGGTATATTTATTTATGCATTCACAATATATAATTAACTGACCTAAATTGCATTTTGCTGCCTTCCGCTTCGCAAGTGTCAAATAATTCCATAAGTTAATTCCAAGGGAATGAAATCGCCGATGGAAGACAATTACAAAATCCGGAAAGCAAATCCCGACGACTGGGATGAAATCTCCCGGATTTCTGCAGAGGTCTCAGAAGAGGGCCTGATCAGTGATTACATAAGTGGCATAGGCAAAAAGTACCTCACCATAGGGGAGACATTTCTCATAGAAACTGGGGGAAAAGTGGTGGGATACCACAATGTCCAGGATGTTCCCGACGGGTCAATCTATCTTTCTGGATTGCGAATATCAAAGCCCCACAGGAAAAAGGGGTTGGCCATTTGGCTCATACGCCAGACAATTTCATCATGCATTGCAATGGGCAAAAGTGTGGCAAGGGCATACATAGAGCCAGAAAATTTAGCCAGCAGGGGACTTTTTGAAAAGGCAGGCTTCATTAAGTCAAGGTTGGTGCACCTCTATTTTGGCTCCATTGACACAGGGGAATTCAGCCCGGTGGAAGAGTGGCCTGACTCAATAGTGGACATAGGGCACTTGCCTTCCCGGTATTTTCAGCAAATACCTGCAAAAATCCTGAAGAAGGAGGGCTGCGTCATATGCCGTTCTGAACCCGGCGTTTGGGACGGGTTGCCTTCATTCACTGTTCTCAACCCAAATGGGTGCAGGTTTGTCGAGGGCTCATCATTCATAGTCTCCATGGAAGCCATTGATGTTGCGGAGCACGGGAAACTAAGAATAGTAGAGGGTTTCCGCTCAGCATATCTCTATGAAAAAGACCTGTCCCTCAGTTGAACCGGTTCAATGGGCAATCTCCATTTTACAGAGGGACAAGGATAGGTTTAAAACCTTTCATATTCTTCATAAACCATGATGCAAGGAGGACTTCCCCCACAGGGTGGAGACATTGTAGGCTTCGAGACTGAAGAGGATCCAAAATGGGTCACAGTTAAGCTTGAAGATGGTTCAGTCATTCAGATCAAGATGGAGATAGTTGCCATAATGAAGGGTGGCAATGACCACAATACCGGACTGCCCATTTACATGGTCCAGGCTACCAATATCATAAGAATGATCAAGGTTCCCAAGGAATTGATAAAGAAGGGAGAGACAAAACAGGAAGAGAAGGGCACAAACCTTTACCGATAAAAAGTATGGTAATGGTTTAGCCAAAAGGCATTTTATCAACCGAGTGCTTTTGTTAATGTGGATGACAAGGATTGGGCCATAATCGAGATACTCAGGAAGAATGCACGCACTTCCAATTCCGACATCGGCAGAGAACTTAACGTCTCCGAAGGCACAGTGAGGAAGAGAATCCAGAAGCTGACCGAAGACGGCATAATAAGAAAGTTCACGGTTGTTCTCAGGAATCAGGGTGTTGAAGGCGTTATCCTTGTCAGGACCGAACCCAAGAAAGCCAAGGAGATTTTTGACTACGTAAGTTCAAGGTTTGATGAAATTTACGAATTCTCCGGAAGGTTTGACATCGCCATAAGGGTTAACTGCAAGTCTCTGGAAGAGCTTAATACCATAGTGGACGAACTTCGTGTTCTGGATGGAATTCGCAACACAGACACCCTTGTCAGGCTTCATTAGTAAAATTACTAATACGATATTATTAAATATTAAACGCTAATGGGAACTAGGAGGGACAACGATGGCAGAGGAAAACGTTATTTTCGTCGGAAAGAAGCCTACAATGAACTACGTTCTTGCCGTGGTGACCCAGTTCAACAACAACGTTGACAAGATCACCATAAAAGCCAGAGGAAAAGCAATCAGCAAAGCCGTTGACATTGCAGAGATCACAAGGCACAAATTCATACAGTCTGCGAAATACAAGGACATAAAGGTAGAAACTGAAACGCTCCAGGGTGAGCGTGGAGATTCAAACGTTTCTTCCATAGAGATAACCCTTACTAAGTAAGCCGGCTTTCTCAATCTCTCTTTTTTAACAGTATTTACCAGCCATATTTGATAACATGTTAGGCATGATAATGTTATGTTTGGCAATGATTAAATGAGCGGGTAAAATAAGGATATGGTTTAGTGAGCATATGAGAGATTTCCTGGACTGGAGTATTGGTTTACATGGCAAGGTTGACGAAGTCAACCAGAGGCTTATGCTTGCAATTCGTACCGACCAGGAAGACCTGTACAGGATGTCCAGGTACACCATTGAAGCCGGAGGAAAGAGATTCCGTCCTCTGCTTACGATTCTTGCATACGAGATAAGCTGCGAGGAACCCTATTCAAACATTCTCGACCTTGCCGCCGGTTATGAACTGATCCACACTGCCAGCCTCATACATGACGATATTATAGACAACGCCGCCACAAGAAGGGGAAGAGCCACACTGAACAACGTAGATGGCGTGGAGAATGCAATTGTCGTGGGGGATTACCTCTTCGCCAAGGCATATGAACTTGGCTCCAGATATGGAACAGTCGTTTCCAAGATAATGGCCGATGGCTCAAGCAGACTTGCGGAAGGCCAGATTCTGGAGGCGGTGAATCTCGGCAACCTTGACCTTTCTGAGAAGACCTACCTTGAGATCATAAGCAACAAGACAGCCAGGTTCTTTGAAGCCTGTGCAATGGGTGCCACTGAGGCCGCAAAGGCGCCAAAGGAAATATCCCTGGCCCTGAGCAGGTTTGCGTACAACCTTGGCATGGCATTCCAGGTTACTGATGACATACTGGATATTGTTGGCGATGCTGGGAAACTGGGCAAACCCACGTTCACAGACCTTCGACACAGTGCAATAACCCTACCCCTCATATACACGCTCAGCAAGGTTGATGAGGAGGAAAGGGCAAGGATAAAGGAAAAGCTCCTTTCAGGACAGGATGAGAAGTTTGACCTTGAACTGAAAAACCGCATGGTGGAGACCGGTGCAATTGACTATTCCTTCACTGTTGCGAAGAATTTCTCTGAGCAGGCTCTTGCAGCATTGAAAAACACGGGGAAATCCCCTGATCTCAACCTCCTTATGGAACTGGCCATGATAGTAATAGAGAGGATTGAGGAGCTCAGCTAACCAGTTTCCTCATGGCCCGAATCCCTGATCTCTTTCTGGAATCTTTCCAGGTCCCTGGGCCTCACTTCCAGGATAAAGGAACCCACATAAAAGCAGTCATCACATTTGAAGACGGTTCCGGTAATTCCGCCGGCTATCCAGTTGACATGTATGGAACCGCATTTTGGGCAGATTTTCATCAGCCTATCAGAGTCCAGAAGGCACCATCTCCTGCAAGAGAACCGTGGCGTTTATAAGAATTGTGAAGAGCCGCTTCAGGCCACCTCCTTCTGGTTTCTCCATGTAATGCCTGTTTTCCAAAAGTAATATTCGATAGGGAGTGATTCCAATACATGTCGGATAGCAGTTTTGATAAATTCAGGGAGGACACATTGTCCTCATTGGGTCTCGATAACCTGAATTCAGGTGTTTTCAACGGAAAGTGGCTTCCCACTGATGGCAGGGAAGTGTACAAGTCAACCAGCCCGGTTGACGGGAAACACATTGCGGATCTCACACTGGCGAACAGGGCGGATTATGACAGCGTTGTAGCATCTGCACAGAAGGTATTCCAGGAATGGAGGGAATACACTGCCCCACAGAGAGGGGAAATAGTCAGGTCCCTGGGAGACCTCCTGCTGAAGAGAAAGAAGGAGCTTGGTGCACTGGTTACCCTGGAAGTTGGAAAGACAACCTCAGAGGGAGAAGGCGAGATTCAGGAAATGATCGATATAGCCTATTTTGCATCCGGGCTGTCCAGGCAGCTTTATGGGTTGACTATGGGCAGTGAAAGGCCTTACCACAGGCTTTATGAACAGTGGGTCCCGCTCGGCCCCATGGCAGTTATCAGCGCCTTCAACTTTCCATCCGCAGTGTGGTCATGGAATGCCATGCTCGCAGCTGTCTGCGGCGACACAGTGGTATGGAAACCATCAACAAAGGCTGCACTTGTGGCAACAGGGGTAATGAAGGTTGTGGCGGAAGCACTGGACGAACTCGGTGCCCCGCAGATATTCACACTCATGTCAAGCAAGGGTGCCAATGGGGGAGAATGGATCTCCAATGACAAGAGGCTCCCCCTTGTTTCATTCACAGGTTCAACAAAAACCGGGACAGAACTCTACGAAAAGGTATCCAGGAGAATGGGCAGGTCCATTCTGGAACTGGGGGGCAACAACTGTGCAATCGTCAGCGAGAAGAGTGACATGGGCATCGCCCTGAAGGGAGTCGCATTCGGTGCACTTGCAACAGCAGGGCAGAGATGCACAAGCACAAGAAGGGCAATAGTGCACGAAAGCATATACGATGAATTTGTTGGAAAACTCAAGAACATATATGAGAACGTCAAGATCGGAAATCCGAGGGATGAGGGCGTTCTGGTGGGGCCACTCATTGACAAGAAGGCAATAAACACATATCTTGCAGCCATTGAGACAGCCAAAAAGCAGGGCGGCAAGGTTCTGTTTCAGGGAGAGACGCTCGGACTTTCAGGGCTAGAGAACGGGAACTATGTGAGGCCTGCAATAGTTGAAGCCACACAGGATATGGACATTATTCAGACTGAGACCTTCGGGCCACTGCTGTATGTATTCAAGTACAGAGACATGGAACAGGCACTGAAGATGCACAATGATGTTCCACAGGGGCTGTCCTCAGCAATATTCACCAATGACCTCAGGGAAGAGGAGGAATTCCTGTCTGTGAGGGGTTCAGACTGCGGAATTGCCAACGTGAACACAAGCACCGCAGGGGCTGAAATCGGCGGCGCATTCGGCGGTGAGAAGGAAACCGGTTACGGAAGGGAAAGCGGAAGTGATGCCTGGAAGGCATACATGAGGCGCCAGACCGTTACAAAGAACTTCGGGTCCGATGTGCCACTGTCCCAGGGTGTTAAATTCGACGTATAATTTATTTAAAGAATATTACCCCCACTCATTTTTTTATCATTAACCATTTTGAAGTTGTTACTAATGGGCTGTCCAACAAATGGAAGCTTCCAGCATAAACGGCCTGAAATTTGTCAAGTCAGTGGAGATAGTCCCCTCCAAGAATCTGGATATAGAAGAGTTCAGGAAAGCGGCAGGCATTCTTTGCGACGCCGCTGATGTAGTATCCGCCCCGGAGAACCCCATGGGCCTGCCCGGAGTGGACCCGATTCTCACCACCTACCTGATCGCCAAGGAGTACAACCTCATTGCAATGCCCCATATTACCCCAAGGGACAAGAACCGACTTCACATTCACTCGCAGGTCATAACTGCATTGAAGATCGGAATCAGGAATTTCTTCGTAATAGGGGGAGACCCAATCAACAAGCGTGTTGAGTCCAAGGAGGTCAGGGAAATTGATGTTCTGGAAACCTTGCGTTCCATTCAGGAGACTGAAACATACATGAAGGTGCCCTTTCCAAATGTTGGCGTTGGCTCGGCCTTCAACCCATACAGGGGGAACGAGCAGGACATTATCAAGCTCAAGCTTGAGAACGGTTCCAATTTCTTCATCAGCCAGATCCTCTTTGAACCAGAACACCTGCAGAAGGACTGGATAAAAAACCGCAATTTCAGGCTCTCGGCAGGATTCATGCCTCTCACGAAGAAGTCTCAGATAGATGCATTGAGAAGAATGAGGGTTGGCCTGTCAGATGAGACTGTCAGGAAACTTGAAAATTCAGACGACATAGTCCAGACATCAAGAAACATTATACTGGAAGCATTTGATGCGGTTCGGGAATACGTGGACGGAGTGCATATAATGCCACTTGGGCGCAACAGCCTGGCGAAGCAGATACTGGAGAGTATTTAGAAATGACAGAGATTTTAAAACTTACATACGGGATTTTTCCCAAGACAGAAAAGCTAAGGATCAGGATTGGAAGATGGGGCAGGGGCATCCTCTCCTCAGAAGAGCTGGAAGGACTGGTTTCCAGCGAGACAGCCGATTTTCAACAGAAGGCAAGGGACAGCGGAATCAATGCATTCACTGATCCGCTGTTCAACTGGTATGATATTTTCAGGCCCCTTTCAGCCATCTCCGGGGGAATTGAATTCGGACCACTTACAAGGTACGGGGAAACGAACACATTTTACAGGCTTCCTGAAGTGCGCGGCGAATTGAAACTTGAAAAGGATCCCACCCAGTATAATGAGGTGGATGAGAATCCGCCCCTGCCGCTTTATCATGTGGATCAGGGTGAAGACCAGCTGGCATTCATCCCTGGACCGGAAACATTCTTCCACTTCTGTGGGAACATAAAGGGCGCGTCCTTTGATGAACTGACCGGAGAATTGGGAAAGTACTACCGTGAAGGTCTCTCCAAATTCAAGTTCAACAGAACATTTGTGTTTGAATCGGTGGGGCTGTCGCACTCGGATCTTAGCTCATTCTACAGTTCAATCAGGCCAGAGAATACTGTGCTTTTCACCAGGGGAAAGCTTGACAGCGATGCCCTTTCTTCTGCTGGCGGGAAATTCCATTCGGTGGTTGCACACCCGGGCAGTGGCAACTTCTCTGTTGCTGCCAGCCATTCCGAGGTTCCGGGGCTCGCATTGATTGATGCCCACAATACACGCCTTGAGAATCCATCGGAGATCGCCCAAACCGCCCAGACAGAGGCAGACAATGCAGGGGTGGACAGGCTCTACGTGACCCACACAAATTACCTTGATTTCCTGCCCAGGAAGATTGCCGACAGGAAATTGGAACTCATAGGGAGGATAGGTGAGTAGCATGACAGAAGAACTTTTCATTACACAGGAGATTGGGAGTTTCAGAAAACCCGACTATCTCAGCAAGAAATTCCATAAGATCCTTGGCCAGGACGAATACTATAACCTCGGAAAGAAAGCAACAGTGGAGACGCTGGAACTGTTCGAAAGATCCGGGCTTGACAATCTCGGAGTTGCTGGTGAGATGTTCAGGTGGGAGATGTATGAGCATCTTGCAGCAAATGTTGGGGGACTTGAGTTCTACGGCATGGTGAGGTCCTTTGACAACAGGTATTACAAGAAGGGCAGCGTGGTGTCAGGGATCACCAGGAAGAATCCCTTCCACCTTGATGAGCTGGACTTTCTCCTTAATAACACTTCAGGCAAGCTCAAGGTTCCAATCACCGGCCCTTACACCATGATGGACTGGTCCTTCAATGAACATTACAGGGACAGGCTTGAACTCGCAAATGCTTTCGCGGATGTCATAAACCAGGAAGTCAGGGAACTGAAGAAACTGTGGGACAGGCACAGGCCAAACGAGGTTCTGGAGATACAGATAGATGAGCCCGCTGCCACGACACATCCCGACGAGATGGATATTGTGACAGAATCCGTCAACAGGTCGTTTGAGGGCATCCAGGGCATTGAGCCAACCATCCACGTGTGTTACAGCGTGGACTACAGGTACCTGTACAACACGCTCCATGACCTCAAGGTCAAGGGGCTGAACCTGGAATACGCAAACAGGGACAAGTACTCCTCAGGCACATCAGTGGAACAGAGGCCTGGATATGCTGACCTGCAGGCATTCAATGAAGTGAACCAGACACTTTCGGAGAAGAAATTCATTGGCCTGGGCGTCACTGACATACACGTTGATTTCATCGAACCGGTTGATCTCATAAGGGACAGGATAGAGGCAGCCGTCAAGCTTGTGGAGGATCCGAAGCTTCTCAGGATAAACCCTGACTGCGGCCTTAGGACCAGGTCAAGGGATGTAGGTTTCCAGAAGCTGAAGAATATGGCCGAGGCAACGAAGGAAGTCAGGAAAAACTACTGACCCTTCTTCATTTTTTCTTCCTGAAAACCCTGAAGGCAATGTATGCATAGAGCCCTACAGCACTCAAGAGCAACGCGTTGATTACAAGGTATACGGGGTTCTCATAGCTTATCTTCACGACCTGGCTCTGGTACACCTGGGAATTTGACAACTGCAGAACTATGGATATGTAATAGGTCTGGCCAGGAACAATACCCGTCAGGAAAGTGTAACTTGTGCTCTGTGTGCTGATCGTCTTTATCGAGGGGTTGAGGAAGTCTGGCTGCTTGGAGACATAAATCTGGTAGACTGAAAAATTGGAGCCCTTGTACTGGTTCCACGAGACGAAACCAAAGTAAAAGAGCAGGGGGAAGTAGTGGGAAATGTTCACGGGCGTTGTGGATTGGAGGGCTATTTTTGACGGCCTGAGCTGGAAATTCAGGATTGAATTGGAAGTGACGTTCAATGGCGATGAAAAATTGTCATAGAGCGGTGCACCCGCCGTAACGTTATAATTGCCTACTGCTGCAAAGAGGGTGTAGTAACCGGTGGAGTTGGTGTATGAGGAGGAAGAGTTGTGAAGGGCCACCATTCCATCCCCCACGGGGAACGAATAAAGGTAATCCGTCACAGTTCCGCTTATAATGGAGTAGTTCAGGTCCTGGGGGCTCAGAGTGACCTGGTCTGTAAAATTCATTCCCGGCTCAATGGAGTATGTGAAATTAGAATCCAGGAACCCTGGTGAGGAGACATTCACAGTCAGGTTGGTTGTGGGATATATTGAGGCCCGGAAATACCCGTTCTGTCCCGCAACGCTTTCCCCATCTATCCTTACAGAAGAATTCCCGTTGAACACAAAAATAGTGGCATTCACTTTCTCAGGCGTGAGGTTAAACTGTACATCCGCTGAGGGATACAGATAATCAGACAGGGGACTGAACCCGTTTGAATTTATGCCAATGGCATAAGTCGCATTCAATTCAGGCAAGGGCTTTCCCGGTGAATATGCGCTTTTGTAAAACCACATCGACGTAACGGCGGTTGGTGGAATGGCCTTATATCCGGAAATGGAGTAATTGAGAGAAAGGTTGGTCTGGAACATGCCCGGAAAGTGGACTGTCCTGTTGACGGTCAAAAGTGCACCATAGCTGTCCTTGAATGATGCGTTGACCATGAAATACCCTCCTTCTGTAGGGACGCTGAAGGTCGAGCCCGAAAGGCTGCTGCCATTCACTCCCCATGTTATTGGCGAAGTGATTCCGGGCATTGAAAATTCTGCTTTGAGTGGATAGCCATACTCAATGCTGTACATTATCTCAGGAGAAACCAGCCCTGTTCCATTGATATAGCCGGATTTCTGGGGGCCCGAGGAATAGAAGTTGAGGGAACCTGAGGAAAACGAAGCCACAATGGTTGAAAAAGAGTGCGAAATGAACGAGGAGTTCTGTTCAAAGTACATCTGGGTGACATTGGCCCATCCCGTGCCGTTGAATGTTCTCAGGTCAGTGAAATGAGCGCTGTTTATCATGGTAAGGTTGGCCTCTGAATCAAGCTGCTGTGTGCCTGCGAACGGCACCATGCTTCCGGCATAATCCAGAAAAGCCGGAATTGAGAACTGGAACCCGCCTGAAGAGTGGATTTCAATGGAACTTCCTGTGTATGAGATCCCAAGGAGGAAGCCAGAAAGGTTGGGCCCGTAACCCGATGGCATCTGGAAGTATCTTTCAACCGCTGTTCCATTCTGGGTCATCTTCAGGAAGAGTTCCATGGCAGATGATTGCTGAAGAACACCGAATTTCACCGAGCTCTGGTTTCCAGCGTAGAAACCCAGATAGTAAAAAGTTGAGCCATTCTTGTCCAGGTTGCCTGCTGCAGCCGCAAGGCTCAGGGAGCCCATCACGGATGTGGAGTTGTAATTTTCAGGGCCGTTGAAGAGAACGTTGGCGCCATATCCGTTCAGCAGGTCCCTTGAAGCATTGAGAAGGCCAGAAACCAGTGGAGTCCCGAGGCCAGTTACCGGATTCCACCCGGGGGTGTTGTTATAGTATCCGTTGGTGCCTGAAAGAACCTGGCTGAATGAACTCCCATAATAGGGGCTCCTTGCTATCTGGTAGAGCAGAGGGTTGATGGAAGGAAGTGAAACATTTGTGTACTGCCGCAGGAGAGCCGCAACATCAGCCCACATTGGTGTTGATACGCTGGTGCCGCCCACCGTGTACTGCCCACCGTCAGAGATCACGTATACTCCCGTGTATTTGTCAGCGTCCATTGCAACATCGGGCGCCCCCCTCATTGTGCTATTGTATCCCGTGGCGTTCTGCCAGTAAGGGGTGGAAAAGAAGCTGCTGTAACCGCCGCCGCTTCCATACGACTCTCCATTGTTCAATCCACCCCACCCATACTGGTGGAACTGGTTGTTAAGGACATAGAGGGATGTCCCGCCAACTCCTGTGACCCAGGGGTCGGAAGAGGGGAAGCTCACGGTGAGGTGGGAGGTTCCAAGGTATGCCCCTTTGTCTCCTGACGCGGCAAAGACATCCATTCCTTGTGCCGCGGCATTGGCATATACCTTGGAATATGTGCTTATTATGTTGTTGTTCAGCTGGCTCTCAGGCGTGCCCCAGCTCAGGGAAAGTATGTCGCCCAAGCGGTTCTGCACAGCATAGCTGACCATCTGCTGAAGGTTGTTTGTATAGGCAGAGGTTGATACAAGAAGCACAATTCTGGCGCCTGGGGCAAGAGCATGTGCCCATTCCACATCTGTGGCGGTTTCCATTGCCCAGGTTGAGTTGTACTGACCCGGAGTGCCAAATGGATACTCCACTGTCAGGTTTATCTTTGGAAGGGAATTCACCGAATCAAAGGCCTTTATGTCATATGCAAGGTTCGGATCGCCGTATGCATCCACTATGACTATTGTCTGCCCTTTTCCAGTTATCCCCTGGTTCAGGGCCCAGGTGAAATTGTATGCTTTCTTGATCAAGCTGGGCGTATAAGCAAAAGGTATGTTTCCTGTCTGGGGGCTGCCCATGGGCTGTACCATGGGATATGCGAGCGTCTGGTTCACACCAGAGAAATAACTTGCATGCAATTGGGAAGTGAGGTTTGCAAGAAGTGTGTCAACATGGTTTGCGTATTTTGTGGGCGCAGAAAAGGTCCAAAGGTTGCCACCAATGCTGGGCACCAGGCCATTTGATTTCAGTTCCATTCTCATCATGGAACTGGAAAAAGCATTGGGCGGAACATACACAGTGAAGTTTGTGAGGTTTGAATCAGTGCCGGGCCCCATCTGAAGATAGCTTGAAGAAGAAGTGGTCATCGAACCAGAAGGCTGCATCGCTGCTGAAATAGCCAGGAAGGATGATGATAACATCAGCCCAGTTAGAAGCAGGGCAACCCGAGCAGACTTATTCATTTGCCGCAACCAATGGTAAACACTATTAATATATTCTGTGATAGCTGCATATTGCTTCCCACGGATGAGTCAGAGGTCAGGCTGAAGAGGTATTTTCATGATTATTACTCAAACTGGACTGGCCAGGATGTTGACCTCATTGCGGAGAGGGAGATAGGATTTATCCCATTCTTCGGCACAATGATCAGGCACAGGTCCGTGCAGAATCTGAAGGAACTGGAGAGGTTTGTGGCACGCAACACCCCACGCCACATTTACTATTCCGCAGCATACTACAGGAAGCCCAGCGAGAAGGTGATGAAGGACAAGGAGTGGAAGGGTGCGGAACTGATATTTGACCTTGATGCAGATCATCTTGAAGGGGCAGACAAGATGACTTACCCCCAGATACTCGCGGAGGTCAAGAAACACACAGAGCGCCTGATTTTCAGGTTCCTCATGGATGACCTCGGGTTTCAGGAAAAAGACCTGAAACTGCTGTTTTCGGGTGGGAGAGGTTATCATGTGCATGTGGTTGAGGACACGGTCTACCCATTGAATTCGGATGCCAGGAGGGAGATCGCCAACTATATCCGCGGTGAAGGTTTTTCAACCTTCGACATGAGAAGGTCCATGCAGGACACCAGGACAAGGCTCAGCGGCTGGAAGAAGACAATAGATGACGAGTACTGCAAGTTCTATTCAGGAATACTTGATGATGACGAGAAGCAGGAGACTGTCCGTAAAATCCTGGGAAACTCAAGATCACGGGATTCCTATCTGAGAGGGCTTATCAAGGCAGCCAACATCCCAGAGAACCTGAAGAGGCAGGAAATGCTTTCAGTTCCCGGCAACAGGAAATACAGGCTGATGGACAATAATGATGAGAAGGTCCTGGGCCACATAATTGAGGGAGTGAAGAAGGAATATCAGTGTGAGATAGATGAACCTGTCACTACGGATGTCCACAGGCTTATCAGGCTGCCGCACAGCCTTCATGGAAAGACCGGCCTTATGGTGAAGCCAATAAGCATAGGCCAATTCAAAGATTTCGACCCCCTTCGTGATGCAATAGCCCCCACATTCAACAACAAAACCGCCAGGATTGAAGCTCTGAGGGAATTCAGCATGGCTTTTGCGGGGGAATCATTCAACCTTTCGAAGGGGGAGCATGAAGTGCCTCTCTCAATCGCTGTTTTCATGGTCTCTTCAAGGGCGGCAAAATTTCTGTAGTTCTTAATTAGAATGATTACTAAATAGAAATCACTCTCATAACCTTAATATATTCCCTTATCATTTTGAGTCGGTGATTTATTGGAATTCAAAGACAGCAAGACATTAGAAAACCTAAAAGCAGGATTCGCAGGCGAATCACAGGCCAACAGGAGATACCTTTACTTCGCACAGAAAGCAGATGAAGAAGGTTTCCAGGAAGTTGCCTCAACATTCAGGTCAACCGCTGATGGAGAAACCGCTCACGCATTTGGCCACCTTAAATACATTGCCAAGGTGGGTGACCCGGTGACCGGAGAGCCAATTGGCACTACAGAACAGAACCTCAAATCAGCCATTGCAGGAGAAACATACGAGTACACCCAGATGTACCCGGGATTTGCCAAGACAGCCAGGGAAGAGAACTATGAGGACATAGCCCACTGGTTTGAGATCCTGTCAAAGGCAGAAAAGTCACACGCCAAGAAATACGAAGACACACTGGCTTCCATAAGCAAGTAAGCAGATTTGTATGGAGCCAATCAAGAGGGAGGAAATCCTTCTCCCCAATATTTATGAGTCAAAGCGCGAAGAGATTACCAGGAGCATCATCGCAGAAAAGAGGGAAAGGAGGCTTGTTACCAAGACTTTCAGTTTCCTCTTCGAATCAAGGAATACAGTCATAAACCAGGTCAACGAAATGGTCTTCATTGAGAATGTGTATGATGAGGACGAAATCTCAAGGCTCATCCGGGTATACAGCGATCAGCTGCCAACAGACACAGAACTGAGCATCTCCATGTTCATTGAGTTTGAGGATGAAAGCCAGATGGTCAGGGAAATCCCTAAACTGGCTGGAGTCGAAAACTCGGTATTCATAACATTTGACGGCAGCGAAATAAAGGGGACCCCGGAAGAGGGAAGGTCCACCGATGTCCTGGAATCCACACTGCAGTACCTGAAATTCAAGTTCACGAAAGAAAATCTTGAGAAATTCAGGTCATCCAAAAATGTATACATTGAGGCAAGGAAAGAGGGCTATAACGAATCTGCAAAGCTTACACCAGAATTGGTGGCCAAACTTTCCAGCGACCTCAAATTCTAAAAAAAACAAGTTTGAAGGCGGTGAGCCTTCAATTATATTCTAAAATGATCTACTGGGCAAATTCAAGCAGCGCCTGAATTGTTTCCTCAGGTTTTGTTATCATTGGGTAGTGGCCGGCGATGATGTATTTCTTGGGGCCTTCCAG
This sequence comes from Thermoplasmataceae archaeon, assembly GCA_046703545.1. Lineage (GTDB taxonomy): Archaea > Thermoplasmatota > Thermoplasmata > Thermoplasmatales > Thermoplasmataceae > JAJZOM01. Next base: position 1,251 of record JBJKSX010000062.1, on the reverse strand, counting down.
AGAATCCAGGTATTTCAGGTCATTTTCATCAAAGTCATTCTCTTCCCTGTGGCAGAATACATAGGCCTTTCTCACCTTGTCCACCCTTTCACTCAAGGTCACGGAATCCAGCGCATACCTCAAAGGCCACAGCGTTATTTTTGAAAAGAACCAGTCCCTGTCCTTTCCCTTGAGATCAAATGTGAGGTCTTCCTTCCACTCATCCGGAATGGATAGCCTCCACCCTTCACCATCTGCATTCGCGGTTTCAACAAGCATTTTCCCCTCTCCTTCGTTTGGGTCTTGCCCGCCCTGAGGCTCCCTGGTCTTTTTAGGGGTCCCTGCATCCAGGTAGATCAAAAGCCGGATCCTGTGCGGGATGAGATCATAAACTTTGGAAATCAACTTCCCGGCGAAACTGTGCCCAACCAGAACAACATTTGTGAGGTCCTCATATTCTATGAGGTTGACGACATCCTTTATTGCTGTGTCCAGCCCGTATTCCCTGCGTGCCAGATGTGAACGGTCGCCCATACCGGTAAGAGTTACTGTGTACACTTCATGCCCCTTTGCCCTGAGTTCTGGTGTTATTTTCTTCCATACCCATGAACCAAGCCAGGCTCCGGGCACAAAAACGTAAGTGGCCATGCAGTGCATTACACAGGTTTGAATATTAACATATTGTGATGGATGCGATCCCTGTGCACACTATATGTTTACAACTGAATAAATTTGTTGAGGCCCAGATTCTACGGTCAACTTTCGGGCAATAGGCATGCCATGTCGCGAAATGTAAAATTCAACCTAAGCGACAAAGTTAAATTAATTAAATAACTTGGACGAAAATAATGAAGCTAGTTCTTATCTACGGACCTTTTGCATCCGGGAAACTCACAATAGCAAACGAACTCCAGAAACTCACTGGATACAAATTTCTGGAAAACAATGTTGTAAACAAACCGGCACTGCAGGTTTTCCCATTCGGGACTCCGGTTTTCAACAGGATTTCCGGGAAACTGAGGCTTGATATACTCAAGGAGGCCGCAGCACACGACGTAGACCTTATCACATCTATAGTGTACGCAGTGGGTGAGGATGACGCTTACATCAGAGAGATTGTAAGCACTGTCACTAAGGAGGGTGGAGAGGTTAAATTTGTGAGGATCACGTGCCCGGAGAATATTCTTACAGAAAGGGTTTCTGACAGGTCCAGGAAGGGAAAGGGAAAACTGATGGACCCTGACCTGATGAAGGAACTTCTTTCAAAGAGCG
>JBJKSX010000061.1:0-26376 GCA_046703545.1 Thermoplasmataceae archaeon | reverse complement strand
CCTTCTCTATGCATGAGGCGATAAGTTCCCGTTCCCTGGTGAATGAAATTTCTTCCCTGTTGCGTATTGCCAGCTTTCCAGTCCTATTCCTCATACTCAACATCCAGGCCTGAGAGATGCCATTGAATCATTCCTCCCTTGAGGTTGACCACATCTTCAATTCCCTGATCCTTGAGAAACGAACAAGCGTAATAACTCCTCTCTCCACTGCTGCATACAAAAACAAGCTTTCTGTTATTTTCCCTGAATTCATCCAGAAAGTCCTTGAGTTCCATGAGCGGGATGTGCCTTGATCCCTTTATGTGGCCCATGTCACCCACGTATTCTGCTGCTTCCCTTACATCTATGACAAGGTAATCCTCCTGTTCTGGCCCATCTTCCATAGACTCAGCCAGATCAACAGGGTAGATCTCATCAATTTTCCTGGAGAACATTGTGGGCTCATTAGGTTATTTATTATTACTTTTTGTTGGTAAAGAATTAATTGTCCTTAATTTTATTAATGGCAGCAATATCACTCTAAATACTATTCGCAAATGCGAAATCCCTTTATTCTAAGAGGCAAATTAATATATGATATGAATATGTCGAAATCGACATATGATCAACAGGGATTATGCAACAAGGGTTCTGTTCGCCCTCAGTTTCAAGGATTTATGTGGCTACCAGCTCTCCAAATACATAGCCACAAAGGGTGAAAGGATTTCTAATGGAACCCTGAAGCCGGTCCTTGACCATCTTCTTCTGAACGATTTTGTGTCATTCACTATCAGTGGCCGGAGGAAAGTCTTCTCCCTGACTGAAAAGGGAGAAAAGTACGTGGATGAACTCAGGTCTATCCGAAATGAATTCCAGCGCAGGGTCCTCGTTGAATCCATGGATGAGCATGCCATATTCCTTGACTTCCTCTCAAATCTTGATGATGCAACTATTTTCAGGGAACTGCTCGAATATCTTGGCGATGAGATCATGTCCATAGTGAAGAGCGGCTTTCTCCTCAAGAAGAGCGGCGATACTGAAATGCTTGACAGACTAAAAGACGAGCTTGGACAACTTGAAGGGGAGGTGGCAGAATGGCGTTCACAAGAAGCGCAAAACTGACTCTTCTCATCATGTCCATGATGGGCATACTTATCACTTATGTTGAGACCATGATCACTCCTGCCCTTCCAACTCTTGTGAATGATTTCAACACAAACTACGACAAGCTGTCGTGGGTCATCACCGCATACATTCTCTCAGGGACCGTATCTGCAGCCATTTTTGGCAGATTGGCAGACATATACGGGAAAAAGAAGATCTTCGTCATTCTTGCGGGCGTATACGCAATCGCAGTATCATTTGGAGGTTTTGCAACAACCCTCACACAGTTCATCTTGGTGAGGGCCGTCCAGGGGCTGGGCATGGGCATGTTCCCGGTGGCACTTGCCTTGTTGAACGACGAGGTTCCCAGGGAAAACCTGGCACTTGCACAGGGCATAGTAAGTTCCACATTCACTGGCGGTGCTGCCATTGGCCTGGCGCTTGGGGCATACATCACCCAGTACTATGGATGGCAGTGGTCATACCATTCTGCAATACCTGTTGCATTTGCACTTCTGATCGCCGCTGCTGTTATAGTGAAGGAGAGTCCGGTTCGCCAGGACGAGTCAATCGACTTTGCAGGGGTTTTCGCACTGTCCCTCTCCGTCATCATGCTTATCCTTGGGCTTTCTGAAGGCCAGTACTGGGGCTGGGAATCACTGGCCGTCATAGGCAGTTTTACCATCTCAATTGCTTCTTTAATAGCCTTTGTTCAGATAGAAAGAATGGTGAAAATGCCGTTCATAAATCTCAGGCTGCTGAAGATAAAGAACATATTCCTTGCGAATTTTGCTGGACTGTTTGCAATGACAGGTATGTTCTTCCTGTTCTACACAGTTCCAGTACTCCTTCAGGACCCGAGCCCATCCGGTTTCGGATTGACAGTCTTCCACTCGGGGCTCATCATGATGCCGGCAGCGGTGGCTTCAATGGTTTTTGCCCCGCTTTCAGCAAGTATAACAGTCAATCGCGGCCCAAAGGTTACCATACTCATAGGCGGCATCATCCTCTTCATGTCATACCTGGCACTTCTCTTCAACAGGCAGACCACAATTTCAATTCTGGAGGATACCACACTTCTCGGAATGAGCCTCTCTTTTGTCTTTGTGGGAGTCATAAACATACTCCTGCTTTCAACGCCACAAAGAGAGGCGGGCGTTTCCACCGGAATGAATGTTGTTTTCAGGAATATCGGTTCAGCGATCGCGCCTGCTATTGGAGGAGTCATAGAGAGCACATACGTGATGCCTGTGCTTCTTGGAGTCTATAATTTCCCAATAGGAGATCTGCCATATCTGCCAATATTCCACGCGTTCCCCTCAAGCAAAGCCTTTGATTACATTTACGTGATCGGCCTGGTCTTCCTGGCGATCATGGTAATCTCAGCGCTGTTCATGAAAAATGAGATAGTTGGAAAAAGGAAAGGTGAAAATAGTGAATAAGAAAAAATTGATAGTATCCGCATTAGCAATGCTTGCCCTGTTCGGAGCACTGGGAACCATGGGCGTATCCCACGCCGCTGCGCCTGGCTTCACGCCTGTCGCCGTGACCAACGCCTACTGGTACAGTGCAAATTCCACGGAACTTGTTTCCCCTGGCTCGAACTACACCCCACTCTTTGTGCAGTTTACAGTTGCCGGAGATTTCTCGTACGTGAATGCATCAGTGAACCTGACATATTATGCCAATTCTCCGTTCAGCTACAGTTACATTAATGGCCCGAATACCCAGCAGAGGTCATTTTACAACATCACTGCACCAACTCCTGGCCAGTCTGTAACCATAGTGCAGCTGGTCAACGTGAGTTCTGCTGCCCAGCAGGGCATATATGAGGTAGCTCTCCAGGTCACCACCAATGCCACTCCCACAACAGTGTCAAACTCCACATTCCAGGTCGCTGTTCTTGGAACCCCTGACCTGACCCTGGTAAATTATTTCACGAATCCACCAATCATATACCAGGACCAGAAATTCATAACCCTCACCGCAGTGGTTTCAAACACCGGTGCGGGCCCGGTCAAGAATACGCAATTCTGGGTGAATTCTTCAGCTTTCACATCCATGACCGGAGCCTACAACGTGGCCTACATGCCATCTGGATACATTGAGAATTTCACATTCCTGCTCAATGCAATGAACACAACAGGCCAGGAGGCCATCTACTTCCACATGGGATCACAGGTCATTTCCATCCCGGTTTATCTCCACAACTACGGTACACTTGGAATTACAAGTTCAATCCCTGCACTGACACCAGGGGCGGGCTCAGTGATGGAGCAGTTCAACATCACCAACAATGGCAACCACACAATGTATGGGGTGAATGTCCATCTTCTCTCACCAAGTGTCATAAGCATACATGTGCCTTCAACAAACCCACTTGCAGCCCTTACAGCGGATAATTTCACAATTGCCCAGCTGAATCCCGGGCAGTCCGTAGTGGTCACATACCTGGTTGATGTGAGTTCATCCGCAGCACTCCAGACATACCAGGCACAGATAGTGGTAGGATGGAACCTGAACAACACTGCTTCCCAGTTCCACCAGACCTACAACTTCAATGAGAAAGTAACCCCAACAGTGATTCAGCAGTTTACGAGCAATTTCACGTTCACTCCGCTGAACATTGCTGTCCTGCTTCTGGTGATTGTCCTCATCATAGCCCTTATAGCCGTATCTGCAAGGTCAAGGGGAATGAGGAAAAAACTGAAGAAAGCGGCTGAGAAGCAGGAAAAGCCAGCATCTCTCATACACAGGGATATCCCGGGAGAAAAGAAGGAAGAACAAAAAGATTAATCACCTCCCTTTCTCTTTTTTCTCGTGACATTTTCAGTTGTTTGCTACGACCCGGCAGAAGAAAAATGGGGCGTTGGAGTTGCCAGCAGGTTTCTATCAGTTGGATCAGTTGTGCCATGGGCAAAGGCAGGTGTTGGATGCATTGCAACACAATCCTATGCCAATTACAGCTACGGCCCGGAAGGGCTTGAACTTCTCAGGACAAAGGACTCGAAGAGTACAATAGAGGGCCTGACTTCCAGGGACAGTGGCAGGGAAAAGCGCCAGGTTGCAGCTGTGGATTCAAGGGGCGTTCCTTTTGCCTATACGGGCAAAGAATGCATGGATTACGCTGGCCACATTGTTGGAGAACATTACTCTGTCCAGGGCAATATCCTTGCGGGCCCTTCAGTCCTTGAGGCAATGGCAAGGGAGATGGAAAAGGATGGCAAGCTTGAGTATAGGATCATGGCTGCGCTTGAGGCCGCCCAGGCACAGGGAGGGGACAAGAGGGGCCGCCAGAGTGCGTGCATATACATCTCCAGCAACAGGGAACCATTTGAGGAGGGCTCTGACGTATATATGGACATAAGGGTGGAAGACTCCCCGGATCCACTGCCGGAATTGAAGCGCATAATGGGGGTCTGGCTTGCAACCTTCTTTGAAAAGGAGTTTGTTGACCTGGAAGAGCACATGGGGGAATTGAACAGGGCCCTGCAGGAATCAGGGGCTGAAAACCTGGAGGAATTTGCCACCCGCGAAAATGTGGAATTCAATATTAAGGATGGCAGGATTGGTACTCACACCCTGAGGCATCTCACAAGAAATCTCAGGCCGTGATTCCAGTTAAGGTGTGGTCATTTGTATAACATAGGAGTTGTAGGCGGAAGCCGGGCGGACGAAAAATACCGGGAAATTTCCATTGAACTTGGCAGGGAACTTGCAAGAAGGGGCGTGATTGTTTTCTGCGGTGGAATGAGCGGGGTCATGGAATGGGTATCCCAGGGAGTGAGGGAAGGCAACGGAACCATCGTCGGCATTCTTCCAGGCAATTCCATGAAGCAGGGCAATGGCGACCTGACCATCAAGATCCCAACCGGCATCGGCTTCGCAAGAAATTTCCTGATAGTCAGGGCATCCGAGGCGGTCATAGTGGTGGACGGTTCAAACGGCACCCTTTCTGAAGCCAGTTTTGCCGTTTCTGAGGGAAAATCCACCATAATTATTGGCCCCATGAAGCTGAAGAAAACGAAATCCCGCGAGGGAAATATATTCAACGTCGAAACTGCAAAGGAGGCAGTTGACGTCGCAGTCAGGGAAGCCGAAATACACAGGCTCAATGAAAAAGAAGAAAGAAAATGGGAGTGATCCCCTCATCCCGTTGACTGAAGTTGTGTCAGGGCTGAAAATGTCCTGAGTTTCCTGTACCTTGCAAGATATAGCACGATGTAAAATGCAGGGAGAAGATAGAATCCAGCCACATCCGAGATCACCAGGAGAGTGTGCGATGCGGTACCAAAGGGATGCAATATTGCAGAGAGGTGCGCAGGCTGCAGTGTGTTTGTCAGGATCGAAATAACCGCCAGAAGGATTCCGACGCTGGCTGAAATGAAGTTCTCCTTCCAAGTGTAGTGCGCCACAGCAAGTATCACAACAATTGCAACAAAGGTGGAGAACGTGAGCGTTATTGGAACAAGATTCTCCAGCCTCAGGATCAATGCCCCGAAGCCCAGGAACACAGCAGAGGCGACTAGAAATGCAGAAAGCAGCCTGTATGGGTTCATCTCACACTTCAATGCAGAGAGGTTAAAAAACTCATTTCTTCAGGATGGTGGATATTTCGTGCCGGTACTGTGCGATCCATCTGTATGAAGGCTCTGCAATACGCACAAGCCTCAGGAAATTCAGGAATAGGAACATCAGGAATGCAGGGGGAGATCTCAATAGCAGAACCGAGATGGCTTTTGTCGACCTCCACACCTTGCTGCTCTCTGCATCCACAACATGAATGCTTTCCTGGAGCATGGAGTAGGGTATCTTGACGCCCTTCAACTTTGAAAACTCCTGGAGCGTTAAATAACTGTATTTGCCCAAAAAGTCAATCTTTTTGAGGAACCTGACCGAAAAGACGCAGAAATAGCAGGCCCCATCGTAAATCACCAGGAACCTTCTGGTGCCACTCATGCCCTCCGGAAGCAGTTCCAGAAGTGGCGCCACATCATTAAAATCAGGTTCCATGAATGGAAAACCAGACAATGCTATTAAGCTGTTTCAGGGGTACCCTGCCCCTTCATATTTCTCATTTTCTCCGTGGTGGTGTAATATGACCTGACACCGAGGTTTCTCGCTTCACTTGCCGCATACGCGCTTTGAAGCCCCTGCTGGCAGTAGAATACATACACCTTGTCCTTGCCATTCTCCTCTATCACATTCCTGACTCCCCCCAGGTGCACATTGATAGCTTCCGGGTGGTGCCAGTCCTGGAACTTTGCCTTTGCCCTCATGTCAACGACGATCGAGTTCTCGGGAAGTTCGGTGACCTCGTAATCCTCATCTGATATGGAGCCAAGGTACTGGCCGATCTCATCACCTTTCAGGACCTTCCTGTTCTTCAGGAGCTCCTCAATGACGGTGACACTCTCGAAATCATGGTCTATTGCTTCGGGTGAGGCATTCAGCACAACGTTCTGGGAAAACAGCGAACAGAATTCTCCCTTGCTTGTTACCGGGAAAGTCCCAATTCTCCTTGCAATATCGGATATCTCATCCTTGTCCATTCCGATGAGCGGCCTGTAAACAGGAAAATCAATGGTGTGGTTAATGGCCATGAGGTTCTCGGGAGTCTGGGATGAAACCTGGCCAAGAGATTCGCCGGTTATGATGCCGTAAGCCCCTCGCTCCCTGGCAATTGCCAATGCGACTCTGTACAGTATGCGCTTGTAGGTCACTCCCGGGACCTTTATCTTTCCTGAAACCACAAGAAGGTCAATCAGGGGCTTTCCGTCCACTATGTGAATTCTGGGAACATAACCCAGGCTCCACCTGTCGACAAGCGCCTTAACTCCACCCAGAAACTCAACCGTGTCAATGGGGTGTGAAAGGGTCAGGAAGACGAAGTCAACGGGCGACCCCCTCTTCATGAGCATCCAGGCAGCAACGGGGGAATCTATTCCTCCTGATACAAGGGCGACAAGTGGGGATTCCGAGCCCAGCGGCAATCCTCCGGGGCCCTTCATGGACTCCGTATAGAAGTAAGCCTTGTTGTTCCTGACTTCGATATTTACCTCTATCTCGGGATTCGTGAGGTCAACGCCTCCAGAATAATCGTAAAGGGCATCCCCCACCGCAAGGTTCAGGTCCCGGGATGTGAAATTCTGTCCGCCTGACCTCCTTGACCTTACAGCAAATTTCTTCCCCTTCACCATTTGTGAATACAGTTCAACTGCCTTCCCAGCAATATCTGCTGTAGTTGTATAGCTGAAGGGTATTACCGGAGAATAGCTCTTGACTCCCATTGTTCTTCCGATGACGTCCAGGGCGGCCTTGAGGCTTGAGTATTCACTCACATATATCCTTCCCTTTTCGGTGGATATCCTGGCCGTCTCATTCAGCCTCTTCAGGCCTTCAAGTATGTTCGACTTGAGGAGCCTCACCATCATGCTCCTAGCGCGGCTGCCTTTCAGCCCAACTTCGGAATAGCGAACTATGATCATTTCACTGTCCTCCAGTTCACTCATTGCCCATCACTTCAGAAATTGAATGGCTCAGAAAGAATGCCGACGTAGATGGGGTATTCCTTCGTAACCCATTTCCTCTGTCTGGCTTCCCTGAGTTTAGCAGTCACATGTGACCAGTTGGAGAGCGAATCAGTCTCATACATGACAACAAACTCCTGATCAGCAATTCCGTAAGAATATGTCGTGTAAGAGCGAATATCCTCGTTTTCAGGGTTTGAAGTTGCCATAGATATGTGTTCAGACATGATTTCCTTCCTTTCCTTTGAATCAACCAGGTACCATTCGGGGTCCTTGTTCATTGGATAAGAAACAAAGTAATTCTTTGGGGGGAAATTGAGCGTGTCAGCCAGCTCCTGCCCCTTTTTCAGGTATGGAGAATGCTCATAGAGGCTGAACATGCTGAAATCCGGGTAACCCTGGCCGCCCATTGCCCTGTTAAGGTTTTCCCTGAATTCCGCCAGGTCTTCCGGAGATTTGGATGAGCACCACACAATGAGATCACAGTCATGCCTTATTGACCTGTAAGTCCTGAGATGAACCAGCTTCTTCCTGTATTCTACGAAAAGCTCATTCAAATTGGCAAAGAAACCGTGCTGTTCGGGCCTGGGGCTCTTCCAGAACTCTGCGGTGAATCTGTAAGCATATATTGAAATATAAATTCCTGAACTCAATTCTTCTCCCCCATCCATGATTATTTGGTAATTATGAGTTTCCATTTGTGGATCACCGGCTTCACCAGTCCGGGCACAAGGATTTCTTTGCCTGCAATTCAGGGCAAACCGAAAAAGCACTGTGATTCAGTGACACGGAAAAATAGGGACTCCGCATAAAATTTTTATAACGGATACGTCATGATAACCTATGGATAATGATAATCTTTTTAATTCATTAAATGCAGTTGAATATTATGTCGGTTCCGCAAAGCAGTGGGCATATTATCACCAGCATGCACTTGGCTTTGACCTCAAGGCATATGCTGGACCAGAAACAGGAGTGAGGGACCGTGTATCCTACCTTCTGGAACAGGGCAATGTCCGCATGATATTCACCAGCTACCTTGATTACAGTTCACCGGTGGCGGATCATGTGAGGCTGCATGGAGACGGAGTCAAGGACGTTTCCATGAACGTGGACAATATAGGAGACACACTGGATTTTGTCAGGAAGAAGGGAATTGTCAAGGTCAGGAACGAAAAGAAAGTTGAGACCAACGACGGCATTCTTAAGACGGCAGAACTCACTTCTTATGGAGAGACAATCCACACTCTCACGGATTTCACAGAATCCGACACCAATATCCCACAGGGGTTCGAGGAGGTAAACGTGAAGGGAAACCCTGTTGGCCTGAAGAAGATCGACCATGTTGTCGGGAACGTGGAAGACAGGATGATGGACGCATGGGTCAAGCACTACATTGAAGGAATGGGATTCGACCAGCTTCTCAGCTTCGACGACAAGGATATCAGCACCGAATTCTCCTCCCTCAGGTCAAAAGTGGTCCAGTACGGCGACAGGAAGATAATTTTCCCCATCAATGAACCAGCTCTGGGGCTCAAGAAATCACAGATCCAGGAATACCTTGACTATTACAACTCACCCGGTGTCCAGCACATCGCAATAGAGACAGATGACATCATAAAGACCGTTTCCCAGATGAGCCAGAACGGCGTTGAATTCCTCTACACTCCGTCCAGCTACTATGATACCCTTCTGGACAGGGTTGGAAAGATTGACGAAAAACTGGACGACCTCAGGAAACACAACATACTGGTGGACAGGGATGATGACGGGTACCTTCTCCAGATTTTCACCAAGCCAACCGGAGACAGGCCAACATTCTTCTACGAAGTGATTCAGAGGAAGGGCGCCACCTCTTTCGGCAAAGGGAATTTCAAGGAGCTCTTCAAATCAATAGAAACCGAACAGGAGAAAAGGGGAAACCTTTAGAAATGAAGATAGGGCATATCGTCACTGAGAGTGGCCCTGTCATGGCCCTCTATCACGAAGGTTCGTATTTCGATCTCAGTGAAATCACCGGCGTGGATATGGAATACGCCGGCAATTCATTCTATTTTAATGTTGAAAAGAACCTTGAAAGGGTCCAGAAATTTGTTTCCGAAGGGAAACTTGAGTCAATGCTGGAAATTTCTCCGCAGTCGTACCTAATTCCCATTCCCGCTGTCAACCAGATAAGGGATTTCTACGCTTTTGAGGAACACGTAAGGAATGCAAGAAAGAGGAGGGGCCTGGAAGTTCCACCTGAGTGGTACGAATTTCCGGCCTATTATTATTCAGGAAATTCAGCAATCCTCTCAAGTGACACCGACGTGGAAAGGCCATCCTTCACCAACGAACTTGATTTTGAACTGGAAATTGCTGCAGTGATTGGCAGGGAAGGCAAGAACATTCCGAGGGGAGAGGCCATGAGCCACATCTTCGGCTTCATTCTGATGAGCGATTGGAGCGCAAGGGACCAGCAGAGAAAGGAAATGGCAATTGGCCTGGGGCCCTCAAAGAGCAAGGATTTTGCAACATCTTTCGGCCGGAATATTGTCACGGCAGATGAGGTGGAGGGCTTAATGGACGATGAATTCAGGATCAATGCGGAAGTCAGTGTTGAGGTGAACGACCATGAGATCACCAGGAATAACCTCAATACCATGCACTGGACATTTCAGGATCTTGTATCCTGGGCATCCACCGGTGTCAGCCTCAAGCCCGGAGATGTTATTATGAGCGGAACTGTGGGGAAGGGATGCATCCTTGAACTTGGCACAGAAGTCCAGGATTGGCTTCAGCCGGGCGATGCAGTCACCTTCAAATCAGCCGTATTTGGAGAATTGAGGTCAAAAATAGCGTGAGGCAGAAAAATGTCGTTCTATGTGAAACAGGGAGAATTACCGGAAAGCAGGCACACCTTCCAGGATCCTGAGAGGATTCTGAAAGAGGAATTATTCGGGGAGGAGAGCTTTGATGGCCCCTATTCCCTGCTCTACCATGAAAGGGAGCCAACCAGGGTCAAAGCCATTGAAAGGGTCAACAGGGAGCCCATAGAGGAGGGCTCAGTTGAGGAACTGAGGCACCGGCATATCATGGGTTTCCAGATCCGGCACGAGGGGGACCTCATCCATGGAAGGAAGTACCTTCTCTTCAATGATGAAGTCTATCTTGGGCTCACCAAGCCCGCAGACAAAATGGACTACTTCTACAGGAATGCCTTCATGGAACAGGTCTTCTATGTTCAGCAGGGGCACGGCACACTGCATTCTGTCCTGGGCGACCTTGAATTCTCACAGGGCGATTACCTGTATGTCCCCAAAGGAACCACATTCAGGATGGATTACTCGGAAGATTCGGAATTCTTCTTCATCGAATCCAGGGAAAGGGTGAGCATTCCGGAAAGGTACCTGAACATATACGGTCAGATCAAGGAGGGTGCCCCTTACTACACCAGAGACATCAGGGTTCCAGTCCTTGGAAAGCCAAGGCTTGAAGACGGCAAATTCGAAGTTCTGGTTGATTTCCATGATTATTACCTCAGGGAATCTAGGGACCAGCACCCCTTTGACCTGGCAGGGTGGGACGGTTACCTTTACCCATGGGCAATAAATACCTCACTTATGGCGCCCATAGTGGGAAGGCTCCACCAGCCGCCGCCTGTGCATGAGACATTCAGCAGCAGGGGATTCATGCTCGGCACATTCCTTCCCAGGAAATACGACTTCCATCCTAGGGCAATTCCCATTTCCTATTACCACAGCAACATTGACACAGACGAAGTCCTCTTCTATTCTTCAGGGAATTTCATGAGCAGGAAGGGAATATCGGTTGGCTCTCTTACCCTCCATGTCAGGGGCCTTATCCACGGCCCCCAGCCTGGGGCTGTTGAGGGGGCAATCGGAAAGGAAGGGACGGAGGAAGTTGCCGTAATGGTGGAGACTTATTCCCCGCTCAAGGTTGCCAGGGCCGCGCTTGATGTGGAAGACAAGGCATACATGTCATCGTGGTACAAGTGAGTTACAATTACCTCCCCCTGGAGAGAGTGTATCACGGTGTGGATTCCACAAAGAAGCTCCCGGAACTCCTCAAGGAGCTCAAGGCAAGGAAAGCACTCATAATAACAGGCAAATCAGTCTCCAGGACAAAATTCTATGGAAAACTCCTGAAAAGGATTCCAATTCCATATTCTGAATTCATTGAAGTTTCACAGCATTCACCAATGGAGGAGATTGAGCATGCCACTGAGATGTTCAGGAACCACCAGTGTGACATCATCATATCAATAGGCGGAGGCAGTGTCAATGACGCTGCAAAGGTGGTGCGGTATTATTACGACCTGAATACAAAGCATATAGCTATACCAACCACGCTATCCGCTGCAGAATTCTCCCATATTGCCGGATACACAATTGGGGGGGAGAAGACAGGAATCAGGGATAAGGCAATAACCCCATCCTATGTTTTCCTTGAGCCCAATGCCACAGTTGAAACGCCACAGGTACTCTGGCGCTCATCAGGAATAAGGGCCCTGGACCATGCAATCGAAACTGCAGTATCGAACAGTGGCAGCGAGATTGCGAAGCATTTCAGCACTCTCGCAGCAGCCAAACTCTTCAACAACCTTCAGTTCGACACCGTTGAGGCCAGGCACGAATGCCTGCTAGCTGCCTGGTACTCATACTTTGAAGTCTACGATGCCCCAATGGGGCTGAGCCACAATATTGGGAAGGTCATCGGGGCAAAGTGGGACATCCCGCATGGGATCACCAGCTGCATAACTCTCCCGGAGGTCATGAAAATATACGCTGAAGAAGCCCCGGATATTCTAAGCAGCCTGGCCGGGCAACTGGGATTCAGTGTTGGGACACCAGAAGAATCTGCAAAAGCCTTCGCAAAATATGTTGAGAATTTCATACATTCGCTAGGTTTGTCAAGGAGGTTGACGGATTATGGAATCACTGAACAGGATATTGACTACATACTGACCAAGCTCAAGGGAGACCCGGACAGGATCCGGGCACTGCTCACAAGCATGTTCTAGGTTCAGAGAAGGATCTCCCTGAGCCCGGTTTTTGGATTGTCGTACCTTTTCACGGTTATATTTTCAAACTTCCTGATTCTGACTTCGAGAAGTGGATTTGCGTGCCCACCAAAAAGATGGCCTCCAACAACCCTGTGGTCCCTGCCTCCGCAGGAGGTGTGAATATGGAACCTGGGCTCATTTTCTGCGATGCTTCCGTGGAATGACACCACCTCAAGCGGTTCACTGTAGGTTTCCTTCTCATACTCCTTCCCGTTGAAATACCCTACCTGCAGGTCCTGTATGACTCCGATTCCCCAGATGACTTCACCTGATGATATGCCGTTTTCAAGAATCACGTCAGTAAGAGTACCGAGCACATCCTCACCCTTCTCAACCTTCACGAAGAATTCATTGCCGTCTTTCTGAATCAACATGAAAAGACATGTTCAGGGGTAAAATTAAACGATCGCCTAGATCTCAACAGTGTTGTACCGGTCCAGAAGCATCCACCTGTTCCTGTCCATCCTGAGTGACAGAATGGCGCAGTTTTTGAATGCTATTCCGGGAGGCAATTTCCCTATGGTTGCTTCATAGAATGTCCTGAGAACCCCACCATGGGAAACAAGAAGAACTCTCCTTCCTGCATATTCATTGTAGATGTTCTGCATAGCGGACATCACCCTCTTTTCAAATTCCCTGTATGGTTCAGCGCCAGGTATTTTGTCCAGCATTGTGCTGGTCATGGTCATCTGTATCCTGAATTTCTCCTGTATCTCAGAGGTGGTCATTCCTTCGACCTCGCCACAGGCCCTCTCCCTCAGTTCAGGATTTACGATGAATCTCGCCTTTTCGGCATATTTTGCTGCTATCTCCCCTGTCTCAATAGCGCGCGACAGGTTGCTTGTAATCACAAATTCCGGGTTGATGTCCTTCACAATAAGGGCAGCCTCTTCAGCCTGCTTCCTTCCCGTCGCATTAAGCGGTATGTCCTGGGAGCCCTGCCAGATGTGGTTCTTGTTGGTGTCAGTTTCCCCATGGCGCATGAGAAAGAAATTGGAACCGAGCGTATTCACAGGGGAAAATGTGGTATTGGTTAAATTAGTTGCTGGATGGTTCAGCTGGCTGAGAGGCCCAGCCAGAATTTCTCCTCGAGGTCAAGTATGCCTTTGGCCCCAACCATGAATTTTTCTCTTGCAACGGGGTCACTTGCATGTGTGCCAAGTACATTCTCCATGGCTTCCTCATGGTGCTCCTCAAGCTCCCTGTGGAATGTGAAGTACTTGATGTCCATATTCTTGTATTCCGGGTGTTTCTCGACCCAGATTTTCATGCCCGCAAGTATCTTGTCCCACATTGGAATTGCCATGTTCTCAAGGCCAAATTCAGCTCCAAGGGCCTCGAAATGGTCACCCCCAAAATACTCGCGCATGCCATCAAGCCATTCCTTGGTGGTTTTGAGCTGTTCCCTCTTGACAAGGTCCTCTGGCTCAATGCCTATGCTTCTGAGGTACATCCTGTAAAGGAGTTCATGCCTGTGGCGGGGGTTCTCGTCGCCAAGCTCTGAGACAAGTATGGTGGTGAGGTTAGCAGCGTCTTCTTCATCCGGTGTGTTCACAAGAAGCACCGAAAGGATTGAAACCCATTCTCTTGTGAAGTGGTAGAATTCAATGGAAAATCTCTTGAATTCTTCATCAGTGATGTCTCCCTTTGCGAACCTGTTTATGAAATCATTGTCGATCGCGCTGTGGGCCTTTACATAGTCATAAGTTTCCGCATAGAAGTTATTATCTTGTAACATTTCTAATCTAATAATATATGTGAAAATTCCTATTTATATCTATCTGATTCAGAATACTATTCCGAATATCGAAGGTAAATATTGGGAATAAAAAAATTAGAAAAATGGGCCGCCAAACCCATGCGGGAATGTGGTCACCGAAATCCCAAGCACTGCAATGAGGGCCGCAAGCACAATGAATGCGATGACGTAAGTGATGATGGTCGCAATAATTGCTATGGCAAAACCTCCAAGCATGCCTGTTCTGAAAAAGGATGCATAGATGTAGCTGAGAACCAGTATCGCAATTACCAGCCCCACAACTAATGCAAAGGGCCCGAGGAAAAGGGCCAGTCCGATGATCACCAGATAGTAGATCAACAATGTAACAACAGGAGCCACAAGGGCGGCTCCCATTGCCCTCCCAAAGGTTGTATGCTTGCCAGATATGATTTTTCCAGCAAAATACAGAGGTATGGAAACAATTATCCATGTTACAAGAAGCGTTACGACTATTCCTATAAGGGCAAGTAAGCCCGCGCCTATGGCTGCCATCAATAACATGTACCTCAACCCTCATATTTTATGTTTCCATTAAGCAACAAATGGCAGTCAAAAAGGCAATGTTCTCAACCGTTGAGGATCTCAACAGGGCTGTCATTTCATGCAATCAGTGTGAAAGGCTCGTGAAATTCAGGAATGAGGTGCTATCCGGCTCCGGGCGCTACCGTGATGAGACGTTCTGGAGAAAACCAATTCCTGCCTATGGAGACATAAATGGAAGAATAATGGTAGTTGGCCTGGCACCAGCAGCTTCCGGAGCAAACAGGACAGGCAGAGTTTTCACAGGAGACAAGAGTTCTGAGATTCTTGTCTCAGCATTCTACACGAACGGCCTTTCCAATCAGGACATTTCCAGAGCCAGGGATGATGGGCTGAAATACATTGACATGCTGCTGACACTGGCTGTGAGGTGTGTCCCGCCCGACAATATACCCACAAAGGAGGAGAAGATGAACTGCCTTCCTTATCTGGAGGCTGAAATTTCCATGATGAACAGGCTGAAAAGCATCATCGTGCTCGGGACCGTTGCCTTCAACTCAGTAAGATCTGTAATGAAGGAAAAGGGATTTGATGTCAGGGGAATGAAATTCGCCCACGGCTCTTTCCATGAATTTGGCGGCATCAGGGTGTATAGCTGCTATCATCCAAGCCCCAGGAATATAAACACCGGGAAGACCACTCTGGAAGACATTGCTGCAGTTATCGGAGAGGCAAAGCGCTATGCCCTGTCCTGACCGGCCGCTAGCCGAGTGCTTTCCAGAAAGCCCCTGAAACTGGAGATATCCTCGGAAAAACTCACAATTTCATCTCTGGCAAAGCCAGGTGAGAACCCAATGGTCCAGACTTCTTCGTGCACTTCAGATCTCAGAATGCCCGGCCCGTCAGGTTCCCTGAACAGCAGTTTACCTCCTGGAACGTCTACAAACAGGTCATAAAAATCTGAACCTGGCCTGAAATTGTAAATGGCGTTGGGGACTGCAAGCCCCGAATCCGTGACTTCTGCCCATATGGCTTTCTCATAGCCGTTTTCTTCCAGAATCAGTATGCTTTGGCGGTGCCCATCCATAACCAGGTTTCCTATGCCACTGCTTCTCATCCTGTGTCCTGAAATGGCATATTCCCCTCCATCAGTATTGAGCCATTTCAGCCGGCTGACTCGCTTGTTTTCGTACCAGTCGCCATCATTCCCTTTTGCGGAATGAGATCTGTCCGGGAACTGCAATTTACTGAGCAGATCTGGGTCAGGCTTTGAGGATAGGAGGTCCTGGACCACTTCCATGAACTCTCCTTTTGTGGCACCGGATTTGCATTCTATTTCCAGTTGAGTGCCACAGGCAAAACCAGATACAGAATCATAACCATGGTAATTCTTTCCGAAATAGAAGACCACCCCTTCAACCTTTAAATTCTCCACGGGTGAATAGGAGCTCGAAAAATCCTTGAACAGAGACTTTGGAAAACCGGTGAAGAACCAGTCCATAAAGAACTCCTTGATCCTGTATTCCTTCCCGCTGGCCATCATGACAAACCTTATGCTGGGCCATTTTTCGTCGGCAATTCTCAGCGACAGTTCACTGCATGGGAAATCCATGGGTGAATAAACCAGGAATGGGAGCACTTCACGGGGAATTTCACCAAAATCATTCAGCCTTTCAATCACTTGCTTTCACCCTGAACAGGTCACCGACCGTTATGTGGCTTGAATCTCCACAAAGGTAGACTCTTGCATTCCGGGCATTGTTCTGCCCAAATGTCCTCTCTATTTCTTCAACGGGGAACTGTATCCTGAAACTTTTTTCCTTCAGCATCCTGGAATACAGATAACTTCGAATTTCACTGTGCCTCTGCTCAGCCATTGTCTTTGTATAGCTCCCTTCCTGTAACATGTCAAGCCTGAGTTGCCTCATCTTTTCCGACGCGAAGAAATGGAGCCCCTTGTCATATTCTATAATGCTTATGCTGCCCAATATGTCCCCATGGCTGTTTTCTCCATAGGGAACCTCAGCAAGCAATTCCAGTGCCTTGTGGAAAACGTCCCCCGCACATCCAGGTGGAGTCAGAAATACCAATGGCTTGCCGGCGTAATCCATGATCTTCTTCCATATTCTTCTGAAGTTCACAAGGTCTGATACCTCCACTTCAACATAGTAGGTCCTTGCATTATGGGTGAAGAACAGGTCAGGGTAGATTCCTTCGATTGCCACATTCCTGTCAGATTCAACAGACCTCTGTTCCAGAAATTTCTGCATTTCGTTTATGAGGAATTCATGAAGGTCGGTGTCAGACTTATGGTTCTGCGGTTCCTCCAGCCTGGAACCGTAATTGAGAATCGATCCCGAGAGAATATTTTTGAAGGCGTCCTCATCCAACTCTCTCTCCCTGTATCTGGGGTCGAATGACAGTGGGCCGTAGATTCCCCTGTCACCGTGGGTCCAGATCACTGCCCTGTGTATGTCCTGGTTCTTAAGTATGTCCGAGAGCCTTTCTGTTATTTCACTTGAGAAGAAGTTCCTGGAAAGTGTGTCTGCATCCTTTTCAAACAGGCTGAAGCTGATCACGTTGGAAACATTTCCCCGCAGTGTTTCTGACAACCCTGTCAGTTCCCTTCCGAGGTACTGTGTTGCCATAATGACTCTTATGCCAAATTTCCTCCCTTCCCGAAGGAGCTTGTCCAGAATCCTTGATGGCACAAGCTGGGCCTCATCGAAGACCAGGTAGAGCGGAGTCTCATTCTGTTTTCCGAGGCGCCCAAGCCATATCTTGAGTATGAGGAGTATGGTGATTATCCTGTAGGTGTCTTCTGGAACTGCATCTCTCCAAACTTCAGGAACAAGAACTGTTCCACTCTTTTCAAGAAGTGATGAGATGTCCACCGAGTCCTTTCTTGATGAAATCAGGCGCCTAAGCTTAATGTTGGTCAGAAGTGGAAGAAGCTTGTTTATTGAGCTGCTAGTGTACTGGTTCCAACCTCTCCAGTCCGAAATCTGGGTCTTGAGAAATGATTTCAGCTGGTCATCCTGTATTGTGGAAATGAATCTCTTCATCTTTCCGTAATCTGTGAGCAATTCGAGAAGGTCACCAAGAGTGGGGTCATCCCTTTTTTTCATGATTTCGCTCAGGATGGAAGTGAACACAACTTCAAGCCTTGGCCCCCAGGTCCCCTTTGAAAAAGAGTCTTCGGTTGCAAATGCGTCCTTTATCCAGCTGACAGCAAGTTCACGGTTGATGGTCCCGTTGCTGGAAGCCATGGCATTGAGCGTGATGCCCATGTTGGCGTCGCCTTCTGGGATTTCCTTCTGTGAGATCACGATAGACCTTTCAGGAAAGGCGGTAGCTATGAGTTTTGCCATGGAACCGTGCGGGTCGAAGACGGCTACAGAACCAAGTTCCTTCCTGATTATGTGCCCAATAATCTGGAGAATGATATTGGATTTGCCAGTGCCGGTCTTTCCCATCACAAGCAGGTGCCTTTCAAGTGCCTCCGGATCAAGGACAACCGGCTCATCATGGTATGTCCTTCCAAGGTAGATCCCGGTTCGCCTTCTGGTGAGGCCTCCAGGAGAATTCTCAATTACGTGCAGTACCTGGTACTTCATTGGGATGGGCCTTCATCCACAATTCCGTGCTTCAGAGTTCCAATGCCGCCGACTGTGATTTCCACCTTGTCCCCGGGCTGAAGGAATCTCTTGCCCGTGTGCAGGGCAACGCCTGAGGGAGTTCCAGTAGTGACTATATCACCCGGGACAAGTGTCATTACCTGGGAAAGCCTCGATATGAGCCTGGGCACCGAAAAGATCATTTCGCTGGTTGATCCTGATTGCTTCTCCTCTCCGTTTACAACGGTCTGAATGGTGGTTGGGAATCCCGGAAATTCATTTCGAGGGGTGATCCAGGGGCCAATGGGAAGCGCGGTGTCAGCATTCTTGCCCATTACCCAATCCTTTCCATAGGGCTGAGTACCGCTGTTCTGGTTTTCCCTCAAACTGATATCGTCCACAATCGTATAGCCAAAAACGTGTTCGTATGCCTGTCCTTCGGAGATGTATTTCCCCTTCTTCCCGATGACTATGCCAATCTCGCCCTCATAGTCAAGCTGCTTCACTCCTCTTGGCCTGATCACATTACCTTTGTGGGGGAGCATTGCATGCTGGAATTTGCAGAAGAAATAGGGCTCTTTCAATTCTGGCATGGCTGTTTCTGTGGAGTGGCTCTTAAAATTGACTGCTGGCAGGAGTATTTTTTCCGGCCTTACTGGCAGGCCAAATTCCTTTGGCTTTCCGGTTTCAGCCAGATCCATCCCCTCAATTCTGTCCCATATTGCCATGGCCTCTAAGGTGCTCTTGGGCTCGTCTGAAGGGTTGACGAATGTATAGAATCTTCTGTTTCTCTGGAGCAGGATTTTTTCCTTTCCATTTACAATTCCAGTGAGCAGGTTCATGCTTCGGTATTTTGTTCAGAAATATCTGAATGTCGATCTGTCAAGAACATCTACAAAATCTTTTGCAACTTTCATATCAACGTCTGGCGTGATCTCAATGGAATCCCAGTTTATTCTCAATACAGAATCCTCAGTGGGGTGGAGGTTCCTGACATCAAAAACCACATACTTGATCCTGTCTCTTTCGTCATCCTCCGGGAATCTCTGAATCAGTTCTCCCCGGTCTGAGTCAGCCCCATCCAGTATGTAGCATGAATTGTATGTCAGGATGAACCTGTCAACAAGGATTTCAGGTATTTTCTTTATGCTGAAGAGTCCTGTAAGGTAGGTCACGAGATCGGAATAGTCATCGCCAGTGAGATGCATTCACTCATGAATGCGCCCATGATATGAAATATTTATGAAGCGAAGTTCCTCCTATTTCAGGCGATGAGATGCGAACAGCACTTGTCATGAAAGACGTAAATTTCTAATTCATTGTAATGATATAACGGATGATACTGATGTATGACTGCAGCAAGATCAACAGGCTGACTATCATGTACACTTCTGAAGGGCCTGGTCATTACGCGGGCGAGAGGATGAGAGTTCTTGACCAGGATGAGGCACGCGCAATCTGTGAGGAAGCCAACAGGAGGGAAATTTCAATTGAGATGCTACTGAAAACAAGAGACTCTGTCGAATCAGTTGTCATCAACACAGTACTTCCATTCCCTTCACCGGAGCCAGCAGCTAAACCTGAGGAAAGCAAGGAAGATTCCACAGAAGCTTCAAAGAAGGAACCTGAAAAGGAGACGGCACCGCCGAAGGAAGAGGAAAAGCAGACCACCTGAAGCCTTTTTGCGCCAATATTGGGAATTTTTATAACTCACATTCCCATCGGAAGACCATGACCGATGACCTTCCGGAAGTTCGAAAGGAACACCCATACCTGATGTACGAAATGTTGAAGGACACCCCCAACGGCATCAGGAAGACACTTGATACAATGAAGAAGGAGAATTACGATTTTCTCTCCGACAGGCTTTTCATAACCGGCAACGGAACAGCATATCATTCCTCCACCCTTGGAGCACAGGTTCTATGGAACTCAGACAGGCATTGGAGAAGCATCCAGTCCTTCGAACTGGAACACTATTATCGCCCTTCCGGGACCCTGGTTGGGTTTTCTCATACGGGAAAGACAAAATCGACAGTGGATTCCATGAAGATCGCAGACAGCAATGTGAAGACGGTTGGAATAACTCACTATCCCGGCACCCCTCTTCTTGACGCCTCGAGCCATGGCATCGTGATTGGGAATTCGCCGGATATGTCCCTGTGCAACACAAAGGCCTTCTTCGACAATGCCTTCGCTGCCCTCGAGCTTTCCAACGTGTATGGCAACCTTGGGATAGATACCACTGATTTCATGAACATCGTAAACAGTTCAATAGGCAAACTGGAAAAGCCGGTTGCTGAAGTTGTCCAGGAGCTGAAGAAACCGAGGGATGTTTTTGTCCTTGGGGCAGGCCCTGCTCTTATAGCGGCAAGGGAAGCGGCACAGAAGATTAAGGAATCTACCCACCTGCACGCAGAGGGCATAGAACTTGAGGAGTTCAATCATGGTTGCACCTCAGTCATCGATGACAAATCACTTGTTTTGATCATAAACTCCCCTGAAGTCAAGGAGAGGACTGGTGACATAGTGAGGGCCTGCAGAACGGTTGACACTCAGACACTTGTGATAAACGGCCAGGGCGATTTCTCCATTGATGTGGAGGAAGTGGCAAATCCATACCTGTATCCAATAGAAGCAATGGTACCCCTGTATTACACAGCCTATTACCTCGCACTGAAAATGGGTGTCAACCCCGACTATCTAAGGTTTGAGGACAAGAGGTACCTTGAGTATGACAACATTGTGTTCCCACCTGGAGCACACTGATTATTTTCCTATGTAGTCCCTGTAATTATGCTTCAGGAACACCATTACTTCCTGGACAATATTCATGGCCTTTTCCCTGTCTTCTGAAACTGCTGAGACTTCTATTTCCAGCTTTGGGTTCTTTATTTCTGAATTCTGGGGGTGGCTCTTCACGTACACTTTTCCAGCCCATTTCTTCATTGCGGCATTGGAAAGCTGGGCGAAAGCGCTCTCCATGAGCCCTTCAATATAGAAACTTTCCTCGTAGTATGCTTTCCCCGGTATCCGTATTTCATCAAGGACCGACTCCAGAATCGCCTTCATTTCCCCGGGCACTCCAGGCAGAATTACAATTCTCTTCCCTTCGTGTTCAATAAGAACACCCGGTGCAGAGCCCACTGGGTTGTGCAGTGGCTTGGACCCAATGGGCAGCCTCACCATCTTCAGACGGTCCTCCGTGAGTTCTAAACCACGTCCAGCGTATCTCTCCTCAAGTTCATGGAGGGCTTCCTGGTTTATTTCTGTCTGAATCCCCAATGAATCTGAAATGCACTGGACTGTCATGTCATCGAAAGTCGGCCCAAGTCCTCCGCTGGTAACCACAAGGTCAGAAGTGGAAAGTGCTGTTTTGATTCCCCATTCTATTTCCCCCGGATCGTCGCTTACCACATAAGATCTGTAAACGTCATATCCTGAAAAAGTGAGGGCACGTCCGATATGTGCCATATTTGTGTTTACAGTTTTCCCTTTGAGTATTTCGTTTCCTATGGTCAACACAGAGGCTCTCAAAGAAAAACCGCCCGGATTATTCTGTGCCGGATTTCCTGTTGTATTTGTAGATCTTGTCCTTGAGTTTCTTCAAACCGTACTCATCAAGTGGTTCCTTGTGTTTCTGAACCCATACTTTCAGTTTCTCTCTATAATCGGGGTCTTTGCATACATCTAGGGCATGTTTTTCAAATTTTTCCAGGTCTCTCAGTTGAGCCATTTATTTCACCTTGTCCAAATTGAACTGAGAATGTAGGGCATTAATTTTTAAAAAATTTTTCATTGAAAACCCCTCTCATTGACCGATCAGACATTCAAAAAGGCAATGTAAAGAAGAAAGACTGTGTTTATGGCCACAATTCCAAATATGAGGTAAAGAGCCTTATGCCTTGAATCCACTGACATAGTAATCCCGTCCAGCATATAAATTTTGATAATTCTGGCGAAAGTCCGGTCACGAATAGCCCGAAATGGACATAATATCCATTTTGTCCATTTTATGTTGGCATTTTTCCAATAGGTTATTAAGTTTATGTCATTTATATGACTCAAAAATAATGTTGTCTGACAGATTAAAGTAGTTGTTTAAATTAATTCACACAAGATATTCGAGTCCAAATTGTGAGCGAAATATTTCGCGTCAATAATTGATACGATATTCGGAAATTATGTCAGACAGCCCATTTTAGCGTAATATAACAAAATACTTATATAATCGACGTATTGATCGGGATATGGTTTCGATGTCTGAACAAACTGAGGTAACTGTATCGGAAGTCAGTTATTCCAAGGGATCTCAGGTCAACATAGGATCAGATGAAGTGGTCTTCAACTTGAAAGACTGGAACCTGAAACAGAATTACACAATAAGGGGAGACGACGGCAGGGCATTCACCTTTGATTTTGCCCTCGAACCGACAAACAATAGCGGCGAAATAATTCCAATCAAATTACTTACAGGAAGCAAAACAGAAAGAATGGACCAGATTGTTATCCTGTATCTGAGATCTAAGGAACTACAGTTGCAGAACAGATATGCAGTGACTCCAATCAATGTAACACCATACGAGAATTTTCTGTCAGGTATATTCTCAGTGCCTGTTGTCAAGTCAATAGCACTGGAGGAAGGAAACAGCCTCATGAGGATCACCTCTGAAGGTGTAACTGGAGTTGAACCAGAGGGGTTGTCTGTGAGAAAAGCCTCCAGGAACGACTTGCCAGCCCAGGAATCCTTGTCGTCTTCAGACGAAAAGAAGGATAGCATCAGCAGGAGGAGGCGTGACCACACAAGAATTATACATGATATCCTCACTCTTGCCAAGGGCAGTGGTGAAATAGGGATAACCAAGATCATTTACAAATGCAACCTGAACTACCGCTCCGCATTAAGGGCCGTGAATGAGCTTTTAGAGGGAAAATTGCTTGAAATTGGCGACTCCAGCGGTGCCAAACAGAAATACCAGATCACGAACGAGGGACTTAACCTTCTCGACGAACTCAAGAAATTCAATTTCATGAAAGGGTAGTTTTCGTTTCACACACCATTTTTCAACAAAAAAATTTTTTAACTAGTAAGGCAGTTCCTAGTCAGTAATGGATTATATTCTCTATCTTATCCCGACTGCTATACTTGTAGTAACCATAGTCATAGCAAGAGTTGTCCGAAACAGTTTTGGAGAATATATAGGCGATCTTGAGGGCAAAGTGAAGGAACTTGAGAACGTTCTCAACCTCTCATTTATGAAGGAGCTTCTTGACTTCTTTGTGAGCAGCCAGGCCAGCAAGGCAGCAGAACGCCTTGTAAGCAGCGCAGATGGAGATCCAGAAAGGGTGTCAGAAGCAGTTAGTGGCGCGGCTCGTACCTCTGGAACAGAGATAGAGAAACTCTATGGGTCCATGAAGAGAACCCTTCAGCCATCCGTTGATCTCGAGAAGGTAAAATTTGTATCCAGAATGATAAATAACCTGATCTATCTTTATGGAATTTCCATAGCGGCAATCGAGTACCTGCTGATCACAGTTGCAATAACGCTTGGAAACCATCAGCTTTCCATAACCCTTGACGGAGTGTTCTTTGGAGTAACCGTTATATTCGGAATATTCGTCATTGTGATCGTGTTCGACCTTGTCAGGTATTCGGGAAGAATCAACAATGCGATGAAGAAGCTGACTGGGGAATATGCACCCCTCTAGTCAATATTGTAGATTCAATACCGTTTTATCCAACTCAGAATGCGAAGGCAAAATCAACCATGCCATGGATAAGAATTAATAAACAATATTTGATATAGAAATGTAAGAGGCAGAAGTGTCAACAGATACAAGCAGTGAACAGGAAGAGCCTGGCGGTAGTTGTCCAGAAAATTTTCAGGGACCATCAGCAGTTGCTATAAGAGTTGACGCATTGATTTCTAGGCCTTCTGTATATTTGAGAAGCAATTAGTGATATAGAAATGAGCGTACGGAGAGTTATTTTAGACGTGGACAAGGGACTTAACAGGCCAACTCTGCTGGAACTGTCAGAAGCTATTGAAAGAGTCCCTGGTGTGGAAGCAGTTAACGTGAGTGTTACAGAAATGGATATGGAAACCATGGGAACCATCATCACTGTGGAGGGGTCAAACATTGATTACGATGCCCTTATTGCAAGCATTGAAGAGACGGGTTCAGTCATACACTCAGTGGACGAGATAGCCGTTGGGAAAAAACTCATAGAAAGCATCAGAAGAGATGAATAAACAGAATCTACTTTTCCCATTTACGCTGGGGCTTTCCGACGGTGTGATAACGACACTGATGCTCATCGCCCGTTCGCTCATCTATGGAGACGCAATTGGTATAGGGCTGGCACTCAGAGTGGCGTTTGGAGCTGCTTTTGTTGGCGGTTTCAGTTTCTTCATAGCGGAATATTCAAGGTTGAGGGGTGAGATATCCCGGACATCAAGACAGCTCAACCTCAGGTCCCCTGCATACCTTATAAGGGGAAAAATAGGCAGGGACATCATGATTGAGTCGGTTCTCGGAACATCAATTTCTGTTTTGAGCGGTTTCACGGGCTCGATGATACCACTGGCTTTCTCTGTCCTAATACCTTCCGACGGCAGAATTTCAATAATTGTTGCTGTGCTTGCACTGGCAGCACTGGGAGCCGGGATCAGCAGGTCAGTCAAGGGGAATTACATCTTCTGGGTGTTGACAAAGTCAGTTCTCGGGCTTGTTGTGACAGCGGTAGGATACTTCTTGCACCTTGTGTGAAGTCAGTGGGTTGCAGCCAGTGAAGCGTAGCCTACAACTCTTTGCATGTCTCCCGAAAAGTGATATGATGTTGAGTGGTCAATAAGGTCAATGTTCCCTCCCTCAAGGCGCATGTACTCCATGAGGACAGCTACAGGGCCATATCCACACGCGGAGATTTTCTCCTTTTCCAGCACTCTGTAGAGCCTGTTGACATCAAGAGAAGTGATTGAATCCACAAGCAGGCTGTCTTTCCTGATGGTTGTGTTTAGGTTCTCATAGTGGTTGAGGTCGGTGGAAATTATCAGTGGTATTCCAAATGCCAGCTCGTGAAGTGTTTTTGCCATTCCGATGGCCATTTTCTTCTCCTGGTTGCCCATTAATATGGGCGTGATATTCACCACATCCTCTGTGATATACTGGAGAAACGGTACCTGAACTTCAAGTGAATGTTCTTCTAAATGGGCCTCTATGTCTGGGACGCATTTCCCGTCTTTCTCCAGGATGCGCCCGGAAACTTCATTGTCCACTTTCACCGGGCCAATTGGAGTTTCCCAGTTGCCTGAAGGGTACACAGATGTGCCATAGGGTTTGGAACTGTGGTTTGGGCCGATGAGTATGAAATGCCCGTTCCCCTTTCCCTTGAGTTTAAGGTAGCCTGCCATGGCAGTCTTTCCTGAAAACAGGTAACCGGCATGCGGCACGACAAGCCCTTTGACTTCCGCTGTTATATCTGGCCCAGAATTCTTTGCCTCTGATTCCATCTGATTCAGCATTGAAAGGAGATCTCCCTTGTCAGGCGGGTAAAATTGCCCGGCGGCATAAGGTGGTCTCAAGGAGGGCTTCATAATTAAATATGTGATCTCTCGTATAAATATCTTTCAATCCGTTTTGAAAAATGTGTCCAGTTTCGAACGACACATGCGAGGAAAGATGGTCGAGATTTGCATGTTTCAAAGCTTAAGACCCATGATGAAATCCATGGGCATTGAAAGGGGAAACCGATACTATGATCCCTCTTCTGGAGGGGATGGACAAGTTGCATGGCATGAAATTGAAGAACATTGCCAT
>JBJKSX010000060.1:0-10294 GCA_046703545.1 Thermoplasmataceae archaeon | reverse complement strand
GTCCATGACGAAATCAAAGACCTTGGACAGGGACTCACTCTGGAGATCGAAGGAGTCTGTTCTCCTCACTTCATAACCCCTTATGAGCACTTCGCCTTCCTGGGACCTAGGATAAACTATCCTGCCCGCATATCTCTTCTTCGCCCCATGTGAGAACAGAGGGTCCATGACTTTCTCGAACTCAACCACCACTCCCTGATCTGTTGACAGCCTGCTGCTGAGCTCCTTGCCAACTTCAGCGGCCCCTTCATGTGTCTCAGCGCCTGATTCTATGAAAATGCTGTCCGTGTCGCCATATATCACTTTGTAGTCCTCCTTCGTGAGTTCATCAATGAGGGAGGTTATGGTGTTCCTGGCAAAAGCAGTGACCGCGCCACCAATTTCAAGGTTTGTGAACCTCCAGAATGAGGATGCCAGGACACCGTAGAAGGTGTTCATGAGTATCTTTATGGCTCCCTGGACCCCATCAAGATAATCCTTTTCTCCGGCAGAAGTGGCAGCCTTCATCTGCTTCTTCACTTCGTCCCTCTGGTCCATGAGTTCCCTGAGCAATCTGGGAACGAGGCCCTCCCTGTGCTCCTTGTCCAGGAATTTCACCCCGTTTGGGGCCGTGATCTGCCCGTTCCTGTCATAGGTTGTGAAGCATATGTTGTACTTCATAATCATAGAGGGATACATGCTTTTGAAGTCCAGCACCACAACGTTATCGTATATCCCTGCGCCAATGCTGTGCACATAGCCGCCCTCAATGGGGGCAGACTTCAGGCTCCTGCTGGTCATGGGAACCCCTATATTTTCCCTGTCCGCCTTCCTTATGAGAAGGGAGTCCACATAATTGCTTGTCCCGCCGTTTGTAACATCATCCAGAGGCAGCTTTGCAACAGTGCTCATGAACATGTTCCTGTCTATGACCCTGATCTCGTTGAAAATCTGGAGGGTCAGGTCGGCATCCTTTATGCAGTAATCTATCACTTCCTGTGGCCTGTTTTGCCATTCTTCCTCGATTTTGAGCCTGTTGATATTGTCCTTTCCCTCTCCGAGAAGCATATTGGCAACATAGTTCAGCGTTTCATGCTTTGGGTGGAGTATCTTCTTCACTCCCCACCATGTGTCTGCTATGGTCCTTCCGTGAAGCCTCCAATACTGGCCAGAGACGCGCCTGGGAATTTCAAAATCCCTGCCAATCTTGAACGGAATTCTGTGGAGCCCCATCCTGTACTTGATCACAGGGAGGTCATACCCGTCAATGTTGTACCCGGTTAGCACGTCTGGATCGTTTTCCCTGACGAGCCTGTTGAATCCCCAGAGGATCTCTTCTTCCGTTCCCGTTACAGCTCCCCTCTTCCAGCCTGACCCATCATATATGGAGTACCCGATTACGAATATCTCCCCATACTCCTCATTGTTGTCTGTCTGTATGGCATTCTCAATGTCGAAGCTAAGAACTTTTATTGGCGGGTTGAACTCGGGAACATTTCTGATCTCGTTGATCTTCAATACAAGGTCTGTGGTGAAATGCTTCTTCTCCTCAGGGATCTCCTCCCCTTCAATCTCAACGCATGAGCCAAGGTCCATGTCATAAACGAACCTGTGGTGGAAGGGGATGTCTGCAGCCATTACTTTGAATTTTCCCCCACATTTATCCCTCAGTTGGGGCACCATCCACGGCGATTTGATGAAAACCCTCTTCACGTCTTTGTCCTGGCCGTCTACCCAGAGTTTCTTGTCCTCAAACCGCACAAACTGGTCATCTGATTCATACATGGCCAGGCAGGCCTTGTTTGGCTCAACAAGGTCAAAATAAGGCTGGAACCCGAAATAGAGTGCAGTGACCGATCTTCCGTCCTCGGTTCTGCCAAACAGTTCCACAGCAACGTCCTCGCGCCTGTATGAGGCAACAAGGATGCGCATTTTAACATTCATCCGGCTTGAATATTCGCATCAAGGTTTTAATTTCTTCTGATTGCCCCCCTTCTTTCAATCCAGGAGATATTTTGAGCCACAGCAATTCTATGCATCAGTTTCCTCCCAATAATGGCGCCTGTTGAGTTGCAAAGATTATATAGAGGATTAACAATTGTTTTAATGTGGCAGATATTTTTAGCACTATTTTCTGTGAGGCAGGTGTCGCATGAGCAGTATTTTGGAATTGGTTGAAAAGCATGACAGTTACAGATCAGGTACCCTCAATCTTCAAGCTTCGGAGAACGTTCTGAGCCCGGATGTCAGGAGAGCCCTTTCTTCTGACCTGAGCTCCAGATATTCGCTGGTCCTGAATGACCATGACGCATACGGTGGTACAGAATACACACTTCAAATCCTTGAAAAAACAATGGAACTGACATCAAAGGTGTATGGCGCCAAATATGCTGAGGTGCGCCCTACTGGTGGACATATTGCATCCCAGGTTGTGCTTCTTTCCATAATGAAGAAGAGGGGAAACATGATGTCAATCCCGGAAAAGCATGGCGGTTACACGGGATACCAGAGTGGTTATCTCCCCCAGATGTTCGGCATCCAGAATTATGACATCCCTTTTGATTCAGAAAAGCAGGAGATCAACTTAGAAAAGACTGAGAGCGTCATGAAATCGGCCCAACCCTCCCTCATGGTTCTGGGGCAATCTTTCTTCATGAAACACTACGACCTCAAGCCCCTCAGGGAGATGTGCGATGCACACGACTGCATGCTTGCTTACGATGGGTCACATGTTATGGGGCTCATTGCCGGTGGTGCATTCCAGAAGGATGCACTGGAACATTGTGATGTTCTATTTGGTTCAACCCACAAGACTTTCTTTGGCCCCCAGGGCGGGATCATTCTCACCAACCATGAAGGCCTCATGAACAGGTTCAGGAAAAACCTGACCTGGAGAACCATGGATAATTTCCATCCCTCCAGAGTGGCAGCCCTGGGCGTTGCAATGGAGGAAATGAGGAAATATGGTGCAGAATACGCCAAGCAGGTTGTGAATAACTCCGTCTCCCTTGGAAAGGCCATGGAAGGAGGGAAAATACGTGCAATGCATTCGCCCTGGTATTCCGAGTCGCACCAGATCGCGGTTTCACGTGAGGATCTGCAAAAGAACGGTCTTACCATCAGGTCCTTCAGTGAACGCCTGGAAAAGAACAAAATAATTGTGGACCGTGAAGGAAGGATTGGAACCGCTGAGGTTACCAGAATGGGCGCAAAGGGGATGGAAGAAATTGCAGGCCTCATGGAATCGGCAGCATTGGGCCAGGATGTTTCCAGGGAGGTCTCAACTCTAGTATCCGATTTAAAACTGTCATATTGGGGAACTTAGAAATGAAAGTAAACGAGATAATGACTTCAAAGAATTTGGTGACCACCACCACTACCGCAACAGTTTCCGAAGCCCTGTCGAGAATGAGGACCACAGGAATACACCAGGTCCCAGTGCTGAAGGGCAAGAGGTACGCGGGAATGCTGAGTTTCAGGGAAGTGCTCAGGAGAAGGAGCATCAGGAGCAATTCCAAGGTGGAAACATTCATGGTCAAGACTGCGAAACTCACTCCAAACACGGACATGAAAACCGCAGTGAAGCTTTTCAGGGACAGTGGACTTGCTGCCCTCCCGGTTGTGGAGAAGGGCATGCTCACAGGCATACTTTCCAGAACAGACATTCTGAGGAATTTCGGTCACGTAGTTCCTCACGAGGAAATAAGTTGTGCTGAAGTGATGTCAACCGATCCTGTTGTTATCGAGGAGGACGAGCCCATCAGCAAGGCACTGGAAAAATTCAGGGCACTTGATGAAACTGATATGCCTGTGGTGTCAACTTCAGGAAAATATCGTGGTGTGCTTAAGGCAGACCAGCTGTCTCCTGAGGAGCTCCTGAAAAGTGCAGACAAGATAAAGGAGGGGAATGTCACCGGAGAGCCCGAAAAGCTGAAGGTTCGACTCGGATCACTTCCCCTGAAGGATGTGACGGTGTCGCCCAAAACATCAATTGACCGTTGCGCAAGCCTGATGGTAGAAAACAAAGTCAGGTCTGTCCCGGTGATAGATGGCAACGGAAAGGTAATGGGCGTCGTTGGTGCCTCGGACATCATCGCCATCATAAGCACTGGAGAAAACAAGGGAGGAATCCTCATTCAGGTATCTGGGCTTGATGCCTGGGATGATGAGCTTTACGACATCCTGTACTTCAACGCGAGCAAGCTGGTTGGACGTCTTCCAAAGATGGCTGGAATAAAGGGTGGCAATCTTGATTTCCACATTGCCAAGTACCACAGCGAGGGCAGAATCAAGTATTCAGTGAGGTCGAGGCTTTCCGGAGGGTCGATTAAGCTGTCGGTAAATGATTACGACTGGAATTTTGGGAAATGCATTGACAAGATCATCGCCACATACGAAAACCGCCTTGCAAAAATAAGGGAGAAGTGATATGGAGCCAGACCTCATCGACAAGATTCTGGAGTATGCCTCAGCGAATTCCAGCTACGCCGAGGCTAGGTTCATGGACATAACCTCGAACTACCTTTCATACAGGAATGGTGAGTTTGAAGGGCTGGACTTTGGCAGGGAGAGTGGCTATGCTGTCAGAGTTGTGAACAATTCCATCAGCATGGCCTATTCCAATTCCTCCAGGTGGGATGATGTAAAGAGATCCGTGGACATGGCACTGGAGCGTTCCAGGTTCCGGGGAAAGAATTCCATATACAGGGGGAAAGAAGTGAAGGATTCCTGGAAAGTCCAGGCAAAAAAGAAGATAGAGGACTTTTCCATTGAGGATAAGTCTGCAATACTGAAGGAAAACGATTCCATAATGAAGGATGGTGGCGCCTCGGTAAGGGTCAACGGACTTTCGGACAAGAGAATCCGGCAGTTCTACAGGAATTCCATGGGATCCGAGATATCGGGAGACATCTCCAGAATATACTACCATTACATGGTGGGAGTAGTTGAGTCTGGGGAATTTGAGCAGTCCGTGGAACATTATGGCGCATCCTCCGGATACGAGTATATAGATGGACTGAACCTCCAGGAGAAAATAGGGCATGACATTAGTGATCTGCATCAGTCCGCTGCAGCGCCAAGAATAAACCCCGGGAAATTCGACATAATTGTCGGCCCGGAGATATCAGGAATAGTGGCACATGAATCCTGCGGCCACCCCACTGAATATGACAGGATCATTGGGAGGGAGGGAGCCCAGGCAGGAGAATCATTCCTCACCGGCAAGAAGATCCCTTTCAGAATAGGCTCCGAAGCGGTCAATGTCATTGATGACCCTTCAATGGAGGGGAGTTTCGGCTACTACAGGTATGATGATGAGGGCGTCAAATCCAGAAAGAGGTACCTTTACAAGGACGGAATGGCCAGCGATTACATCCTGAACAGGGAGAGTGCAGGAATACTGGGTGTTGAATCCAACGGCGGAGGGAGGACAGCCTCCTGGAACCTTGAACCACTTGCCAGAATGAGCACAACATATATAGAGCCTGGAAACCACGGCTTTGAGGAGCTCTTTGACGGAATAAAGAAGGGTGTCTACATCAAATCATTCACAGAATGGAACATCGACGACATAAGGTTCAACGAGAAATACGTGGGAAAGGAAGCCTATTTCATCACAGATGGCGAGGTGTCAGGGCGCGTAAGAAGGCCTGTCATTGAGACAAACACCATAAGCTTCTACAGTGCAGTGGATGCTGTTGGCAAGGATCTGGAATTCAATGCCGGCACCTGTGGAAAGGGAGACCCGATGCAGGGCGTGGACGTATGGATGGGAGGCCCCCACATGAGGCTGAGGAGCGTGCATCTGCAATGACTTCTCCCGATCTTGATTCGCTGATGAAAAAACTGACATCAAGGGGGTTCCATGAAATTGCTCTCCAGTACACCAAAACAAGGACTGAACAGGTGAGATTTTCCCAGAACACTGAAGACCTGCACAATTACTGGGACGAGAGCAGTGTGTCTGTATTTGCGGCAAAGGGCAAAAGGACTGTTTCCACAACTATTGCTGACTTTGCAGATGCGGACGAGACCGTGAACAGGCTGTGGGAAATTTCAGATAGGATTCCCGAAAATCCCAGATTCGTTGGATTGAATCCGGAGAAAGTGAAATACACGAAGCCACAAGACTCAATTGATTCAGAATATGACCTCCAGGACATGTCTGTGAACCTTGTGAACTCAGCCATTGAAAATGGGGCGGAAAGGACAGCAGGGGTTCTCTATAACCGGTCACACAGCATAACCGTGAAGACAAACCATAACGAATGCACTTATGAAACAGGCGGTCTGGAAGTTCTCATAAGGTCTTTTCGAGATGACAGAACCGGACAGGAAGCCAGACACTTTGGAAAATCAATCAGAGTTGACTCCAAAACAATACAGCAGATAGGGAAGGGGTCCGCCCAGCCATTGTCTCTGGCTCGGGAATCTGCAGATATAAAGCCTGGAAAGTACAGGGTGCTCATGTCCCCCTATGTCATTGGAAACATCATCTCCTACAGTTCCGATTTCCTATCATACCATTCTGTTGAAAGTGGCCTGAGCTGTTTTGCTGACCTCCTTGGAAAACAGGTTTCGGACAGTGGCTTGACTCTCATGGACGACCCTCTTGACACTGGTGGGGTAGGCTTCAGGCTGTGTGACAATGAAGGCACCCCAACCAGGAAGAATACGCTGATCGGGAATGGTGTCCTGAAAAGCTACATGCACTCCTATTCAACTGCAAAGAGAAATGGTGCGGAGACTACAGGTAATGCCGGCATACTGAACCCAACAGCCTGGCAGCTGAAGATTTCCCCAGGGAAAGTAGATTCCGAGAAGCTCCTATCACAGCTCGATGATGGCCTCTGGATCAACAACTGCTGGTATACCCGGTACCAGGATTACCGCAATGCAGTATTCTCAACGGTTCCGCGCGACGGGGCATTTTACGTCAAGAATGGTGAAGTAAAGGGCATTGCCAAGGGAATACGCATAAGCGATTCGGTGCCTTCTATTCTCGGGAACGTGAAAGCGGTTTCAAGGGACACGAAGACCGTGAAATGGTGGGAGGAAATTGGCCCTTCATCAATGCCTTCTGTTCTGGTTGACAGCGTGAACATCTCAAAGGGCTTCTGAGCCCACAGAATTTTTTTGATCTTCGGGCACTAGAGCCTGCTGAAATAAACAGGATCGGCATTTGCAGCCTTGTATAAAAGCAAGAAAGAAATTGTTGGTTTAAAAATAAAAAAATGGTTTTGGAAGATTATTCCACAGCTGGGTTGCTTGAAACTTCCTTCTGGACTGCTTCGGTGTACTCCTTGTGTGAGTAGCTCTCCTTGAGGGCTGAAAACACACCAAATGGGTAGAACACGAATGCGGTGACTATTCCGGTTATTATCGTACCCTCTGTGAAGGTAAGATAGTTGTAAAGCCCGTCAGAGGAAATTCCAATCATGAGTACCATGAATGCAATGTATGCAAGGTACCAGATTCCGTTGGCCCAGTGCATCTTGTCCCTGTTTGTGGTCCCGAAGTAGCTTATGATACCGAATATCAGGCTTCCGCCAAGCATGATGGAAAGCGAGTAGACGATCGATGTCCAGCCATCCCAGAATATAATCAGGGAAGCCAGGGCCATTGCGATTGGCGCGACCACAGCCATAGCCGGGTACATGTGTTCTTTTTTCGTTATGCCCTGCCGCCTTGATGCCATCAGGGCTACAGGATTGGTTATGAAACCAAGATATCCAGCATCCACAGCGTAATCTATCAGGTGATAGATAGACGGAAGTGGCGCTGAAACAAGAACCACGAAAGCTCCAACCACAGCGAATGCAACGAGCGACCATATTGGTATCTCATACTTGCTGTGCAGCCTCTTGAATGCGTCTCCAACGAATCCGGATCTTCCCATTGCAAACAGGATTCTCGTTCCGCTTCCAAGGTATATGTACCCTGTGACGAAAGGAGACATAAGTCCTGCCACCACCGCAATGATGAAGACTATGTCCAGATTGTTCGAATGCGCAAATACGAAGAACGGGTTGACTCCGCTTGAATAGTTCATCAGAGCGCCCCAGTTTCCCGGAACGATGCCGAGAGCGGACCAGTTCACACTGAATATAACTGCAATTGCCACTGAGATGTAAATCATGGTCTCGAAGATAACAGTCAGAATGACCGCCCTGGATATTATCTCAGGCTTCTTGGCTTCCTCAGCGAGATCAGGTATGACCCTGATTCCGCCGAAGTCATACATTGCCAGTGGCATTGCAAGCAGGATTCCTATTGGCCCAAAGGGTACAAAGCCTCCCTTGAAGGAAGACAGGTTGTGCCAGTTGAACACAAGGAAAATCAGGCCAAATGACATTGCCAGGTAGAAGATCAGCTTCACAACACCAAGATACTTGGTTGAAGCCCCGAATCTTCTTACACCGAAATAATTGAAGGGCACAAATGCAAGCATAAGGGCCAATCCAATCAGTGATCCCGTCATTGTGGGATAACCGCTTGAGGTCAGTAGGCCTCCAAAGAAGTAGTCCAGACCTGCGACGATTGATACTGCCTCAATAGGTGGTATAAATATGTACCATGTGAGGTCAGCAAGCGAGTTCAGAAGGTTGGTTAACCTTCCATGCGTGTAAAGCGAGAACCTCGTAGGGCCTCCCGCTTCCGGGTGAACCCTTGCGAGTTCCATGTAGGTAAAACCTACAGACGTATAGATAATACCGCCAAAAATGAAACCTATGATAGCACCAGGTCCTGCAAGGGCAACCATGCCCACAGTTCCAAAAAGTGCTCCATTACCAAGGGCTCCTACTACACCAATAATGACTAGCTGAAAGAGAGACAATTCTCTCCTTAATCTAGGTTTTTTGTGTTTACCTGTAATAGGTTCGTCCATGATTCTCCTTAGGAGGGTGCCCTTATAAGTTTTCGTGGAAACACTTATATATTATGTATAAAAAATAGGGAAAATATATTTATAATTGAGTTAATAGGTTTTCATAATATATTTAATTTTTGATATAGTAATAAATTGCCTAATTTCGAAGAAAAAGTATAAGGGAGATATCCCCTAAAAGCCTGAAAACAGCCGGTTGGTCCTGGAATTTACTTCCAGTAATTCTAGAGATTTTTTCACGCCTGCAGCGACATCCTGGGCATCTATATTTTTCAGGAACTTCCTCATTTCATCCTCCCTCGATATTCCGAGAAGGGGCGCTGTCATCTGGAGAGCCCTGGCGGTTGAACCGGAACCAACAAACACTTCCCTCATCCTATTTATTGCATATTCCAGGTTTCTGAACATGAAGTCCCTAGAGTTCGGGCTTGCAGAAGCTGAAGTATAGAACCTTACCATGTCCTGATTCTTCACCTTTCCTTCTTTGATTAGTTTCAACGCACTTTCAAGGCCTTCGTTGTTCTGGAGCCATCCCATTGCAGACAGCAATTTTGTCCTGTCCTCGTCTGTTGTGGCTTGCTCCATGGCAGATTCCAGTCTACTGAAGGTGCCACCACTGACCGCGTAGCCAATTGCCACAGATGACCTTTCATCAGAATCCAGGTCAAAGTACCCGCTGAACTTATCTGCCTGTTCTGATGCAAAATCAATGTCTGCAGTGGCCATGGCTGACATAAGGACCCCTCTTGCCACTGAAACATTGATGGGCTCGTTTTTCCTCTTTCTGCCAAGTCTTTTCAGATGAAGCCCGCAATATTCAGATGCAAGCTTTTTCAATCCATCGCTCTTTGGTGCAACCAGAGTGAGTGAATGCAGCTGTCCTGCAATCTCGTTGATGACCATGGGGTCCTCTGCAACCCAGAGTTTCCTTATGGTTGATACGTATGAATCCCTCGGCATTTTTCCGGAAAGCATGAGGTTGTATGAATCATTCAGCAGCCCCAGCAGATCGAGATTCGTGAGCCTGGACGTGTCTGAAAGTATGTCTTCAAGGATACTGCTGTCATAACCGGTCCTGTAAAAGCCTGAGAAATTGGAGTTTATCTTCACAGGGGCTTTGGAGCCCAGGGCCATTTCCCTATCCTGGAAGAGTTCTGATTTCACCTCCCCGTTCAGGTAATATGTAAGGGGAATGGGCCAGGTTCTGTCTGTCTTTTCACCTGAAATCAGAAACTGTTCCTGCTTCAGGATGTATTTTCCATCCTCGAGAGATTCGTTGACCACAGGGTAACCTTTTGTCTTCACCCAGGCTTCCATGACCCTGGATACTGGCATTCCCGATACCTGCTCTATGGAGCTCCACAGATCTGATCCCTTTGCGTTTCCGTACATGTGATCCTTGAGGTACTTCCTTATTCCGTCCCT
>JBJKSX010000059.1:0-73822 GCA_046703545.1 Thermoplasmataceae archaeon | reverse complement strand
CTCACAACCTCATAAATTCTTCAGAATGGAGATTCGCTCAGGGATATTGCCGGAGAAAATGTAGGAGCCTGAAACAAGGATGTCTGCACCTGCATCAACAACTCTCCTGCCGGTGACATCGGTCACTCCCCCATCCACTTCAATCTGGGTCTTGAATCCATGTTCAGAGATGTAGTCTCTTGCCTCTGAAATCTTTGGGAGCACAGACTCGATGAATTTTTGCCCAGAGAAGCCCGGATGGACGAACATGATCAGCAGGATGCTTGACTCTTCCAGGTATTTGTGAACTGTTTCAAGAGGAGTTTCGGGGTTGACCACAATTCCAAATTCGGCACCTTCTGCCTTTATGCCTGAAATAAGTTTCTTGAAGTCCACGAGGCATTCCTGGTGCACAAGAAGCACATCAGATCCAGCCTGGATGAACCTGCTGTAGTACTTGTCAGGCCTTTCAATCATGAGGTGGGCCTCAAGTGGCTTCGAGGTGACCCTTCTTATTGCCTTTACCAGGTCCGGCCCCATTGTGAGGTTTGGAACAAAATGCCCATCCATGACGTCCAGATGGTATGAATCAGCTCCTGCGTTGTCGCATTCCCTGATCTGGGGCCCAAGGTCCTCCAGATTGGAAGATATAACTGACGGGGATACTTTCATAACGGGACTATATTTGCCTTCCATATTTCATTATTTGCAGGGTCGCTCTTGGAAATATGGCAGAAGAATGCTGCGGCGCTTCCCAAAGCTCTTTACCTGCCAGAAATCCAGGGCTGCAACCACACAATGTATAAAATTGATTCTGCTGTTGTAAGCGAAATGGTTATATAGAACCAAAGGTATGTTTACTATTATCATGGCTGGCGACGCACAGAGAAATATAAGTACCATTTCGGGCAAGTCATTCGAGGAGGTGAGAAATCAGCTTCTCAGAAGGACCATAAGATTGAAGGAAAGGATTAGCCAGCGCTATGATGAACTATCCCAGGAATCCCTGCTTGACCATGTGAAGCGGCTTCTGGAGGAACTGAGGCAGAAGGAAGTTGAGGACACGGTTCTGATAAGGGAGGCAATGGAGAAGGGTACAATTCAGGGCACCCAGTTTGACAAGCCCACTGAGAATTATGAGATACTGGATCACATAATCACGGAGGAACTTGATGAACCGGACCCCAACGATTTGCAGAGCGTTCTTCTATCTGCTATGAAGATGTCCAATGACCTCCACAAGATATTTCTGCTGATGTCCGAGGAATACAGGACGACCGGCATTGGAAAATTCCTGCTTACACTGGCCGAGCACGAGATGGAGAACAAGAACAGGCTTGCGGACATGTACGATGAAATGATAAACAAAGTTTATTGGTAATCTTCTGTTTCATGGATTTATGCCAGTGCCTGTCGACATGGAAGAGCTGATTTCGCTTATCGGATCAGGCGCACTGTTTCTTGTTGACGTGTACGCAGCATGGTGCCATCCCTGCAGACTTCTGGATAGTGAAATCGAAGCGCTTGAGGGGGCCTTACCCGATCTCAAGGTAGTGAAGGTTGACTATGATTCAGCCGAAGGCCTCTCGGATGTCATACCCGTAAGGGCCCTCCCGCTGCTGGTGCTTTTCCACAATGGCAAGGAGATTCTCAGGATGAAGGGATTCCAGAAATCCGGAAAAATTCTTGAACAGGTGCGGGAAGCTTTGCCCGGAATCGATCTTTGAGTCTCCGGCCCTCTGGGGGAGCCACCCCGGCTTATTGACTCGGCGTTTGCACTGCGGCGCCTGACTCCCTGTAACACGCCGTATCATGAAAAAAATTTTAATTTCAGGTTGGCTTATTGAAATCATGACAGAAGAGTCCAAATCATACTGGTCCAGAAAGCTGGAAGAATTGAAGGACCAGAACAGTGCCCCAAACCCGTCATACGACTCGTGGTCGCAGGAGACACTTAAACCGTGGAATGACAGGACAGGGTACAGGGACCAGGAATACACCAACTCATCCAACATACCAATCAAGGAAGTCTACGATTCAGGAGACATCCCGAAGAACACAGAAAAGAAACTTCTGGGGCTCCCGGGGAAGTTCCCGTTCACCAGGGGAATATACCCCAACATGTACAGGGGCCGCAAATGGACAATGAGGATGTTCTCAGGGTTCGGAACTCCCGAAGACACAAACAAGAGGCTCAAGTACCTCATCAGGCACGGCGAATCGGGGTTGAGCATCGCGTTTGACATGCCGACTCTCTACGCATTTGACGCCGACAACCCCAGGGCGGACGGGGAAATCGGGAAATGTGGGGTCAACGTCTCGTCCCTGAAGGACATGGAAGTCATTTTTGACGGAATAGACCTGAGCAAAGTGAGCACATCAATGACCATAAATGCGCCTGCAGCAATACTTACGGCCATGTATATAGCTGTTGGAAAGAAGCAGGGAGTTCCCCTGGAAGAGCTTTCCGGCACGGTGCAGGCGGATATCCTCAAGGAATATATCGCCCAGAAGGAGTGGATATATCCACCTGAGGCACACCTGAGGCTCATCAGGGACATGATGGTCTACTGCACAGAAAACACACCCAAATGGAATTACATCAGCATTTCAGGTTACCACATAAGGGAAGCCGGTTCAAGCGCTGTCCAGGAACTTGCATTCACCCTTGCGGACGGCTTCTACTACGTGGACATGGGAATCAAGGCAGGCCTTGATGTGGATGAGTTTGCGCCAAGGCTTTCATTCTTCTTCAATTCATCCATTGATTTCTTTGAGGAAATCGCCAAACTCAGGGCGGCCAGAAGGATCTGGGCCACAGTGATGAAGGAAAAATTCGGTGCAAAGAAGGAGAGGACCCAGCTCCTGAGGTTCCATACCCAGACATCGGGATACAGCCTGACCTGGCAGCAGCCCCTGAACAATGTCATAAGGACCACAATTGAGGCCATGGCGGCTGTTCTCGGAGGCACACAGAGCCTTCACACAAACTCATACGACGAGGCATGGGCACTTCCTTCAGAGGAAGCCGTGAAGATTGCCCTGAGGACGCAGCAGATCATTGCGGATGAAACCGGAATTGCAAGCACAGCAGACCCCCTTGGCGGGTCATATTACGTGGAATGGCTCACAAACAGGATGGAAGAGGAGGCCTTCAAGTACTTCGACCAGATCGAAAAGATGGGCGGAATCCTTGATGCCGTCAAGGCAGGATACCTCCAGAAGGAGATAGCAGCCACTTCCTACAGAAGGCAGGTCAGGCTTGAGCAGGGCAAGGAAGTGATGGTTGGCGTCAACAAGTACGAGGAGGAAAGCGAGCAGCCGATCAACATACTCAAGATCAGCAAGAAGGCGCAGAAGCTTCAGCTTGACAGGCTGCAAAAGGTAAAGAGCACCAGGGACGAGGAAAAAGTCAGGGAGACCCTGAAGGAACTGGAAGAAGCAATGCTGAAGGAAAATGTGAACACCATGCCGTATATCCTTAGGGCTGTTGAGGCATACGCTACAATAGAGGAAATTTCAAACGTGGGGAGGAAGGTATTTGGAACCTGGAAAGAACCAGTCATTGTCTGATGGCAAGCCCATCAAGATACTGTTAGCAAAACCTGGCATAGACGGGCACGACCGCGGCATTCTGGTGCTTGCAAAGGCATTCCGTGATGCTGGGATGGAAGTGATATACGTGGGCCTTCTTCCGACGCCGGAGGAGGTCGTGGATACAGCTGTCAACGAGGATGTGGACGTCATTGCCCTGTCACTTCTCAACGGTGCCCACATGACCGTTTTCAAGAAGGTCGCAGACCTCATGAGGGAGAAGGGCATAAATGACATTGCAGTGGTGGGTGGAGGCACAATTCCGGACAATGACAAGCCAGAGCTCGAGAAGATGGGAATTTCCGGAAACTATGGCCCCGGCACCCCGATTGCAACCATCATTGAACACGTAACTGAAAGGGCGAGGGAAATCAGGAAGCTCAAGTCCACGGAAGCAGAGTGATATTTCTGAAGCTTCAGGACATCATAGATGGAATCATAAAAGGGGACAGGCGTTCCGTATCCAGGGCAATTTCCATAGTTGAGAACGAGCAGTTATCCGACAATGCAAAGCGAATTGTGAAGGACATCTACTCCCACACGGGCAAGGCCCACATTGTTGG
Organism: Thermoplasmataceae archaeon; assembly: GCA_046703545.1. Lineage (GTDB taxonomy): Archaea > Thermoplasmatota > Thermoplasmata > Thermoplasmatales > Thermoplasmataceae > JAJZOM01. The sequence goes on along the minus strand of JBJKSX010000059.1, from coordinate 69,686 downwards.
GATCACGGGCCCTCCCGGCATTGGGAAGAGCACCCTCATTGGAAACCTGTCAGCCATGCTGAGCGAGAAGGGAAGAAAGGTCTCGGTGGTGGCCATTGACGCATCCAGCCCTTACACAGGCGGTTCGCTCCTGGGTAACAGGATAAGGATGCAGGAGAGCCTCACAAGGTATGGGGTATTCATGCGCAGCCTTGCCAACAGGGGCCTGAAAGGCGGGCTTTCCAGGTCGGTATGGGATACGGTGAAGATCCTAGACGCCTCCGGTTCAGACCTTATAATAGTGGAAACAGTGGGCGCGGGCCAGGCCGACCTCGATGTGGCAAACCTCGCAGACACGGTCATAATGGTGTTGGGACCTGGCCTTGGAGACGAAATACAGGCAATAAAAGCCGGAATAATGGAGATAGGCCAGATATTTGTGGTGAACAAGATGGACCTCACCGGCGCATTCATTGCCATGAAGGATCTCCAGGAAACCCTTGCAATGTCCGCCGATAAGGAATGGAATCCGCCAGTTGTGGGGTTGAATTCACTGACGAGAGAGGGCTATATGGAATTCATATATGAGATCGACCGGCACGGGCAGTACGTGAGGGAGCACAACAACATCCTCCTCAGGAAGTTCAAGACCGAACTGGAACTCACCATCAACGATGAGTTGAGGATCAGGTTCCAGAAGGAGATCGAACAGTTCCTGAATGACAGGGAGAAGCTCCAGGCCCTGTTCGATAACAAAGTGGACCCATATTCCGCTGCTGAAAACCTCATAAACAGGATTGCCTAGTTTTTTGCTTGACCAGATAGTCAAATTTTAAATAATCAAGATTCATTTTTACTTGATAATCATGTACAATCCACTTAAGTATTTTACAGGAGAGGTTGCCAAGAATCTTGGAGACAGTGCAAAGGAAATCATGACATTCCTGTATCCCCCGATCACAATGTACGAGGAGGCAGGGGACATAGTCGTGGAAGCCGATCTCCCCGGATTCAACAAGAAGGACGTCACAGTGAGGCTTGAGAAGAATGCATTGACAATATCCGCGGAGAGGAAGATCGAGACCCACGGTGTTGTATACATGGACCAGAGGCCTGACAAGTTCACCAAGAGAGTGTCGCTTCCCCTAGCGGTGGACCAGGACGTGGACTTCAAGGCAAAGCTCACAAACGGCGTTCTTACAATAAGGTTCCCGGCAAAAGGCGTCAAGACAATAGAAGTTGAGTGATTCAGCTCTTTTTCAGCAGCAAGTAGGCGAATCCCACAAGATCCGCCAGCAAAATTATTTTTGAAACAAATGGCATGGTGTTCATCATCAGCACCGAAGCCAGCATCACGGAACCTAGGAAGATTGATGCGGGCACCTTCAGGCTCTTCTTCTCAGGCATCCTGTTCACATCATCCTCAAGCTTCTTTTTGAGCAATGGGAGGACATCCAGCCCTTTCTCGATTGATACAACTGCCTTCCTGGCAAATTCGCTCAACTGCTGCCTGTAGAGTTCATCGAGCATTCCCTCGCTGTAGAGCAGCTGCCTGAGGACCTTGACGAACTTGAATTCGGGGTCAAGCTGCCTGCAGACCCCCTCAAGAAGGGAACTCATCCTCATGTAGAGGACCAGTGTCCTGGGAAGCCTGAATGGGAATTCAAAGATCACGTTGTTTGCAATCTCGAACAGCTCCGTTATTTCAGCCTCTTCAGGGTTCCTGCCCTGGAAGCTTGCGATAGCCATCTCCATGCTCCTTCTCATTATGGCCCTGTTGGCAGCAGGAGACAGTGCACCCATGGCAATCAATGAGTCCATGATTGCATCAGGGTCTGTGTTCACAAGGCCATCATATAGGGAAAGAAGGTTGAAGCGGGTTTTCCTGTCAAGCGTTCCAACCATGCCGAAATCGTACAGTATGATCTTCCCGTCAGGCGTTATGGATATGTTCCCCGGATGAGGGTCCGCATGAAATATGTCATCCCTGAGCAGCATCCTCATGAAAAGCAGGTCAACCCGGAACGCCAGCCTCTTCAGGTCAACGTCTGTCTTCTTCAGTTCCTCTATGTCTGTGATCTTGATTCCTTTCCTGTATTCCAGTACCAGGACTTCCTTGCTGCTCAGTTCATCAACTATTTCGGGGACAATAACTGAATCCTTTCCGCTGAGGTTTCTGGCGATGCGCCTGGAATTCTCGGCCTCCTGCCTGTAGTCTATCTCATCGTAAATCCTGGTGCTGAAATCATTGATGACGTTTGAAACGCTGATGTAGAGGAAATTCTCTATCCTCCCCCTGGCAAGCTTGAGGAGCCTCTTGATAACCATGAGGTCCCTCTTGAGGACATATTCTACATTTGGCCTGTTCACCTTTACAGCGACTTTCCTCCCCCTGTACTCCGCGAGGTACACCTGGCCAAGTGATGCGCCCGAAATGGCAGTCCGGTCAAACTCGTCGAAAACCTCTGAGATGTCTCCCACATTTCTCTCAATAACAGCCTTTACACTCTCGAATGGCGCTGCAGGGACTTCATCCTGCAGCTTCTGGAAAGATGAAAGGTACTCCTTGGGAAGCAGGTCGGGCCTGGCCGACAAAACCTGCCCCAGTTTGATAAAAGTGGGTCCAAGGGATATGAATGCATTGAGGGCCTTTACGCCGTTTCGCTCGCGGTCGTAGCTCCATTGGCCCTCCTCATCCTTCTTGGCCCGTTCACGGTCCTTCAGATATCTGCGGAATACCGGAAAGAGCCTGAAAAATACCCTGATTTCCTCTCTGCGTATACCTCGGAAGATTTTTTCGTTGTCCGGCATTCCTCTGGACATTGCTTGTCTTAATTATAATTTTAAGTCTTTAGTAGGGCATAAAGGTATCCAAGTGCCCCGAAGCCAAGCCTCACAACATTGGGGATTAGGGGCCCAGAACTGATCTTCTCTTCCTTCTCTATGGCATCCCATATCCTGTGATTCTTCTTCCTGAGCTGCCGTCTGCCATAGCCATTCCAGAACGCCTGCCTCACGAACTGCCTGTAGTTATCCCTGGTCTTGTTGTAAACAATGCATTTCCCGCAAACAGTGAAGTTGGCTCCTGACCTGACAGCCCTCAGGTTCAGGTCGATGTCCTCTGCAGTGACGAATTCAGGATCAAAGCCATTGAGGGACTGGAATAGCTCCCTGCTGTAACCGAGATTGGCGGAGGGCCTGGTTATTTCGAAACCATGGTAGTTCAGCTTGACCCTGTCAAGCTTGAATTTCTCAACACCTTCAGGAACCACTTCCCCTGCGATCAGGTTGTACTTACCGTTGAACTTGATTCTGTATTCGTTGAGGAAATCCGGGTTTACCGTGACATCGCCGTCGATGAACACCACGTTGGGATAACTTGAGTTCTCCACTCCGATGTTTCTTCCCTGCCCCCTGGTGCTCTTCCTGATTATGTGCCTGATGTGCAGCCGGCCCTGAAATGATTCAACAATGCCAGCGGTGTTGTCCGTGCTTTCAGAATCGACAAGCACCACCTCAAAGGGTTGCTGCTGCCCGGAAAGAGACTCAAAAAGTGCCTTTAGGTTCCTTGCCTCGTTTCTTACAGTAATGACAATGGAGATGCCAGAAATCTGGTCAGGCATGTGCCGACTAATCCCAGTCCATTCTGTTCATCTGTCTCTCTTTCTTGGTTCCCTTCTTGTATTCCTTGTAGTGTTCCTTGCAGAGATGCACCTTTGTCTTGCTCTCGTCCAGGGTAAAAACTTTCTTTGCCAGGTCTGCGGGAACAGTCCTGAAACTGTCTTTGTTGCAGTCCGTAACTTCACAGATTTTGTCTACCATTTGAAACCACTGTATGTGAAATAAAGCATTCAGGGATATTTATCCATATCGCCGGTGAAATTGTGGAAGGTGGAAATGCCCGGAGTAAGCCCCTTTCTGTTCGCCCTTTCGGGTTGGCAACATTCAACTTTTGCCCTAAGGCTGCGTCCTACCCGGCCCTCCCGGTGGCGTCACGGGGCCTGTTTAGACTTTCTCCGTCCAGGAAGGGTTCCCATCGGGTCATCCTGAAACGTCATCCAGGGGAATCACACTGCGCAGGAAGCCGTTTATTTCTTTTCCCTGAACCGTCCCTCCCGGGGCAGCCGCTTGTGCAGCTTGGACTCCATCATGGAGAGGGGACTTTCCTCACTCTTTCGAGCGTAAGTTGCCCTCGGGCTTTTCCACAGGTTCCCATTGCAATGGAAATTTTAAACATTGCTGTGGTCTGTTCCCCGCTGGTTTCATACAAAAATAAAAGGGGTCTGGTTTCAGGCGAGTTCAACTTTCTGTGCAGCTTTTCTTTTTATGAGGATCTCTGCGAACTTTTCCGGAAGATAGACAAGGTCATTATCATGAAGGTAGAAGTCCCCTTCAGGCTGTGCAATAGGTGGCTGGTCCCCCAGTATTCTGACCACAAAATACTCCTCCTCATTCTTTTCTGCTTCCACCTTCTCCGGTTCCTTTTTCTCCTCGGCTTCTTCAGGGGCCCTCTCAGGCTCAGCCTCCTGCTGTTTTTCTTCCTCCTCCTTCTGCGAGATCTTGTTGAGGAGGAAATTGTACTCGTCCTGCATCATGTTGTGGAGCCTGGTGATGAAGTCCTTCTCTTCAGGGGTCAGTGCATTCATCAGCTCGGAGTCAAGGTCATAAATGGAAAGCGTGCCTATCTTCTCAAACCTTCTCTGGAATAGGGCCTTGAAATCCCTTTCGATGTAGTCTATTCTTTCCGTGAGGTTGATGTAATTGGTGATATCCTGTTTCACAAGGTATGTCTCTGCTTCGGCTTTCAGGGTTTCAAGTGCTTCAGTGACGTTCTTGTAGAAAGCCGGGTCAAGCTTCTTGACCTTCTTAGACCTCACTTCCACCCGAAGGAATGATCTCAGATCATCCGATACTTTATCAATCTGGGCAGGAGTGAAGGTCATTGCATTTCCATTGCTATAATGTATATTTAACCATTGCTACATCAAATGAATTTGGAGAATATGTCCTCGCCGAATAGTTGCAGTGGAAGTTTTCTGAAAGTCTGCCCAAAGATGCTTTCCCAATGGGGCGATTCAGATTTGAGCAGGATCGCCCTCCTTGGCACCGAGTCGGGTGGGATCACCTTCCAGCCAAGTCCTATTTCATCCACGTAATCTGTCTCAAGAAGGAAGGGTTTCCCCGATGCCCCTGCCTTTCTGGTGTTCGACTTCGACGCGAGAATGGATCTTTGAATTTCTGTGTTGAAGGACATGTCTTCGGGAAGAGCGTGATGCTTCACCACCATTGGAAGCCTGATGGCAGCTTTCCTTGCAATGGATTCCATCAAACCGTACCCTTCCTGCCCAAGGTCATCGGTGTGCAGGATCACGGGGCAATCAAGATCCCTTGCCTGCTCCATGGAATACTGTATTATGCTGTTGCTGTCCTCCATGACTTCTTCTGGAACAGGAAAATGGGGCCTCCCTATCTCTCCAATTGCGTGGGCCCTGCCTTCAGAAATGTAGTGTGCGGCAAGGTCTACGCCCTTCCTCAATTCCTCCACAGGATCAAGCCCCCTCTCCTTGAACCTGAAATAATCAAGCGGGTACGGGCCAAGTGTAACAGGCACCTTCAGGCCTCTTTCCGATTCCACCAGATCTGCTATCTTCAACGTCCTCTCATACAGTTCTTCATAGTAGTTCTCCACGGGGAGGTTCTTGTCCGGCAGGTTCACAAGATTGAAAGAATCTCCCCCAGCTTTCCTGAACATGTCAACTGCCTGCAGCAGCCTTCCCTCCGGGTTGAGGTGGAGATGGTTGTCGAAAATTACGTAATCACCATCAGCAATGCCGTTCAGCCCCATTATCCTCTAACTCCGTGCACTGGCCTCAATTCATTCATCTGGCATGTATTCTCTAGCTGAATCACTGCATTGCGCCCTTAAGGAAAGGCAGGAAAACGACAATGAGTTTGGCCACATCCTCGCTGTCTTTCTCATTCCTTTTCTTAGAGCCCTCCATCAACTCGCTGGTCATGCGCGTCAGGAGGCGTTTTGCCTCTTTCGCCCCCAGGGCTGACATTGTGGAGTAAAGAAGAGAGGAAGGCGTTTCGTTGAACCACTCCTTCAGCCTGAGGATCTCTTCATCGCTGGCTTTGGACAGCCTTTCCGCATGAAACTTGAGGTCCATGGAGTAGCCAAGAAGCGCAGAGCTCAGCATCAATCTCAGTGCATCAATGCTCATTGTGTTGAACCCCTCCTCCCAGTCTTCCTCCTTGAACTCGATCATGTCCACATTCAATGTGTAGTACTTTTCAACGTAATTCTTCTTTGGCACCACTTCAGGCTCATTCAGGATGCCATCAGCCACCATCTGGCCTGTAAAATGATAGATGTTGGATCTGCTCACACCAAGATATTTTTCCATCTGGGTGACGGTCATCCTGTTGTTTTCCAGCAGCAGAAGTATAATCCCAATCTTGGTGGGGTTGCTGTAGGTCTTCGAAATTATGTCGAAGCGTTCTAAGGGATCCATGACTCATAATACGATATTACAATTTTATATTTACGTATAAACAACATTTATATGCCTGAATGTGATTTACTCATGTAGATGGGTTCACCGCTTGAACTGAATGTTCAACGCAGGTGCCCTAAGGAGCTATGTTGAAATGATGGCTGACAAAAGCGACATAAAAATGTCCAAACCTGAGAGAATAGGTATCAATTTCCACCTTGTCACAATAAACGCAGGCCTTTCCACCGTGGGCTCTTCAGCCCTGAGCCTGGCAATCATATGGATTGCCCTGGCTGTGACAAACAACCCCATAATAACAGGGTTTGCGGACGGAATGGGCGCACTTCCGCTCCTGCTGAGTTTCGCATTCGGCGCTTATGTGGACAGCCTGTTCAGCAAGAAGCTTCTTTCAATAGTCGCATCCGCACTGAGGGCAGCAGTTGTGCTGGCCCTGGCCGTTTCTCTCGTGACCTCCAGCCTGGTGTTGCAGGTTATCTCCATATATTCGGTGGCATTTGTGGTCGGCCTGACTTCAGACATCCTGAATTCCACCAGGGCAAGCTGGACAAAGCAGTTCCTCAAGGAGGGGCAGTACAAGAACGGTTCTGCCCTCATGCAGAGTGTAACCTCACTGGGGCAGGGTGTCGGGTTTGTTGCGGCAGGAGTTCTGATACTCTTTGGGCTGCAGTTCGCCATCTACAGCTTCGCCCTTATCATGGCTGTCTCAATAATACCAATTGCGCTGCTGAAGAACGAGAGGCTTGAAGTGGCCTCAAACGAGGAATCTATTGGCAGTTCAATCATAAACGGCTTCAAGTACATATTCAGCAAGAGGGCGCTCAAGGCTACCATACTGATTTCACTGGTGGCAAACCTTGCATTTGGAACACTTGGGATCCTCATGGCTTACCAGGTTGAGGAGACATTTTCCCTGCCTGCGATTTACTTCACAGGATTCTTCCTTGCTCTGACCCTGGGCATTTTTGCAGGATCGGCAGTGGGTTCCAGGGTGAAAGGAAAGATTGGCCCCTATGCACTGGCCCTTCTCATTTTCACAAGCGTGATACTTGTGATGATAGGGTACTTCCAGGACATCTACCTTGATTTTCCCTTCTCCTTTGCCATAGGGGTCCTTGTGGGAATAACGAACGTGATGGTGATGACATCTATCGTCAAGATTGTTGACCAGGAAATGATGGGCAGGACAATGGGTGCAATCAACACTTTCGCAATAAGCCTCACCTTCCTTTCAGGTGCAATTGGGGGTGTGCTCATAGCTTTCTTCACCATTGCGGGCTCGTTCTACTTCATTGCTGCAATCATAGCCCTCACGGTGGTTGGCCCACTTTATTTCAAGGAGTTCTACAACCTGACAATATGAGTTTTGAAAACTCATGCCTCTTTTTTTTGCAAATCCAGACTTTGAAAAATGGCCTCCATAAAAACAATTGGAAACGTTTAAGTGGTGTGGGCTCCAGATGCCATTTTCCGGGAAATTACAATCGTCGCCCCACTGAGAAAACCTTTATAATTGGGATAGCTTATGGAAGCCAAGGTGAATTAGATGCAGCAGGGCCAAATGGCTTATGACAGGGCAATAACCGTATTTTCCCCGGACGGAAGGCTCTTTCAGGTTGAATATGCGAGAGAGGCAATCAAGAAAGGTTCAACAGCTCTCGGCATAAGATTCAAGAATGGCGTAGTTCTCATTTCAGACAAGAAGTCAAGAAGCAGGCTGGTTGAACAGAACTCAATGGAGAAGATTCAGCTCATTGACGATTATGTTTCAACAGTCACATCCGGGCTTGTTGCTGACGCAAGGATTCTGATAGACCTCGCTAGGATTTCGGTCCAGCAGGAGAAGATCACTTATGGATCCCTCGTGAATATAGAGAACCTCGTGAAGAGAGTTGCAGACCAGATGCAGCAGTACACGCAGTATGGCGGAGTAAGGCCATATGGTGTTGCAATGATTTTTGCAGGTTTTGACAGCATAGGGCCAAGACTTTTCGACTGCGACCCTGCCGGTACCATCAACGAATACAAGGCAGTTGCAATCGGAGAATACAGGAACCCCGTGGTGGAGAAACTGGAGAAGGAGTACAAGGAAGACCTTGGCGAAATGGAAGCCGTAAATCTGGGAATAAAGTCGCTTAAGGACTCTTACGAGGACCCATCAGAATTCAGGACTCCGGAAGTTGCTGCAATAACTGAGGGCAACAAATTCCATATATATTCAAAAGAAGAAGTTGAAAAGCTGGTGCAGTAACTTTTTTTGCACCCGCCAATCCAATATTATTTTATGATTCCATCTGATTTCTTTTCATGGTAAGAGTGGAAGACGCCATTGTGGCAAGACTTGAATCCCATGGCCACAAGTTTGAGATCTTCGTTGATCCGGATGCAACTGAGAAGATCAAGGAGGGCAAGCTGGATCTTGAGAACGATGTTGCCCTGGACGAGATCTACAAGGATGCCAAAAAGGGAGAGAAGGCAGGCGAAGAGTCACTCAAGGAAGTCTTCAAGACAACCGACATTTCGGAGATTATTATTGAGATAGTGAGAAAGGGGCAGATCCAGCTCACAACAGAGCAGCGTCACCAGATGACGGAGAGGAAGAGGCGCCAGGTCATCGACACCATAGCCCGGGAATCAATCAACCCGCAGACAAACACGCCCCACCCTGCCTCCAGAATAGCGCAGGCACTGGAAGAAACCAAGATCCACATCGACCCTTTCAAGGGAGTTGGCGAACAGGTGCAGATTGTGCTGAAGGCAATCAAGCCATTGATCCCAATCCGCATGGAAAAGACGAAACTCGCTGTAAAGCTTACAGGGGATGCATACGGAAGAGTATACGGAGAAATAGTCAGGGGAGGATATCTCCAGAAGGAAGAATGGGCCCCGGACGGTTCATGGATTGGCCTTCTCGAAGTACCATCGGGACTTGCGAACGAGATCATGGGGTCACTCAGCAGAAAAGGCCAGGATGACATTGAAATCAAGGTTGTGAAAGGAAAATAGCCTTCTTGAGCAAATTCTGCGGTGCATTCACAGAAGATTTCCCGGATACGGAAATAATAAATATGGCTTAAATATGGAATGCCGAGAAGAAAAAGTGTATCAGGCCTATTCCTCAAGCAGCAAAAGGGATTTGGTGGTGGAAGCAACTTATGGGTTTCTGCCGTGAAGCAATGTTCAAATAGCGACAGGGGAATTCAAGCTTGAGTATTCGAAGGTGAATTAATGTCAGAAGCAAAACAGATAGTTATGCCGGGGGACATCCTTGAGGAGAGCCTCGGCAAGCCAAGGAACGGAGTGCATAAATGCGGTGAAAACCAGTTCTGTTCCTCTTTTTTCGGTACTGTTCAGGTCAGTGACCATTTCGTGGATGTTGTACCTTTTTCCGGACCATATTATCCAAGAAGGGGCGACAAGGTCATTGGGAAGGTTATAGAAGTAGGTCCTTCAATGTGGATTGTGGATATCAGCTCGCCATACCACACATTGCTCCACATGAATGACACGCCATGGAGGACAAATTCAGGGGACCTCCTCAGGTACCTTGCTCCCGGCGACTACATCTATACAAAAGTGATGACGCTCAACGAGATCAAGGAGAGCTGGCTCACCATGAAGGATGTGGGCCTCAGGAAGCTAGAAGGAGGGCAGATAACCGTGGTGCCTGCTCCAAAGGTTCCAAGGATCATTGGAAAGGGCGGATCCATGGTGAACATGATAAAAGACAGCACTGAAACCAGAATTGTGGTTGGCCAGAATGGCCTCATATGGGTGGACGGAACCCCGGAGAATGTCTCCGTAGCAATAAGGGCCATAAAGAAGGTAGAAGAAGAAGCACATACGACTGGCCTCACAGACAGGATTCAGGGCTATCTCAAGGAATTAAAAGGTGAATAGATGGGAACAGCAAGCGATATTAAGTTGATTGACAAGAAGGGACTCAGGCTTGACGGAAGGTCGCCAACAGAACTGAGGCCCCTGAAGATAGAAACAAACGTTCTTGAAAGGGCCGACGGCTCGGCTTTCATTGAATGGGGGGGCAACAAGATACTTGTTGCGGTATATGGACCCAGGGAAGCTTATCCAAAGCACACTCAGGATATAGAGAAAGCCATAGTGAAGGCAAGGTACAACATGGCAGCATTCTCGGTGGATGAAAGGAAGAGGCCGGGACCGGACAGAAGGTCGGTCGAAATCTCAAAGGTCATTTCGGAAGCACTGCAGAATGCAGTTATGGTGGAACTATTCCCAAGGGCACAGATCGATGTGACCATAGAAGTCCTCCAGGCCGATGCAGGCACAAGGATTGCCGGACTGACGGCAGCATCTGTTGCGCTCGCTGCGGCAGGCATACCAATGAGGGATCTTGTTGTGGGATGCACTGCTGGAAAGGTGGAGGGACAGATAGTCCTGGACCTCGGAAAGGAGGAGGACAATTTCGGAGAGGCAGATCTCCCAATGGGGATGCTGGCCCAGTCTGGAAAGGTTGTGCTCATGCAGATGGATGGAGACCTCACCGTGGAAGAATTCGACAAGGCGGTTGGAATGATGCAGGAAGCAATGAAGAAGATTTACGCCCTGCAGCGTGAGGCACTGGCCGGCAAGTTTGAGTCCATTGCAAAGGAAAGAGGTGGTGAATAATGCCGAGAGATGAGGCAGGAATCCTCTCCGAGATAAAGAGGGATTACATACTTTCAAAACTCAAGGAAGGACAGAGGGCCGATGGCAGGGGCTTCACCGATTACAGGGAGCTCGATATACAGACAAATTACGTGCCCAGGGCGGCAGGTTCCGCACTTGTCAAACTTGGGAAAACCAAGATCGTCGCAGGCGTTAAGATAGAGTCAGGAGAACCATTCCCGGACACTCCAAACCAGGGTGTGCTCACAACCAACGTGGAACTTCTTCCAATGGCATTCCCCACATTTGAGTCAGGCCCGCCCAACGAGAACGCGGTTGAGATCGCAAGGGTCGTGGACAGGGGAATAAGGGAAAGCAAGATGATCGACCTCCAGAAGCTTGTGATCGAAGCAGGCAAGAAGGTCTGGATCGTCTTCATCGACATTGATGTCATTGATTACGACGGCAACCTGATAGATGCATGCACGCTTGGCGTTCTGTCTGCGCTTAAAACAGCTATTGTGCCGGCCTCCAAGGAGGGTGGAAAGGATTTCCAGCTGCCAATAACAACAACCCCAATAGCAGTGACCATGTCCAAGATTGGCGAATACCTCGTGGTTGACCCAACCGTTGAGGAAGAACAGCTTGCATCCGCAAGGATAACTGTTTCAATCAGCGAGGACGGTCACATAAGGGCCATGCAGAAGGGCGATTCAGGCTCATTTGATCTCGACGAGATAAGAAAAGCTATAAAGATATCAAGCGATACAGGAAAACAAATTCGCAAGAAATATCTTAAGTGATAAAGATGTCCAAGAGAACAGTTAAAGTCGGTGCAGCAGGCCGTTTCGGGCCCCGATATGGAGTCACAGTCAGAAAAGCGTGGAATGAGATAAACAAGCAGAAGATCGCCTACTATAACTGTCCCTCCTGCAAAAAGAAGAAGGTAAGGAGAGTTTCTGCTGGAATTTGGCAGTGCAGGCACTGCGATTATAAGTTCGCTGGCGGATCATATGCACCGGAAAGGGCGCGTGTGGTACTGGCTACTGAGGAAGCAAAGAATGTATAAGTGCATCAGATGCGGAAGACCCCTTGAGAAGTCATTCGGAACTGCAGAAATTGAGTGTGAGTGCGGTTCAAGGGTATTCATCAAGGAAAGACCCAGCATAGAGAAGCAGATAGTAGCGAGATAATGCCAACAGAATCCCCGCAGAATTCTGATATTCCGGGCATCTGCAAACGGTGTTTTGGCCGTTCATTTGCCAAGCTTGGAACCGGGATATCAAATGCTGAGAGGGGTGAAACCTTTTTTCACGAACACGAGCAGACTTTTTCAAATTCAGGATTCAAACTTGTGGAGGAGAACGAATGCCGCATCTGCAACGGTGTTTTCCTGAAGCTGGACGATTACGCACAGGAATTCCAGAATCAGGTCGTGGGCATAGAGTTCTCCACATTTCTCATAGGGTCAAAATTTCCTGATGAGTCCACAGCCCTCGAAGAGAGGCTCCAGGCATCCTTCGGTGAGGAAGGTGAGCCTGCGAAGAGGGAATTCAACAGGGAACTTGGCAAGATAGTGTCAGATTCCACAGGAAAACAGGCGGAGTTCAAGGAGCCCGACATTACAGTGGTGGTTGACCTCAACTACGATTCTTTCACGGTAAAATCAAAGAACCTCTACATTTACGGAAAATACAGGAAGCTCAGGCGAGACATCCCCCAGACAAGGTGGATACACAAGAAGGGGGTGGAGGAATCAATTGAAACCGTAATTGGCGACAAGCTCAAACCCATGACCAGGGGACGGAACTATTTCCTTCATGGTGCAGGAAGGGAGGATGTTGATGTCAGGATGCTGGGAAATGGAAGGGAGTTTATTGTGGAATCCATGGAGCCGAAGGTCAGGTCCATCGACCTTGAGGCTTTGGGGAATTCAATAAACACATCCGGAATGGGCGTTGAAGTTGATGGCCTCAGGTTTGCACACAAGTCCGAGGTTGCGGAACTGAAGGCAAACACTCCCGACAAGAGTTACAGGGTCACAGTGAAAAGCGAGAGCGGGATTGACAGGGAAAGGCTCAGGGACTCCTGCGAAAAACTAACTGGAAAACATATTTATCAAAGGACACCATTAAGGGTATCTACCAGAAGATCTGATCTCGTTAGAGACAAGAAGATAAACTCCATGGTAATCGAAGAGGTATCAGGCAGCCAGGCAGTGATAAATGTTCGGGCCCAGTCGGGCACTTACATAAAGGAACTGATTCATGGAGACCAGGGGAGAACCACTCCCAGTTTATCTGAACAGTACGGTGAACAACTGTCCGTTGAGTCTCTGGATGTCATCTGGATCCACAGGAATGGTGAATAAATGGTTAAGATGTCACACGGCCCAAGAGCGGGCTCTAGAATGAAAATGACAAAACGTGTCAAGGACAAGGGACTTCCACCGGTTACTAGATTCTTTAAGACCTTCGAAGTCGGAGATCTCGCAGCTGTCAACATTGAACCATCTGTCCATGCAGGTATGCCCCATCACGGTTTTCAGGGCCTTACAGGGAGAATATCAGGCAAGCAGGGAGAATGCTACCTCCTAACAGTCAAGGTGGGCAGCGTCAAGAAAGAGGTTCTTGCAGGCCCGGTTCACCTGAAGAAGATAGAAGGTAGATAATGAAAAGCAAATTTATAACCATACCAGAAGCTTTCGACATACTTTCCAAGAAGACGGAACATGACGAAACGGAAGCCGAAAATCTTGGATACACAGAAGCATTCCTGAAGATGAAGGGAAAAGATGCCAAGAAGCTCTCTTCTGAACTGGTCAAGAAATTCAAGTTTCCAGAAAAGGTCGCGGTGAAGCTCGTTGACCTGTTTCCCAAGAGCCGTGAGGAAGTGACAAGCATACTGTCCAGTTACAGTATTTTACTTTCCGAGGAAGATTTAAATAGCCTCGTCGATTATTTTCTCGGCGAGTAAGGCGGGGAGGCTTTGATTCTTGGAAGAGTATGCATATGTTCTAGATTACCTGCCGCAGGGCAGGGCGGACGATAAGAGTTATCACAAGACTGCTATAGCGCTCGCTGTGGGCGAAACAGAGTTCAAGCTTCTGGAAATAATTCCAAAAGCCAATGCTGTTATGGCCATAGGAGACAGGATTTACATCGGAAAGGAGCAGGATAGGCGCGACAAGGTAATGTCCGTAAAGAGGAGAATTTCCTATTCAGATCTCACAAATGCAGCCACAACTGAACTTCCATTCACCCTTGAGACCATCATTGGCAGCAGAGAGAACGATTTTATCAAGTTCTTCAACGAAGCAGAATCAATATCAACGAGGATGCACTCATTGGAACTCCTTCCCGGGCTTGGAAACAAGACCATGTGGAACATTCTTGATGAGAGGAAGAAGAAGCCTTTCGAGAGCTTTCATGACCTCACAGAAAGGGTAAAGACGGTTCACAATCCGCAGAAGATGATTGCCGGAAGAATCACAATAGAACTCCAGGAGCGCTACGAGAAGCACAAACTCTTCGTGGCGAGATAATGCCAGGACCCCGTGGACTTTATACCAGAAAGTACGGCCAGGTGCTCCTCAAGAACCTGAAAGTTGCAGCTTTTGAAGTATCATCGCTGGGACTCCCCGAGGGCTCTTCCGTTCTGGAGATTGGACCGGGAACCGGGGTGATAACGGGCCTTCTTCTGAAGGCAGGCTTCAACGTGATCGCGATTGAAGCTGACCACAGGTTTGCCGAGGAGCTTTCCACTAAATTTTCCGACCGTATTGAAGAGGGGCGGCTCAGTGTAATCAAAGGAGATTTTCTGGAGGCCCAACCCTCATCTTTCGATGGTATCGTGGGAAATGTCCCATACCAGATCTCTTCCGAGATAATATTCAGGCTTAGCAGTTACACATTCAGTAAGGCTGTCCTAATGTTCCAGAAGGAATTCTGCCAGAGGCTGGTTGCGCGCCCGGACACAAAGGATTATTCCAGGTTGAGCGTCAATGCACAACTCAGGTACAGGGTAAGGATAATTGCCAATGTGTCCCGGAACTCATTTCTCCCAGTTCCGGAGGTGGACTCTGCTGTTGTGGAAATCATACCGAGAAAAGAATATGAAGAGATGCAGATCGCAGCCGCTGATAATATTTTCAAGAGGCTCTTCTCTTCAAGAAGAAAGAAAATTTCAACAGTTCTTAAGGGAATAGATTCAAAATATGGAGAAAAAAGGGTTGGAGAATTGTCTCCAGAGGAGCTTTTGGAGATGGCAACCAGTTATCTTACTGGTCTGCATTCCCCGTAGCTTTTTTTGCCCTTTTCGTTATTTCGTCCAGCCCTATGGCAGCTATTGGATCAGAAACCCCAACTGCAGGAGTGTTGGCGGGTATCATCATCAGTGTGCCCTTGCCTTCAAGACCTATCTCGTAAAGGATGTTCATCCATCTGAGCTGGAATGCAGTCGGGTTGTGGGTGTACTGGTTTGCTGCCTCGACCATCTTCTGTGCGGCTTCAACTTCAGCCAGGGCAAGGGTGACCCTTGATCTCCTCTCCCTCTCTGCCGAAGCCTGCCTTGACATGGCCTCCTGGAGGTTATTTGGAACTATGACATCCCTGATCTCCACGGAGGAGACCTTGACTCCCCAGTTCTCTGTCTTCTCGTCAATGATCTCTCTCGCGGCTTCACCGATCTTCTCCCTTTCAGACAGGACTTCATCAAAGGAACTCTTGCCGAGAACCTCCCTGAGTGTGGTCTGCGCGGAGAAGTTGGTTGCCGCTGCGTAGTTCTCAACATTGAGGACAGCTTTCTGCGTGTCAATGATCTGGAAATACATCACAGCGTCCACATTGATCGGGACATTGTCTTTTGTGAATGTGCTCTCAGTCTTGAAGGAAACCACCTGTATCCTTGTTGACAGGATGGTGGAAACCTTGCTCACTATAGGCCATACATAGATTACACCCGGTCCCTTGATCTGTGAAAATCTTCCCAGGGTAAACACTGCCCCCCTCTCCCACTCCTTCAGGATATGCAGCCCCGACAGGAATATGAAGAGTATTATGAGGACAACTATTATCAGAAAAATATCCAGTGTGCTCATACAAAACAAATTATATGAGTCCTATTAAACTATTCCTACCCCTTTGTATATATCCCGGATCTGCGGAGGCAGGATACAGTTGGATGAAGCCTCGCAGAATAGGACATACGTTTAAATTGAATACACAATAGAGGTTTGGTAGTCCATGGATTTCAGAGCACAGATAGTCTCTTGGGATGACATTGAAAACTGGTGCAGCCTGATTAGGGAAAAAGTTGTAGACAATTTCACGCCTGACGTAATAATTGGCCTGTCGCGCGGAGGCCTGGTTCCTGCAAGGATTCTTTCGGACTCGTTGTGGATCAAGGACCTGCTTTCCATAAAGACGGAGCACTGGGGTTTGACAGCCACGAAGGATGGAAAGGCGGTACTGAATGACCCAGGGAAACTGAATCTGAAGGGCAAGAAGGTGCTTGTTGTGGATGACATAACAGACACAGGGCAGAGCATGCAGCTTGCCTACGACTTCGTCAAGGGCCAGGAACCGCTGGAACTCAAGACTGCAACAATGCTTCACATCACAAGGTCAGATTTCATACCTGACTTTTACGGCCAGGAAGTATCGGGTGAAAAGTGGACATGGTTCATCTTCCCCTGGAACGTCTACGAGGACCTGGATAACCTTCTGTCCAAGAGCCTTGACAGCAAGCTTGACCTCAAGGGGGTCGGGAATCTGCTTCATGAGCACTACGGCCTGAACATCTCACAGAACCATCTTGAAAAGGTTCTCAATGACTTTGTCAAGTCTGGTAGAATAGCCAGCGAAGCAAACCTTTTCTTCAGGAAATAAGTGGCCTGGATCAGTGAATCAGGGTCCCACTTTCTTCATTTATCACTTTCCCGGCATGGTCAAGGGAGCCTATAATGGCTTTTTTTCCGCTTTTCCTGGCAAATTCCATCGCTGCCGTCACCTTGGGCCCCATGCTCCCCTTTGGAAACCTGTCCTCTGCAAATTCCATTTCCATTTCTCCCACCGAGACTGAGTTTATGAGTTCCTGCCTGTCAGTACCAAAGTTCCTGTAGACTCCTTCAACGTCCGTGAGAATAATGAACTTGTCAACCTCAAGTATTGCAGCCAGAAGGGATGATGCCAGATCCTTGTCTATCACTGCGTCGACTCCCCTGAAACCGTCAGGCGTCTGTACAACTGGAAATCCTCCGCCCCCCGTGCAGATAGGCAGAAAGCCATCATTCAGCACATTGAAGACAACATTTCTCTCCAGGATGTCCTTTGGTTTTGGTGAAGGGACAACTCTCCTGTAGCCCTTTCCCTCCTCAAGCCTCATGGTCCAACCTTTTTCTTTCTGGAGCTTTAATGAAACTTCCTGGTCATAGTACGGGCCTATGGGTTTTGTGGGGTTTTTGAATGCCGGATCCTCTGGGTCAACCACTGTTCTCGTGATAATTGAAGTCCCCTCCTTCATTATCCCGCTTTCGTGCTTAACCGAATCATAGGCGGTCAGGAGGATTTCCCCAATGAGCCCCTGCGACATGGATCCGCAGGAATGCAAAGGCAAAGGCGTAACCTGTGAGGAAGCTATCTCATTCTGGAGCAGAATATTGCCAACCTGTGGGCCATTTCCGTGTGTTATTATCACATTGTTGTCGGAAATAATAGGGGATATCTTTGCGAAGGCCTCCCTTGCTCTCGCAAGCTGCGAATCGAAAGTTCCGGCATCACCATTTCTGAGAAGCGCATTCCCTCCAAAGGCAATTAGAATCTTTTCCATTGAGATCACCCAAGAGAACTAAAGGATTCCAACACACTATTTAATGAAATAGCCTATATTTTATGTGTTGACAATGGAAATATAGGTTATTTGGAGTATGAGGAATAATAAAAGTGGCCTTCCCGCACAAGGAATCTATGTAATGATGTTTTGAATATGTAATGGAAAAGAAAATCATCAATGAAGCGATTTCCCTGTATGAAACTCGTAATTGCCCATACACCTGATCCAGATGATTCGTTCATGTTTTACGGAATGTTCGAGAAGAAGATTCCATGTGCTTTTGAGTACGACCAGGTCGTCAAGGACATTGAAACGCTCAACAAGGAGGCTCCCCAGGAGTTATACGATGTCACAGCAATATCTGCCAACGGATATGCCAATGTCCACGACAAGTATTTCCTCACAACCTCCGGAGCGAGTTTTGGAATAAGCTATGGCCCCGCAGTGGTGGCCAAAAAGAATGTCGACCTCAAGGACGCTGTGGTGGCAGTGCCAGGGAAATTCACCTCTGCTTACCTGCTTTACAGAATGTTTGCCCCAGAGGCAAAGGAATACAGGGAAGTCAGGTTCGACAAGATACCTGAAGCAGTTCTTTCGGGCGAGGTAGACGCAGGCA
Organism: Thermoplasmataceae archaeon; assembly: GCA_046703545.1. GTDB lineage: Archaea > Thermoplasmatota > Thermoplasmata > Thermoplasmatales > Thermoplasmataceae > JAJZOM01. The sequence goes on along the minus strand of JBJKSX010000059.1, from coordinate 51,122 downwards.
TCCTGATACATGATGAGCAGCTCACTTTCCAGAACAGGGGCCTGGTCAAGGTCCTCGATCTCTACGATGAATGGAAGAAATATGCAGGGGACCTGCCAATTCCATTGGGGTTCAATGCAATCAAGAAATCAGTTGGCAGGGAAAATGCAATGAAGTACAAGGCTGATTTTGAAAACTCAATAAAGTACTCAATGGAAAACGAGGATGATGCAGTGAAATATTCGCTGAAATACGCAAGGTACCAGGACATGGAACTGGAGAGGAAGTTCATCAGGATGTATGTGAACCCACTCTCCATTGACTTCGGCGAGGCGGGAAGAAAGGCACTGGACCTTTATTACGACAGGGCCTTCAAAATGAACCTGCTCAAGCCCTTTACACCTGAGATTATATAAACGCCTGAATTTCATTGTTTGATTCAGGCTATCGCCCTTTTTCACAATTTTTTCCTTAAAGCGGAAATTTAAAACTTTTCTGTGCATTTGACCATGATTAATATGACTTCTCTGCAGTGGGTTAAGGATGAAATAGAGGAAATGAAAGAGGCAGGGAGATTTGTTCCCATCAAGATCTTGCAGTCGCCACAGGGAGCCTGGGTCAAGATAGAAGGCAACAGGGTCCTGAACATGTGTTCAAACAATTATCTGGGCCTTGCGAACCATCCGGACGTCAAGAAAGCTGCAATAGACGCAATTGAGGAATTCGGTGTTGGGGCTGGAGCAGTCAGGTCCATTGCAGGAACCAATGACCTGCACCAGAAGCTCGAGGAAAAGGTCGCCAAATTCAAGCACATGGAATCATCGCTTGTCTACCAGGGTGGGCTTCTTGCCAATGCAGGAACAATTCCTCAGCTTGTGGGGAAGCAGGATTTTGTCCTGAGCGAGGAGCTCAACCACGCAAGCATCATTGATGGAGTTAGGCTCAGCGGCGCAAAGCGCGGGGTGTACAAGCACCTTGACGTGAAGGACCTTGATGTAAAGCTCAGGGAGAACAAGGGCCAGAACAGGAGAACGCTGGTCATTTCAGATGGAGTGTTCAGCATGGATGGGGATCTGGCCCCGCTTCCAGAGATAGTTGAACTTTCAGAGAAATACGGAGCAATGAGCTATGTGGATGACGCCCATGGCGAAGGTGTGCTTGGAGACCATGGAAGGGGCATCTGCGACCACTTCAACGTCTCCAGCAGAATTGACGTTGAAATGGGAACATTCTCCAAGGCCATAGGTTCAATGGGGGGCTTTGTTGCCGGCTCTGCCGATCTCATTGAATACCTGAAGAGGAAGGCCAGGCCATTCCTGTTCAGCAGTGGCCTTAACCCCGGAGACACTGCAGCTGTGCTGAAGGCCATTGAAATAATGGAGCGGGATGACACTTACCTGAAGAAACTCTGGGACAATGCTGCCCTTCTCAGGAAGAAACTGAACGATGCCGGCTTTGACACCGGAAACACGAAGACCCCCATCACGCCAGTCATGGTGGGGGATGAGAAAAAGACCCTGGAGCTCAGTGGAATGCTTTATTCGGAGGAAAAGGTCTTCGCTTCACCCATCGTGTACCCCACAGTTGCGCAGGGAACTGCCAGAATCCGGCTGATGCCCTCTGCAGTGCATTCAAGGGAAGACATTGACTTTGCGGTGGACGCGTTCGTGAAGGCAGGAAAGAAACTGGGTATTGTGAACTAGTTTCACCCATTTTTTTCTGTCTTGGAATTTTCATATACCCGGGCGCCATACAGTAACTCATGAGCGCTTTTTGCAAAATTCAGCTAGGCACGCCGACATGTGACTGTGATTGCCCGGTAAACCAGGGATACAAAGTATGTCCTGAGTGCCAGCACGAGCTTATGAGTTCCCCCTCCAAGGTATGATGGGGGTAAGGCTTGACGCCAATCCACTGCTTGAACGGTGGATGGACGGAGTTTATTGATGGGCCATCATAGTGCAGGCAGATTGATTCTGGTACCTCAGGAGGGATTCAGGGTATTCTCCTTCAGGGAACACCTTCTAGAAGGAAAAGTCATAGACAGGCCCAACCGTTTTCTAGTGAACGTTCAGACAGGGGAGGGCCCACTTGAATGCCACCTCCATGACCCAGGGAGGCTCAAGGAGCTGATCTATCCTGGAAACAGTGTGCTTTACCGGCCAACAAACGGCGTCAGAACCAGCCACTCGGTCACCGCAGCCCTTGATTCCGGGCAGTGGATACTCACAGATACCCGGATACATTCTGCCGTCGCGTCCACATTTCTTCCCGCTGACGTTGAGAGGGAAGTGGGCGTTGGCAGGCACAGAATTGACTTCCGCCACGGTGACACCCTCATTGAGGTCAAGGGATGCACAATGCTCAAAGGCAATATTGCAACCTTCCCGGATGCGCCCACAAAAAGGGGCAGGGAACACCTTGAACTCCTGAGGAATCATGCCCTTGAAGGAAAAAGGGCAGTCATAATGATCCTCACTTTCAGGAAAGATGCTGAAAGCTTCCAACCAAATGAGGAGACCGACCCTGCATTTGCAGAAGAATTCATGCTTGCGCTCAGGGATGGCGTTGAGTGCTTCATACCAAGGTTCTCCTTCGAAGAAGGTACCCTGGTGTACAGGGGAAATATCAGGCCTGCAGGCAGATTCAAACCCTGAAGGATCCTGTTTCTCCAAGTGCCTTATTTTGGATCTGCCTGTAATGTCTGTCAGAACAAAACGGTTTTATCTAACTCATGTATCATCAAGCCCGAACACTCTTGCAACCTAACACGGGAACCGGAATTGAGGGAATTATTATTCCGGGTAGCCTATTTTCAAGAGTTGTTTTTAAAACAAGACATGCGTTGATTTCAATGAAGCCTTATTCTGTAAAACACAAAATGGAGGGCCATTGCCAGGAGGAGATGGGATGAAAAGATACCTCATTCTGGAAGATGGCACTGTACTGTCCGGGGTTGCTTTCGGGCATCTGGGAGATTCCTATGGTGAAATAGTGTTCACCACATCCATGACAGGATACCTTGAATCCATCACCGACCCGTCATACAGGAATCAGATACTGACATTTGCGAGCCCCACAATAGCCAACTATCCACTTTCGAAGGGAACTTTTGAGAGTGGAGAAGTCCAGGTGTCCGGCGTGGTCACAAGGGATGGCCACGCCCAGCTTATGATAGACGACAGCTGGATGAAGTTCAACAGCCTGCTTGAAGAGAACCATGTCCCCGGCATAGACCTGGTGGACACAAGGCTCCTTGTAAGAAAGATAAGGGAAAAGGGAGTGATGAGGGCCTATATTTCATCAGATGCTGAGGTCCCTGAAAACTTCCCTGATCCAATGGCGGAGGACGTTGTGTCAAAAGTGACCTGCAGGAAGGAGTACCAGATGGACAGGGGGCACAACAGAAACCTTCTTTTCATAGATGTGGGTGCAAAAAGGAGCCTTGTGCAGGAAATGTCAAAAGTGGCGAACCTCCATGTGGTTCCATACAACGTCGATTTTCAGAATATCAGGGGAAATTACGACGGGATATTCATCTCCAATGGCCCAGGGGACCCCTCCCACAGTTCCCTGTACAAGGTGACTTCTTTCCTGAGTGAAATGTCGGGCAAGGTCCCCCTCTATGGAGTATGCCTCGGACACCAGCTCATATCAATTTCCCTGGGTGGGAAAACAGTGAAGATGAAGTTCGGGCATCGTGGCTCGAATCATGCGGTTACGGACGGGAAAAGAATATACATCACTTCCCACAACCACGGATATGCCGTGGATCCGGACAGCCTTGGCAGCACAGGGCTTGAGGTGGTGCAGTGGGACATTAATGACAGGAGTGTGGAGATGGTGAAGCATGGCACGCTCGACATTTTCAGTGTCCAGTATCACCCTGAAGCGTCTCCAGGCCCACACGATTCAAGATGGTTCTTTGACATGGTGAAGAAAAACCTGGAGGGCCAGGCATGACTCTGGACAGGAGCATAAGGAAGGTTCTTGTCATTGGGTCCGGCCCAGTTGTAATAGGCCAGGCTGCTGAGTTTGACTATGCTGGATCGCAGGCCTGCCTGTCCCTGAAGGAAGAGGGAATTGAGGTTGTGCTGCTGAACTCCAACCCGGCAACGATTCAGACAGACCACAATATCGCAGACAGGATCTACATAGAGCCCATCTCCGTTGAGGCGGTTGAGAGAATAGTCTTGAAGGAGAAAATTGACTCAATTCTTCCCACCATGGGTGGCCAGACAGCCCTGAACCTTGCCCTCCAGCTGAAGAAAAGGGGAATCATAGAAAAACACTCCCTTAGGATAATAGGTACGCCTGTGGAGGCAATTGAAACTGCTGAGGACAGGGAGAAATTCCACAAGCTGATGCTTGAAATCGGAGAGCCAGTTGCGCCTTCTGCAAGACTGACAATCGAGAACTACAGAGTGGAAATCCCCAAACTGGACATCTATCCTCTCATTGTCAGGACATCCTTCTCTCTTGGGGGCTCTGGCGGGAACATACTGAGGTCAATGGAGGAACTGGAAACCCTCGCAAATGAGTTTTTCCGAATATACCCTGAAGAGGTCCTGGAACTTGAGAAATCGCTTGAAGGGCTGCTGGAACTTGAATACGAGATCATCAGGGACAACGCGGGTAACTGCATAACAATATGCAACATGGAGAACCTGGACCCAATGGGCGTCCACACCGGTGAAAGCATTGTTGTAACACCTTCACAGACCTTGAGTGACCAGGAGTACCACTTCCTCAGGGATTCAGCCATCAGGGTGATTTCATCCTTGGGAATAAGGGGCGCATGCAACATTCAGTTTGCACTTGACCCGGAGAAAGAGGAATATTACATTGTTGAAGTGAACCCCAGGACCTCAAGGTCTTCAGCCCTTGCTTCAAAGGCAAGCGGATATCCCATTGCAAGGACTTCCAGCAAGATAGCCGTCGGATACAACCTCACCGAAATTATAAACCCCATCACGAAGAACACCTATGCCGCCTATGAACCATCCCTGGACTATGTTACAGTCAAGATACCAAGGTGGCCTTTTGACAAATTCGAGGTTGAGAGGAAGATCGGGGTGCAGATGAAGTCCATCGGTGAAGTCATGGGGATCGGGAGAACTTTTGAGGAAGCATTCTTCAAGGCCCTGGCTTCACTTGAAACGGCGGAATCGAGGAACCTGAGGCTCAGTCAAAATGACAGCGATCTGGAGCAACTCATCAAGGTGCCTTCAGATCTCAGGGTCTACGCCATTGTGGAGTCACTGCTCAGGAAATGGGGCACTGAAAGGATCAGGGCAACGTCAGGCTATGCCATTTATTTCATAGAGAAGCTGAAGAACGTGACAGACCGCATCTCCGAGCTAAGGAGAGGGGTCATGCCGGAGAACCTCAGGGAACTCAAGGAAATGGGGATTCCGGATTCAATAATTTCCTCCTTTACCGGTATCTCCCAGGTGGACATACTCAAAAAAAGGAAGGAGCTCAAAATAAGGCCGGTCTTCAAGGCCATAGACACATGTTCCGGCGAATTCAACGCAGAAACGCCCTACCTGTATTCCACATACGACATGGAAACAGAATTCCTGAGCCAGAACAACGAGGTCCCAACAGTCATCGTAATGGGCTCGGGCCCGAACAGGATATCACAGGGCCTGGAATTTGATTACGGGGCAGTCAAGGCTGTACTGAAGCTCAGGAAGGAGGGGTACAGGACTGTCATGGTGAACTGCAACCCGGAAACAGTATCCACTGATTTTGATGTCTCGGACACCCTCTACTTTGAACCGCTGACCCTGGAGCACATTTCAAACATCATCATGAGGGAATCCCCCTGCAGGATCATTATCCAGTTTTCGGGCCAGACAGGGCAGAATCTCGCCATGGAACTGAAGGAAGTGTTTGGCCCAGAGATTTTCCTGGGGACAAAGCCTGACAGCATAGAGGCAATTGAAGATAGAAAGAAGTTCGCAGAAGCCCTCAGGGAATATGGGATAAGGCAGCCTGAATTTGTCACAGTCTCAAACCTCCAGGAAGCCATCAACGCCATTGAGAGAACGCCTCTGCCCGTAATTGTGCGGAGCAGCTTCATAATAGGCGGCAGGGCAATGGACATAATCAATGAGAGGGAAGAGGTTTATGACAGGGTAGCCGCCCTGCTTCAGGAAAGGCCTGATTATCCCGTTCTCCTGAGCAGGTATGTTGAGGACGCCACAGAAATAGACGTTGATTTCGTTTCCAATGGCAGCAGGGCTGTGATAGGCGGCATTTGTGTCCACATAGAGGAAGCGGGCACCCACTCCGGAGATGCCACAATGGTGATGGGGCCGGAATTCCCGGAAAGGGGAATACACGAAAGGATAGTGGAGCTGGTGAACTCCTTCACAGAGAAGTACTCCCTTTCAGGCTTCTCCAACCTGCAGCTTGCAGTTAAGGGGGACGATATGTTTGTCATAGAGCTCAATTCCCGGGCAAGCAGGTCACTGCCATTCGTGAGCAAGGCCACAGGAAAGGACTGGATCTCAGTCGGCATTGAAGCAATGCTCGATGGCACTCTCGATGCCGAGGAAGTGCAGCCAAAAAATTACTTTGTCAAGGTCCCCGCATTCCCTTTCAAGAGGTTCCTGGACCTGGACGCCATTCTTGGCCCTGAAATGAAGTCCACCGGTGAGGGAATGGCAGCCGGGTACACACTTGGGGAGGCACTTCTCAAGGCGCTTCACTTCATGAACGTGGAAGTCAACAATGAAAGGGGCGAGATTCTTCTTTCAGTGAGCGAGAAGGATAAGCCCATGATCGTGGACATAGCTGAATATCTGCACTCACGGGGAAACACCATTTCAGCCACTCCCGGAACAAGGCATGCACTGGCCGAGTCTGGAATAGAATCCACAACAATTTACAAGATGGAGGATGTGAGGGAGCCAAGAATAGATGAATATATTGAAAGCAGGAAACCCTCACTCATAATAAACACCCCTAACTCCATGTCTGGCGCAATCAAGGACGGGCATCAGATCAGGCGGCTCGCAATCAGGAAGAACATACCTCTCATAACAAACATTAAACTGGCTCAGGCTATGGTGGACTCCATGAGGGCCACCGTGAAAACGGACTACAGGGAACTCAGGGAATACTGGTGAATTGTGATGAAACTCAGCACCGCAAGGGAGACTTTTCCAAAAGTATATGAAAGGGTAAAGGTCCAGAGCCCGGACCACCACTTCGAATTCAGTGATCCGTTCTGGGTGCTCATCACAACAATAATGTCACACAGGACAAAGGATGAGGTAACAGACAAAGCCGCCAGGAACCTTCACAATCGGTATTCCGATTCTAAGGGCCTTTCGGCTGCTGAATATGATGAGGTGCTTTCGCTTATAGCCAAGGTCGGCTTTGCCAAGGTCAAGGCGGAAAGGGTCATCAACGCTGCCAGGATCATAGAGGAAAAGTTCTCCGGAAATGTCCCCGACAACATCGATGACCTGACCACCATACCCGGTGTGGGAAGGAAAACGGCCAATGTTGTGCTGGCCGATGCATTCAGGAAGCCCGCCATTGCTGTAGACACACATGTGCACAGGATCGCCAACAGGATTGGCTGGGCCAAGACCAAGAATCCGGACGACACAGAGGCAAGGCTTGTAAAGATAATTCCGGAAGAATACTGGCTGGGGTTCAATCCAATGCTGGTGGAATTCGGGAAGAAGATATGCAAGCCCATTGGCCCCAGATGTGAAGAATGCAGCATATCTGAGTTCTGTGAGTTCTATGCAAAGGGCCTTAAGAAAGGGAAAAAAACTGGAAAATAACTCAGATTATCTTCGAGCAGACAACTGGATTAATGTGATATGGTTCTGGGGGACTTTCCCTTTCGTGAAAATGCTGTGAGCAAGAGCAATATCCCTATTGTAATCAGGACACAACCCGCCGCTATCATTGTATAGTTGATCGGGGGAATAGCCAACAGAACAGGCCCTCCCGGGTTCACCCTGGCACCAGTTGAGGCCATTTCAGACAATACACTGTTGTCATATGCCTGTATGGTGTAGTGAGGCACTATCGCATAGAGATTCAGCAGCACTCCAGATATTATTGCAGAGATCCCTGCGAAAAACTTTGGAATATGTGGTCTCATAAATAATAAAATCAATCAATACTATTATAGTTTTCAATTGAGCTTGGATTGCTGAAAAATTTGCTTTCATGCAACGCAAGAAATAATTTGAGAAAAATGGCAAAAAGTCCAATCAAAAATTAAATTGGTGAAGACGGAAATCTTCTCTTTGCGTCTTCTATGGTTTCAACAACTTTCTGCTTGAAGGGTATGAAAGTGTCCGGCGAGTCTGGGTATTTCTCATAGTGGGCATTCATTTCCTTCATCTTGCCTATGACGTAGACAAGGTTCTTGAAGGCAGTGATATTCCTGGCGCCCTTGAGGACCATCTTGAACTTGGATGCTATGCTCAACTCGGGCACAAGTCCAAGTGTGAAGTCTGAAGCTTCTTTCGTTGTGAGGAATGACCTCATGCCGTAGTTCAGAATGTCGTTGTTCAGCGACTGCAGGTAAATCCTGAAGACTTCCATGCCTGCCATCTTCTTTCCATAAGCGTTATTGTAGTCTGTGTTATATTTCCAGAGCCCCTTGGTAGAGGTGTCGTTTGCCTCCACCGCATCTGCCGCATTCTCGCCGGCAAGGATCCCGGAAATAAGTGCGGGCCCTATGCCACCAGCGCTGATTGGGTTCGGCATTACCATGGAATCTCCGGCACCCATGTAACCGTCATAAACAAGGCTCTCCATGTTTCTCCTCACAGCAACTGACCATATTCCCTTGCCGTTGTTGTTCTTGTTCCACAGCTTCAGGTTCTTGAAGAGAGGGTTCCACTTCACATACTCATCTATAAGTGTCTGCAGGTTGTCCTTCTTGCCCAGCTTCTGGTTCCTTATGTCAAGGCTCTTCTTCTGGACTCCAAGGCCAACGTTCACGCGGTTGCCGCTCTTGGGAAAGACCCAGCCGTATCCGCCTGGGGCCATCATGTTGTTGAGATGGATCAGTGCGTTGTCAGGGTCGAAGTATGAAAGGTCGTCACCTTTGAGTTCGAACTCATAAATGTACCTGCCAGTGGATTCAACATCATCTGTGTCAACCACCCTGTCCACGAACGGGTTCTCGGGGAGGTTTCGCCTGATCACAGTGGAAATTCCCAGCGCATCTATCACGACCTTGGCCCTGTATTCGAACTCTTCCTTGTTCTTGTCCCTTCCGTAGATGCCCACTACTTTCTTGTCTTCAATAAGCGGCCCCTGGACTTCAAATTCACTGATATACTCGGGACCGGCTTCCTTTGCAATCTGCAGGAGTTTTGCCTCAAATGAGGGCCTGTCGAGAGTGTATCCTCTTCCCTCGAACTTGAATTTTGTTTTGAGATCGGGTGAAAGTGCGTAAACTCCGTCCACTCTCCTGTCCAGCTCCGGTTCTCCAAATTTAACGCCAAGTTTATTTTCAACGAAGTCTATGTGGGAACCTGCGACCGCGTCTCCGCATGTCCATCCCCAGACTGTCTTCTTTCCAACTTCTGCTTCCGGGTTCCTGTCAAGCAATAATACGCGCTTTCCTTTTCTTGCTGCTGAGGCTGCGGCTAACGAACCTGCAAGCCCTGCACCGGCAACAATTATATCGTATTCTCCACCGTTTTTCATGGGAATCTACACTACATTCTCTGTATAAACGACCATATTTAAACATTGTTTAGCGAAGGGCGCTCTGCACAGTTATGTTCAATATAGTCACTATCAGTTTGTCAACGGTCAAGTTTGGAAGGTTTGACAACAAAGCTTCGATCTTGAAGCGTGATTGGGGTGTACACTTTTCAAGTTGAAAGGTCATAATTTAAGAAACCCATTCCATTTCTGGTAACACAGACAGGGATCTATTTGCAATGACTGGTGCTGATGAGACTGAAACAGTTGATGTGCTCATTGCGGGAGCAGGGCCGGCAGCATCAGCCACAGCGATGGGCCTTTCTGATTCTGGCATGAGTGTTCTGATGCTGGAAAAAAAGATGGAGATTGGCTCCCCTGTAATATGTGCAGACATGGTCAATATGTCATTTCCAGAAATGGAAGCATTGCAGGCTGACCCCAGAATCATTATCAGGCGACTGGATTCTTTGCGTGTCAGGGCACATTCCGTAAATGGCGCATTCAGAATGGTTCCCGCATTTGGGGACGGGGATGCATTCAACTCAGTTGTTGAAAGAGACAGGCTCGACAAGGAACTGGCATCGCTCGCATTGCTCAAGGGAGCAAGGCTTCAGATAAGGGCTGAACTGACAGGCTTTGAGGAGATAGATGGGGGCATCATATCAACATACAGGAAGGGGGGCAGGCAAAAGAAAGTAAAATCAACTGCACTGGTGATTGCCACTGGAATGGAAACCTGCAGCGAAAATGGCAATTCAAAATGCTTCAGCTACAGGTACGGTAGAAGAATAACCCGAGAGGTGAAGGACGACGAGGCTGTCCTCTGGCCAGGAGGCGTATTTTCTTCTTCGATAGGGCGCTATCCAGGCGAACGAAATTCAGTTACGGAATCACCCGATGGCAAATTTCCCGATGAAAGCACGGGTGGCGGCCAGATTCTGACGGGAACAATTTCCAGGGCCTTTCCCGATAAATTCAACCCGGGGCATGGCAGGGTCATCAAGACAGGGTCAAATTCAGGATTATACAATCCATTCTTCCGTACTGGATTCAGGGAAGCGTTTATGTCTGGGAGGATTGCTGCGGAGGCAATCCTCGAGGATCCTCAAGGAGATGCTTCAGCAACTTATGCGAGGAGGGTTGGGGAGATAATGCTGGGGGAAATGGAATGCGGCCGCAAACTCGCCGAAAGCCTGCTCAGGTCATCAGATGAAAAGATTTCGAAGTTTTTCACCTATCTCTCTGGCTTTGAATTGGCAGAAATATCGGCTGAAGAAATTTTCAGAAAGACAGGGCTGAATGATTCTGAACTCGAGGAAATGCTGTGAAAATGCTACTGTTCCATACCCTCTATATCGTCTAAGCCGAAGTTGCCAGATCTGATCTGGTTCCTCATCATCTTCTTGAATCCCCTGTTTCCCTTCATTGCCTTGAGGTTTTTCTTCATGGCCTTAAATTCCCTGAGGAGCCCCCTTATCTCAGTTTCGTCCTTGCCCGATCCTCTGGAAATCCTGGCAATTCTCTTTGCATTGATCTCATCGGGGTTCTCCAGCTCATAGAAAGTCATAGAGTCCATGATGATTCTGTAATGGCCCAGCTTGTCCTGCGCGTTCTCAATGGCATTGGGATCAATCTTGTTGCCCCCGGGCATCTTTGCCAGCGGCAGTGAATCGAACATCTTCCTCATGATCCCGGGCTGCGCGAATTTCTCCCAGATCTCATACATGTCCTTGAGATTGAACTTGCCGGACATGAGCTTGTTCATTGACTCTTCCGCTTCCTCTTCGGTTATGTTTGTTTCCTTGAATGCTTCCAGAAGTGATTCAAGGTCTCCAAGGCCCAGAAGCCTTGAAAGGAATTTCTTTGAATTGAAAATTTCCAGGTCGTCAGGATGCTCACCGGTTCCAATGAAATAAACGGGTGCCTTTATGTCGGAAACCGCACTGAGTGCTCCTCCCCCCTTTCCGGTTCCGTCCATCTTTGTCAGGACCACACCGGTTATTCCAACAGCCTCGTTCATGGTCCTTGCCTGTGGCCCCGCCTGCTGCCCAACTGTTGCATCTATCACGAGGAGGACTTCATCCGGGTCAAATGATTTCTTTATGTCCTTTATCTCAGTGAGCAGTTCGTCATCCAGTGAATCCCTGCCGCTGGTATCTATGATCTTCACCTTGAGGTCTTCAAGCTCCTTGATTCCGTTCTTTATGATTCTGACAGGGTCTTTCTCCCCCTTCTCGCCATAAAATGGAACGTTTAGCTTCTTGGCAAGCTGTTCCAGCTGGTCATATGCACCTGCCCTGTGGACATCTGCAGCGATGACACCAACACTGAGCCCCTTCCTGTGGAAGAACTTGGCCAGTTTTCCCGCAGAAGTTGTCTTCCCCTGCCCATAAAGTCCAACCAGCATGATGTTCTGTTCTTTAAGCGTCAGCTTGGAGTCTTCTCCAAGAATCTTGAGAAGCTCCTCATAAACGATTTTGATAAGGTAGTCCTGTGCGGTCATCCCGGCAGGCGGCTCTTCCTCATTTGCCCTCTGTTCCAGGGTTGAAGAAAGTGCCATAACAAGCTTGACGTTGACATCGGACTTCAAGAGTGCCCTCTGCACATCCCTTGCAACTTCCTTGATGGTTTCCCTGTCAATATAACTTGAACGAGAGATCTTCCTCAGGGTTTCACGAAGCGAGCCTGCGAGTCCTTCAAGAACCATTGTACCACAATATAATCATGCGATTTTAACCTATGTGGCTGGCCCTCAATATTCTCTCCATCTGTGACCGCAGGATTCGCAGGTGTAGAACTTGGTTTCAGGCTCATCCGCAGATCTTGTCTGCTTCAGGAGATAGTATGCCCCCTGGTGCCTGCACTTGGGGCAAACGGCATCAGAGTCAAGTGGTTCGGCATTCTTCTCTTCCTTGACCATTATAACTTCCTTGGCAACGCTCTTGTACTCGATCTGGCCTGATTTCATGTCCGTTGGAGCTTCAGAATAACCGCAACTTCCGCAAACAAGTTTTCCGCCCCGGGGGGACATAAGTGAACCGCAGTTGGGACAAAACATCATAGGCATGGAATGTGAGTAATTTTTCAACGTATATATAGGTTGACTCATACAGCCGATCAACATTTATAATCCAAATGTGCATTTTTGATGCATGGCAGGTTACGATGAGGAAAGGATACCACAGATACTGAAGGACTCAAAAACAGTTGCGGTAGTTGGAATATCCGCAAAGCCCGAGAGAGACAGCTACAGGGTGGCCAAGTATCTGAAGGAAGCAGGGTATGAGATTCTCCCGGTGAATCCTGTGCTCGAAACATGGGACGGCCAGCCCGCCTACAGTTCGCTTCTGGACATACCCTCAGAGAAGAAGGTGGATATTGTTGATGTATTCCGAAAGCCTGATGCAGCACTTTCAGTGGTTGAGGAGGCGGTCAAGATATCGCCGTCAGTTGTGTGGCTTCAGGAAGGTGTGGTGAATTCCGATGCAGCTGATCTTGCAAAAAAGAATGGGTCACTTGTTGTGATGGACCGATGCATGATGAAGGAACACAACAAGTTCAAGCAGTAAAGTCAGGCCTCAAGTCATTGGCTAGGACTGGGGCAACTCTTCACTTCACGTGTGAGAATGAGGCCTCATCCGATTTTTGATTCCAAATTTTTGATTCCTGCAAATTATGGTTTTCTGAAAAAGATTAATGTGCATCCTTTCCATCGAAATACCCGGCCGGGGTAGCCTAGCCCGGTAAGGCGATAGACTCGAGATCTATTGCTCTTGTAGCTCGGGAGTTCAAATCTCCCCCCCGGCGTTTTATTTTTCCGAATGTTTATTAAAGTCCTATTTAAGCATTATTACTACTTTATGTCATAATGTAAACGTTAATTTATATACCTTTGAACTTTTTATCATCTGTGCAAGGGAAACTCGATAAAAAGGACATCCAAATCCTAACTCACTTGCAGGACCATGGCAGGGACAAAATATCAGAGATTTCTTCCAAGCTTGAGATCCCCAGGGCCACTGTTTTTGAGAGAATGGAGAGGCTTAGAAAAGATGGTTACATACAGAAATATACTGTCGATCTGGATTATGAGAAACTTGGTTTTTCGATTATGGCCTATATCCTAATTGAATATGACTTCAAGTCGGTCATAAGCCAGAGGGAACTCTGCAGGAACCTGTCCAAAATGGACAACGTCATATCGGCGTCGGTTGTGGCAGGCAATTTTGACCTGATTCTGCTTGCAGTGACCAGGAACATGAAGGAACTTTCCGACATGGTTCTGGGGCGCCTGAAAGGCATGGAGGGAATTGCACGTACACTCTCAGTTCCTGTGTTTGATCACATCAAATAAACGCCGGCCCATCAAAGAGTTATATAATTCGTACCGATTGGGGAGAGAAGAGCTGGGATAGCCTAGCCTGGTAGGGCGCAGGTCTGGAAAACCTGTTCTACTTGTAGATCGGGAGTTCAAATCTCCCTCCCAGCGTGTTGAACTTATTCTTGGTGGAATAGGGGCCCTTTTTAATTTCTGGATCCGGAAATCTTACTATCCGGAATTATTGGCATAGCATAGTTTTCAGAGGCATCATTGAGGCTGATGTTGGTGGTGAGCCACATGAATGGCAGGATTATGGCCCACACAACAAGGCCGAACTCTGTCTGTTGAGTGATGTTGAAAACCGGCCAGAGCTGTACCTGGGCCAGTGCAGAAAAGTAGAAAACAATGATTGGAGGCATCCCGAACATAAGGGTGATGAATTCCTCGAGCAATTGTCCGGTGGCTTTTCCAGAGGACAGCCTTATGATTCCCAGGAAAAATCCAGCAGCGAGGCTTGTGAGATTCATCACAAGAAATACAGAAACAAGTTTCACTGCCATTGTGGTGTATTGCGGGATGTACCACATGAACATTATAATGGAGGCAGCAACGAACATCACTGCAAGTATTGCAGGGTTGATTCTTTTCCCGTACCCGATGAGATTCCCAATAAACACCACTTCATAATACGCTGAGACTGTCATGAGGATGCCAATGCCGAAGAAAAAGAAGACATTGGTAATCATCCCGAAATAAATTCCAGCGGTCTCAACCAGTGGAGTGGCAAGGAAGAGGATCGCTGCCATCGCATATCCCGGAGCCTTGTTTTCTGGACTGCTCAGGTTACCAAGAAGCTTGACCTTCCTGCCATTCAGGTAGTAACGCCTGATGAGCAGGTTTGTCAGGAGAAGCAGTCCAAGGCTCTCCGCCAGAATGGGAATCATTGCGATGGTGATGACCAGGTATGCCATTGTTGGAAGAAGGGAAATGCCTCCCTCACACTGGCAGCTCAGGAGGCTGACTGCCCCATAGGCAGCGCCGCTGACCCTGGTTTCACCATTGCCTCTCCTCAGAACTGAGAATATCCCAAAATAGTTCTCCGTGAGGAGGGCGGAAATAGTGGTGAAAATCACAAAGCTCAAAGGGCTGAAGACTCCCTGAATGTAGGGGGTTATGAATGCCACACCTCCTTCCAGGAGATATGGGACTCCATTTGGGGAGAACACGTATGCTTCACTTACTGAAGCGAAGGTCGCAGGGTAAAATGACGGTTCTGGGCCAACATGGAACATGCTCGACGCCAGATTCATGAAGGTCATCGCAAGCGAAAAAGTGACAAGCTTCTTCAGTTCCAGGCGGACATCGCTGGAGGAGTACCACCAGAGGAATGAGTAAGACAGGAATGGCGCAAGTGAAATCGAGAAGAGGGATACGCTGTGCACTGCGGTAAAAACCAGTCCCAGGAATATGAGGAGGGATACGGATTTCATGTAGAACCCCAGCGGGTGAAAACGTTCCGGCACCAATATGGAAATAATCGGGAATACCAGGATGAAGGCAATGGCAACATAGTGCATCCTGGAGAAATCACTGATTATGACTATGTCACGATTGGATATCCCAATGATGAAATAGACAAAAGTAGACACAACGGTGGCGATGGCTGCGATTGAAGCATTGCCAGAAATTTCCTTCAATGGCTTTCCTTTCGCGTTATTGTTCCTGTACATCTTTCGTCAGCCTGTCTGGATCAGGTTTGCAGCAAGCGTCAAAACTGCACCGGTTTACCTTAGGAAACTGAGACTTAAAATGATTTGTGGGAAGTTCGGGTTCTAAAAAAATTGAGGTGAAGAGTTTTCACTCTCCATATTCTGCTGCCCTGTATATCTTCATCAGCACTCCACCGACGAGGAAGATCAGGCCGAGGCCAAAACCGTATCCTGCATTGTTGGAGGGAGAGGTCGGGTTGAGCCCCGATATGATGAAAAGTATTGCAATTGCAGCCGCTGTAAGAAGTGCCGCGATTGAAATATACACCTTCGTCGATAGCGGGGCTGAACTGGGTTTCCTGTCAGGCGAGGCGAAGTATATCTGCCACAATGCTGCCACTGCGAGGAGAGCAGTTATCATTGCCAGCAGTATCTCGGGGACCTGATACAGGTTGTATCCTCCCACTATGGAAGAAACAATCAGTGTTCCTGTTCCAAAAGCGGAGAAACCCAGAAGGGCCAATATGACAAACAGCTTCTCAGGCTGGTAGATTCTTATTTTGTCCTCCTTGATGAATTTCACAAGCAGGTGGACAAGCCCCAGCACTATGATGCCTATTCCGAAGAAGAACAGTAGAACCTGCCAGTCCGGAATTGACACTCCCGGTGTCAATGCTCCCCAGATGGACAGCCCGATCATGTAGATCACGCCCATTATCCCGAATGACAGGGTGATTGGCCTGTCCACGATCTTCAGCGACTTGCTGGTGTCCAGATATGGAACAAGGAACAGGTATATCAGGGGAAGTCCTGCGAATATGACTGTACCCCAGAATGGCCCTATGTCCACTATCATGTCAAAGTCCATGGCCTTGTATACGAACAGCAGGAACCATGGAGGATATGACGGCACCATAGAGGCCAGTGGGCTGCTTGGAGCCACCTGGGGGAATGGGTCGAGAAGTGCGGGAACATTTGGAATCACTGCCAGCAGGGACGGTATAATCAGTATCACAGCAAAAACAAGCAGTGAAATCTCACCCATGTAGAGCAGGTTGTATGGAAACCATGGCTTGTAATCCGGCTTCTCCTTGTCCACAAGAGGTGCAGTGTAGTTTGATTCGCTCCTCTTTGGCATTATTGTGTTCCTCTCAGACATGAAGAAGTGCAGTGCAAAAAGAAGCCC
This sequence comes from Thermoplasmataceae archaeon, assembly GCA_046703545.1. Taxonomy (GTDB): domain Archaea; phylum Thermoplasmatota; class Thermoplasmata; order Thermoplasmatales; family Thermoplasmataceae; genus JAJZOM01. The sequence goes on along the minus strand of JBJKSX010000059.1, from coordinate 34,225 downwards.
GATTCCTGCTGCTATGACTATGTGCCACCCCAGCATCCAGTGGAAGAGTGAAAGCGGGGTCCCATTTCCGAAGAACATCCTCTTCAGGTAATCGCCAATATACGGTACCGCAGCTGCAATTCCTCTTCCCACGTCTGTTGCATCTGCAGAAAGGACATCGCCGCTCATTGAGTAGCCGAAAAAACCAACGCCAAGTGTGAGAAGAAGGAGGAGAACCCCCGTGAACCACTGGTTCTTCCTGGGTTTCTTGTAAGCTCCCACAAAAAGGTTTCTGAGAAGGTGTATGTAGATGAATATGATCATCGCATATGCCCCGTACAGGTGTGTTGTGAGTATCAGGGACCCAAATGGCACGCTGTTGACAAAATTCATGGTGCTGTCATAAGCAGCAGCGGGCTGGTAGTAAAACAGGATCACAAGTCCCGTGAGCGCTTCGTACATGAATGTTACCATGATCATAGCGCCTGTCCAGTACCAGGCTCCGCCCTTCTTCCTCATGTAGTCCGGCACTTTGCGGGGGATTGGCTGTGGGTCATTGAAAATGCCTATCATTTCTGATTTTTCGATCTTGTCTTTCATCATCATTTATCACCTAACTGGTGGGTGTCCCCTGGTTCTGAACCACAGTCTGCGTGGCTGAAGGCAGTGGCTGCCCTCCGGTAAGGTCGCTGGATTTCCCGAATATGGTGGGGCCAACCATGCTCACGACAGAATATGAGTCTGACGAGCTGTCATAAGTGAGCTTGACATTTGGCAATGGCTTCTTGGTGGGTGTGGTGACAATGCCAAACCCGTTCTGTGGATCATATGTGCTGCCGTGGCAATTGCAGTGGATCAATCCAGTATTCTTCGATCCCGAATAGTCGGGCTTTCCAGGAATCGTGGTTCCGGGAGGATAGAAGTGTATCATGGGCGGCACACATCCCAGATGTTCACATATTGCATTTGCAGCAACAACTGAACTGTACGGCCCAACGCCTGGTGGCGACTGAAAGGTCTTGCCCGTCTCTGGAACCGGTACAGTGACCGATTTCACTGGCACATCATTGTTGCTGCTGTCGCCCAGTCTCAGCAGAAATGTGGGGTCGCCCTGCAGGGGGTAGTCAAACACAACCACATCGGGGCTGTTTACCTGGAGAGAAGACGTCTTGATGGGATTGTTCTGAGAATCCACCAGGAGCAGTGTTGGGAATGAAGTAACACCCGAACTCTGGGGAATCATGCTCTGAAGAACGCCTCTTGCGGAACCAACAACTGCTGCACCAACAGCAAGGACCGACATGAGTTTCAGGAAGTTCCGTTTCGAAGGGTCCTGGGGTATGTCCTCATCTAACATTTCATCTTTATCGCTCATAATTCTACCTCTCTTTTGTGAAAAAAGAATTGGGGATTATGATACGACAACAGATCCGGTCATCCAACCGGCAGTTACCATAGCCTGTCCCCAACCGTCAACGCCAGAGCCACATGGTGCTTCGCACTGCCATGTGTATGTCGCTGAATGCGTGAGTTCCAGCTGTGCGCTGACAACGGATGATGGCGGCACTGGCAGGTTTACCAGAGTTGAGCTTCCATTCAGTATGGTGAATGTGTGGGCTGCATTTCCCTGGGCTACGTGGTTGACCACATCTCCGCCAATGATGTTTATTCCTGAGCTTGTGGCCGTAGAATTCACATTGGTGTTATTCACCACGTGCATCACATCTCCAACTGTTCCAGTTACATTGTAGTAGCTGTTGTCCGGGCTGCCTGGGTTCCCAAGCGGGGCCGCTCCACCGTCATCATAGTTTATGATTGTCAGGTTTATGAGCCTGTTAACTGGCAGGTTTATCGTGGCTGATGAGTGCAGTGTTCCGTTCTCAAGTACGTAAAATGCTGGCTGGTCTGTGGTCGAATTGAAGAAGTTGTTCGTGGTTATAACCAGTGTCAGGTGATATGGGGTCTGTGCCGTGGATGTGTTCTGAGGCTGTACGGCTGGTGCGTGATAATAAGCTACACCTACGCCAATTCCTCCTATCAGTACTATGGCTACAACTAATGCATAGAATACCTTCTCTTGCATGGCTAGGCAAAAAAGCAATTTTTATTTAAAACTATGAGCTAATAAATTAGGATACCCTAAATCTCGGTATGCGCCGGCAAAATAGCTGTTTTACGACCTCTCCCATAGACTGGCAACCCGCTCATGCCCTATGGCACCAGTTTTCCCAGAAAAAGCTGGTAACCAAAGGATATCACGAAGGTTTTGCCTGAACGGCAGCATCCAAAAAATCAGGGCATTTCCCAATATCCCGAGGCCCTTCCCGAGACTGTACCTGGCGTGCGAACCATTTTTGAGGCTTATATGTGAAGTGGAGTTTGATTATTCTAGGCGAGGGGAGGAAGAAACGCACTCCAGAACCATGATCATCGTAAAGAATGGTATGGCCCGGAGCTGGAGGAACTAAGAAGAATCAGTCTATTTCTTCCCTCCGGATAAAAGAGAAAAGATTTTGAAAACCCTCTGGGCAAAACTCTCCGCAAACTAGGTATATCCTTTCTCCACGAGCCTGTAGAGCCTTCTCTCCCAGTAGTTCCTCCTGGTCACTGCATACAGCAGAATGAGTCCGCTTGCCAGAGAGGTGAATACTATGAGTATGGGAACAAGGATTGCAATCATCACCACCATGGTGAACAGGATCAGCGGCAGGGCAGGGATGAACTGAGATGCACCCATCCGTGCGCTGATGTACCCCTCATCCGTAACCTGGTAACTGCTGACAGAGAAGTTGATGAAGAGGTAGAGGCCTATGAGAAGCGGATCGAGCACCAGGAATACAAGAATGGACTCAATTGTGTTCAGGACGCCCAACATATAGTCAACCAGGCTTACCACTATGAAGGGAATGCTGGTCAGCATAGACTGGAAAACCTTTGAGCCTATTATGATTGAAATGTACCTCCATGGCTCCATGGAGGTGAATGAAAGCCAGGCCCTCTCATAGGTGATCACGCCGGAGTTGAACATGAACTGGGGGATCACTCCTGCGTAAAGTGCACCAAATAGCACCACGAGATTGAACCCCACGTCCTGTATCCCATATGGGATCAGGAGGTAGGCAAGTGACGCATAAGCAACGGCAATGATCACTATGATGATGTAGTAAGTGCGTATGCTTATCTTGGTGGTTCTTGTCCTGATACCTCCTGCCTGGAGTGAGTTTGTGCTGTAGGAGAGATTGGTCAGCCCGTTCATGAAAACCGCCCTTCTGGGAGAGTACCTGAGGTAGCTCACAGTGGATCTGTATGTGGTCTTGGATTCTTTTGAAGATGAGACGCGGATTGGAAGGTCGTCGTGTGAGAGTGACCTGATTGCCCCAAAAAGTGACAGTGCTGCTATGGGCGTGCTGAGCAGGAGCGGATAGTAAGGCGCCCCTATCATGAAGTTCTGTGGCGCAAGGGGGAAATTGAGGAAGAATGACAGGACCCATGCCGCAATTCCTGCACCAATCAGGATCCGCCATTTTCGGGCGAACTGGAATGAAGCGATGCCCACGGTCATGAGGAACACATCCAGAACTGCAAGGTTAAGGGCTGCAAATACGAACTCAAGAGGCGAATAGTCCAGGAATGTCAGTGCAAAGATGCTCACGGCAATCAGGAGTAGGCCCGCCCCAAGGGCCTGAACCAGCAGGAACCCCGTTATCAGGTCCTTTCTGGGTATCGGTGAAACAAGCAGGAATTCCTGATCTGATTTTGATACCGTTATTCCTCCCATGTATGCAGACACAATTGAGTAGACTCCGACAATGCCGGTGAAATAAAGTGTTCCGAAAGAGTAAATCTGGGTTGAGAGCTGGTAGGGGATTGCATAAAGGGAATATGCCGCAATCATCCCAAGAATGAGGAGATAGTACCATGTGAATCTGGTCCTTATCAGGAGCATCTGCAGGCTACGGCGCATCTGACATCAGCCTCGACACTATTGACTCGATGGGCTCCTGCCTGCTGCCCTTCTCCCTCAATTCCTCAATGGTGCCGTTCCAGATGCGGTGTCCGCTGGTAATCATGATCACGTGGTCTGTGAGCCGTTCAGCTATGGACATTATGTGGGTTGACACCAGGAAGGTCGCATCAAGTTCCTTCAGCATGGCTATAACTCTTTCCTGGGATGGGATGTCCAGGTAGTTCAGCGGCTCATCCATTATCATGATCTTGGGCTCATGGATGAGAGACAGTGCAAGGGCCAGCTTCTGGCGATTCCCCCTCGAAAGCGCACTGGGCTTGAATTTCCTGTATTTGCCAATGTCCAGCAGGTTCATCAGATATTCAATCCGGTCAGAAAGGTTCCTGGTGCCCCGGATACTGCCTATATACTCCAGGTTTTCCTGGACAGACAATGAGATGTATGGGCTTGGGTCTTCCGGCAGGTACCCTATGAGTCTCTTTGCGTCGATGCTGTTCGGCGTGTGCCCCCTGAGTAAAACTTCCCCAGTGTCCTGCTTCAGCAGGCCCGCTATGATCTTCAGGGTCGTGGACTTTCCCGCCCCGTTCGGGCCGAGAAGTGACACCCTTTCTCCGCATCTCACACTCATGGAAAGGCCTTTCAAAGCTTCAGTTGCCCCAAATCTCTTGGCCACATCCGCAATCTCAATGCAATTTTTTTCGAGTTCGACCACACGCTCCTCCATAACTTCCACGACCCAGCTCACTTAAAAAACCAGTCTGGCTGTATTAACTTGATGGCTAAAATTGAAAAGCTTATCCAATGCCTCTCTGGGTGCAATTTCGGGACCATGGAAATGTATTTATCGTGCACATCTGTAGTTTGAATATGGGGCACTATGTATTGTTGGTGAAAATAACAGAAAAAGGGAAGGAGGACATAAGCAAGACACTGAAGACCAGGGAGGAGGTCATGGATTACCTCAAAAAGTTGGGCGGAACGCACAAGGGGATGTACATGACACTGGGAAGGTATGATGCAATTGAGATAGTGGATCTCCCGGATGACGATGCGGCTATGAAATTCTCAGTGAGGGCAGGTCAGACAGGCGATGTAAGGCTGGAGACACTCAAGGCCTTCACAGCAGATGAGATGAAGAAGGCAACCTCCAACATGTGATCCCGTTCCCACAGGTGGACCAAGACCTGTTTGAGGGGAGGCGTCCCCAAGAACAGGTGTATTTTTACTTATGCAGTTTTATTCTGAATTTCCGCTCTTTTCGGCGTCCTCATCCAGGAGTCTCTGGTAATTTTCATCATCCATGGTGAAGATGAAAGCCCCCTCATAACCACAGTCCACGCAGGTGTATTTCCCGGTTATGAGGAATAAATCAACTATCATCCGGTCCGAATGGCACTGCGGACAGACCCTGTGCATGATGAAAAATGCCTCTCTTGTAGATAAGCATGATAGTGTTTTTGGCTGAAACCGGAAAAAGAGTTATAATAATTGCCGACATAGAAAGAGGTGCTGGAATATTCAAAGATCCAGTGCAGGTATTAAGTGATAGGCATTGCTGAAAGCACTAAACGACAGTTCCGTATCCCCATTCATATCATTCACCCGACCTGAATGGAGCAAGCTCAGGGATACAACACCCATGACAATCAACGAAGAGGACCTTGCCACAATCCGTGGTATCAATGAACGGATATCCATCAGCGAGATCGAAGAGGTTTACCTTCCGCTTTCCAGGCTTCTCAACCTGTACTATTCAGCATCAAAGGGACTCTATGATGCCAGGCGCACATTCCTGGGCTCCAACGGCCGCAAGGTGCCATACGTGATAGGAATAGCCGGCAGCGTTGCTGTTGGCAAGAGCACAACCGCAAGGGTCCTGGAGACACTCATATCAAGATGGCCTGAAAACCCCAAGGTGGAACTCATAGCAACAGATGGTTTCCTGCATCCCAACAAGGTCCTGGAGGAACGTGGCCTGATGAACAGGAAAGGGTTCCCAGAAAGCTACGACCTTAAGGCCCTCATCAAGTTCCTGTATGAACTCAAGTCAGGCAAGGATAAGATTGACATCCCCCTTTACTCCCACCTCATCTACGATATTGTTCCAGGGAAGTTCCAGACGGTCCAGAACCCGGATGTCCTCATACTCGAAGGCCTCAATGTCCTCCAGACCAGGAGGACTGACACTGCGCCTCCAGCAAGTGAACTGCTTGTCTCAGACTTTTTTGATTTTTCAATATATGTGGATGCGCTTGAGAAGGACATAAAGAAATGGTACATCGACAGGTTCCTTATCTTCAGGGAGACGGCCTTCAGGGATGACAGGTCATTCTTCAGGAATTTTGGGGACCTGAGCGTAGAAGATGCGGTCAGGACAGCCGGCGACATCTGGGATGAGATAAATGGCCCCAATCTTCTGCAGAACATAGAGCCTTCCAAGTTTCATGCGCACCTGATTCTGAACAAGGAAAGTGACCATTCCGTGAAGGAAGTCTACATGAGGAAGATCTAGTCTTCCGACGAAGCTGACTGTTTCCTGATCTCCCTGAATTTTGTGGGGATGTACAGGAATCCTAGGGAGATGAGCACGAGCACAGCCAGTGTGAGGGAAGTCCTGAGCATGGAGCTATAGTCAAGCGTCAGGGTGACGAGAACACCACCCGTAACTCCTCCCACGAACTGGCCCAGGAATTGCATGGTGTTGTAGATCCCGATGTTTGCGCCATAACTTTCCTTCTTCGACAGCTTTGAAACAAGCGGCGTGAACACAATCTCATAAATCGAGAATCCCGCGAAGAATAAGATGGTGCCAATGAAAAACCAGTCCCTGTTCCCAGTGGCAACTGGCTCCAGGAATACAAAGGGTGTGCTTACAAGCATGAGCACAAGGGCGATAATTGAGAACAGTGTTGTCTTTCCCCTGTCAGCGAAGCCTGAGGACGCTACTGCTATGATCCCGCCTATCACTACAGGCCACAGCAGAAGCAGCTCATAGCCATGTGACCCATAGGCCTTGGTTCCGTAGAGGGGCAGGTAATAGAAGAACACGATCATGTAAAGGGACATCAGGAACCCAACGACACCAACCAGCACGGCCTTGAATTCTATCTTCCCCGCTTTCTTCCTTTCCTCTGCCTTGAACTGGGGCTTTTGGTACCTGATTGTGGTCATGGGTATGATGGATATTAATCCAAGAAGCGCTGAGATCAGGAAAAGTGTGTCTGCGCCCAGCCTCCCAGATATGATGGGGCCAAGTACTATTCCAACCATGAATGCAAAACCGATGGGAATGCCCAGCAGTGCCATTGCAAGGTTTCTCCTTTCAGGGGGCACGCTTTCCTGGACCATTGCCATGCCCGAGGAGGTGACTGCGCCTGAACCTGCGATCAGCCTTCCGATGATGAGCCCAAAGATGTTCACTGGATGCCAGGCAATGAAGTTTCCAATAATGTAGGGAATCATGCCCAGGATGATGACGTTCTTTCTCCCGAACCTGTCAGAGAGTATTCCGAATGGGGCCTGAAAGAGTGCCATTGTAAGCCCGTAGGAACCAAAAGCAATTCCTATGAGCAGTGCCGAGTTGGAGAAGAGTTTTCCGTAAAGTGTGAAAACAGGAACAACAAGGAAGATTCCGAACATCCTTAGAACTTCGATAACCGCAACCGCGCCAATCATCCTTTTCTGATTACTGTCGAACGACCTCATCATCTTGGTTAACCGTTCCCCTTAGCTGTGTATTTTATTAAAAGTTGTTTCAGAAACAAGCTGAAATCACTTTTCCTCCCAATGCTAGGGTCTTAGGTTATATACCCTCTTGTAAATATTCAACTGAGGTGGCTTATGGAGGATGGACAGCCGGTGAACAGGTATTCCGAGCCAGGGATTTACCCCTGGGGAAGGATTGTTATTTTCATCTTTTCAATGATCATCATACAGGTTGTGGTGAGGGGCCTGGAATACAGCTTCTCCATTACGGCCACAGAGGAGGACATCCTCATTGCGGTTCTGCTCTCAGCTTACCTCATATGGCTGGCCAACAGCCTGAACCTGAAATTCAGCCACGCGATTCTCCTGGTTGGGATTGAGATTCTAGTAATCATGTTCCTGAACAACCTGGTAGAGGGCTACTTCTTCACTGATGCTGCATCAACCGCAACAGCTATGGCACTTTCCCTTGCATACGCGCTTGTGTTCTCCATACTCACTGCCATTGCCACCGCCTTTGTTTATTTTCAGCCGCATCCGTCATTCGACCTCTGGGATAACCTGAAGGCCAGGCTTTCCATGGGTTCAAAGGCCGGCTGGGTTCTGAGGGTCCTGCTGACGGGCCCCATATTTCTGGCAGTCTACTTCCTGTTTGGATTGCTTGTGAGCCCCTTCGTGACACCCATCTACAATGATCCTTCAATGGGACTGAAGATTCCTTCATTTTCCGTGATGATACCGGTGGAGATCGCCAGAGGGCTGATCTATGGCGCTGTCCTGCTGCCTCTCATGGCTTCATTCCGGTACGAGAAGCTCTACTCATACATCACTGTCTCAATGATGCTTTTTGTTGTGGGCGGCCTTGTCCCTCTCATAGGTGCCCCATTGCCCGCCGCCATAATTCCGTACCATATAGTTGAGATTCTGGGGGATTCCCTGGTCTTCGGTTACATCCTCATGTGGCTTTACAGGCAGAAATAGATATCAGGCCGGCTCCACCAGCAGGAATGCTTCTTACGGAGGATCAGGGGGACTTCACCCGACTGAATTTTTATATAATTCCTGTTGTTTTATATGGAAGTGATGCCAATTGGTTAGCGCCAGTGAACGCATAGGGGGACTGACAAGGTATGCAGGCGGCGCACTTGTCATAGTCCCATGGATTGTCTTTCTCGCATGTTACCTTCTTAACCCTCAGTGGATACTGACAAAGGATGCACTGAGCAGTTTTGGCGACCCATCATTCACCCAGTACCCCTGGGTTTACAATGTGGGGCTGGGCGTAATATCGGTCATAATATGGCTTATGGCCCTTGGCATTGTTGCCACGGCCACCAACAAGGTGCAGGTCTTTGGCGGCGCGTTCTGGTTTGTCGCTGGCATATTTCTGGCCCTCATTGGCTACTATCACGGGGGCACCTATCCCCACGACTTTGTCTCAACCTGGTTCTTTGTCCAGGCCGCGTTTGCAATAACCATCATGGGAATCGGCTCTTATCCGGAACGCGACTTCAGGGGGTCCGTGATCCCGATCATAATAGCCCTCCTCATGCCTCTTGGAGGACTTCTTGTCCACTTCCCCTCCGCCGCCACCACGGAGATATACGAAATCATAATAATTGACGCATGGGCCGTCTTTTCACTGTTTCATAAGCCTGCTGCAAATGGAGCTTCCAGCGGAAAGAATGCTGAAGGGCCTCTGAACAGCTACAAGGTACAGGGCGCCATTGTGGGAATACTTGCCTTTGCATTCTTTGCACTTGGCACTGTGGTGATAATGTTCTCATTCACATGATTTTCATGCCGTTTGACATGCACGTGTTTACAAGAGTTGGAAGATGGGGCTGACCGGATTTGAACCGGTGACCTCCCGGTTATCAGCCGGGTGCTCCAACCATGCTAAGCTACAGCCCCTCAGGAACCGCTGAAATCGGTTTGTGCGGGTTGCACAAAATTGGCGCAGTCATAATAAATATTTCGCAGCGCTTGGTGAACCTGCAGGATGAACCTTGTTTGGATTCACGATGCGCAAGTTGCGCAGACTTCCCTTGAAGTGGGCTGGCCGCATACCCTGCATCTGTTGAGGTGGATTTCGCCGAATTTCATCTCCAGGGAGGGCCGGATGCCATCCAGAAAATTAAGGATGGAGAAGGATGCCCCGGGCGTCCTTTCCTCAAGGGTCTCAACAATTTCCCTGAAAGTGTTTCTCTGTGCTTTTGAATAATATGGGCACCATGAGGAATCGAAATTTATGCCCTTGAGCAAAGCGTATAGCACAACTTCCTTTTCCGGTATTCTCCTCAACGGGAGAATCCTCCTGACAAGCCCATCCTTTTCCCTGGAATGCGGGGCCATCCTGGCCATTCTTTCCACGTCCCCCCGTGCCACATTCATCATGATTGACTGTGCATAATCATCGAGATTGATGCCAAGCGCAACATAATCAGCATCCAGGTTCAGGCTCTCCTTGTTCATGAGCTGCCTTCTCATGGGGCCGCATCGTGAGCAGGGAATAATTTCACTGTCATTTTCCACCACCTCATCCATGGTTGTCCCGTAAACATCCCTGAACGAAAGAACTGAGTGCTCAATGCCCAGTTCGGCGCATAGTGATTTCGCATTCTCCAGCCCGCTGTCCCGGTACCCTGCAATTCCTTCATCTATTGTGAACGCGGATATTGTTACGTCCCTTCTGCTCCCAAGAATATTGTGGAGGGAGACAAGCGTGGCCGAACTGTCCTTTCCCCCAGAAGTTGCCACGGCAATTCTTGTTCCGTCTGGATGAAACTGGATCTGTTCACGTATCTCCTTCCTTATCCTCTTTTCCACTGATTCAACAAGATGGCTGCCGCACAGCATTTCCCCGCTGTACTTTGCTTCATAAACAGCATCTGCGGCACATCTTGAGCATTTCATACTCAACTCCTATCCATTTATTGGATAAACATGTTGTGAATCATCAATCCGGATCGGAAACAGGAGATTGTGAAAACTTAATGAATTTCCAAGGCTTATGCAGGTATGCAATTTTCAGTGATATCAGGAAATGAGAGGGAGGCAAAGGCTGATGTGGCCATTGTTCCATTCTTCGAGGATAATGTACCTGCAAGCACTGCCAGTTACACAGGTTTGAGCGAGATTCCGGGCTATGCCAGGAAAGCCGGCTTCAAGGGAAAGGCCAAACAGGTTTTCACCACCTATGAGAATGGGGTGCCCTATATCTTCACGGGGCTGGGAAAGAAGGATGAGTACACTCTTGAGACATTCAGGAGATCCTATTCGGCTGCATACCAGAAACTGAGGAAATCCGAGGTCGAAGACGTCCTGGTTCTGCTGCCTGGCGCAGTTGATGGCGAGGCCTTCGATTCAGTATACACACTGAAACTCGCCCTTTATTCATTCGACACTTTCAGGGAGACCAAGGAAGGAAACCAGGTCAGGTCTGTAATTGTTTCCACCAAGGAATCTCCCCAGGTTCTCGAGAAGGCGTCGGTGGTCGCAGACGCAACCAATCTCACAAGGGATGTTGCCAACATGCCCCCTTCAAGAGGGACCCCGACCCTGTTTGAGGAGAAGGCCAGGGAAATACCGGGACTCAGTGTCACTGCCCTGGGAAGGGAAGACTTCATAAAGCTCGGCATGGGCGGAATAGAGGGGGTCTCAAGGGCGGCAAAGGAACCGGCAAAGATGGTCATAATGGAATACGGCCCCAAGGACCAGAAGCCGTTGCTGCTTGTGGGGAAAGGCATAACTTTTGACAGTGGAGGAATTTCAATCAAGCCCGCGGCCGGGATGGAGGAGATGAAGTTTGACAAGTGTGGGGCTTCTGCAGTTCTGGGAATCATGAAGCTGGCCTCTGACCTGAAGCTGAACAAGCATGTTGTGGGAATAATGGCGCTGACCGAGAACCTCCCGGGCGGCAATGCTTACAAGCCCGGGGATATCCTCAAGCACTACAACGGCAAGACCTCTGAAATACTCTCGACAGATGCAGAGGGCAGGCTTGTCCTTGCGGATGGCCTCTCATATGGTGTTGAGAAGTTTGACCCCTACGCGGTGATTGATTTTGCAACCCTTACGGGTGCCTGTGTCATAGCACTGGGAAACAATATAGCCGGCGTAATGGGAAGCAATGACGAGCTTGTGTCCCAACTGGTGAAAGCTTCCTCAAAGACGTGGGAAAACATATGGCATATGCCCATTGACCAGGACATTATGGACCAGATCAAGAGCAAGGTCGCGGATATAAAGAATACAGGCGGCAGAGCCGCAGGCTCGCTCACCGCAGGGGCTTTCCTCAGGAACTTTGTTGACGACAGGCCATGGGCGCATCTTGATATAGCTGGGACAGCCTGGACACAGGCAAACACTGTGAAGTCAGGGTACCTGCCCAATGGGGCCACGGGATTCGGCGTTAGGCTGATATACGAATATCTGACAGCTTCCTGATCATTCTTCAGGCAAGCTGAATTCTATATTCTTCCCTTTTTTTATGTATTTGTAGATTGCAGCACCCGTGTCGCTGGCCACCTTTATTCTCACGATGCCCTTGGCGGAACTCTTGGCCTGCAGTATGAGTATATTGTCCACATAGAATTTCACTTCGCTGTTGGGCTGCCCCACGGAGAGGTATATGATCCTGTTCTTGATATCGACGTCGGCAACCCCGCGTTCAGGCTCTTCACCGTCACCAAAGGGCTCCACGTCAATCTTCAGGCCGTATTTCTTCTCCAGTTCATTGACGATTGCACCTTTCCTGCCAATTACCCTGGGAAGGTTTTCTTCCGACACCTGTATCTTGACCCGCCCGTCGCTTGTCATTCTGACATTGACCTTCTTGGTTCCCAGCATCTTCTTCATGTCCTGGGTTATGCGTGCTTCCGCGAGCTTGTGGAGAGAGCTCTTCTTGTGTTCGCCACCCACTGGCACCACAACGATCTGTTCCCCGAAGGTGTAGATCTCATAAACGGTGATTCCGGAATCGAAATCCTTCACCTCTATCACAGGCCTTGCGAGATCCTCCTCTCGCATTCCATGGGGGACCTTCACGGAATACTGTGTTGTCAGGATCTTCCCGACAAACCCTTTCTCTATGTAAATGACAGTGTCCACGATCTGTGGTATCATTCCAAGCTCTATCCTGCCAATGAATCTCTGGATGGCATCAATGGCTCTTGTGGCATGGACGACCCCGACCATCCCCACACCGGCCAGCCTGAGGTCAGAATAGACAATGAAATCTGAAGTGACGCGCATCTCGTCAAAGACAGTGTAGTCTTCGCGCACAAGAAGCAGTATGTCGCCGGTTTTCTCCATGGACCCCTCAAGGGCCGTGTACTGGGTGATGTCCTTGCTGACCTGGAGATCTCTTGGCTTCTCCATTGTCTTGACAATATTGCCCTTCTCGCTGAGGTATTCGGCCAATGCCTGCACAAATGTGCTCTTCCCTGCGCCCGGTGATCCCGCAACAAGTATTCCACTTGCCTGGTCAGTGAGCCGGGCAAGCAGCTCTGGCTTAAGGTCGTATTCTTCAATGGTCAGTTTTGCAATGGGCCTCACAGCAGTAATCTCGAGGTCATCCGAAAATGGCGGGCGCGTGATGACGATCCTTATGGTTCCAAGCTGGACAACAGTTGCACCGTGGGAATCCATTTCTATGAATGAGTTCTCCTCGTTCCTTCCCCTGAGAATTATGTGTTTTGCAATGTCCTCAAGCTCACTTGCCCCAACTGTGTAGTCAAGCTTCTCGTAATGGACTTCTCCCGGGTGCCCCTTCTTCACCACAGGCTTCATGTTGGCCTTGAGGTGCACTGAAGTGGTGATCTCGTCAAAGAACTCGTCTATGTTCTTGGGCTCCTTTTCGAGGGGGTCAAGGTACCTGGCCTCAATTCCCTTGATCAGGGCTATATCCTTCTGGATTCTGTCACCAGTGACCAGTACGGCATTGTTCTCAAGCGCGACCTGCCTGATTATGTCATCAATCTCGCCGCTCTTGCCCCTCCTGATCTGCCATTCCTGCGGCCTTCTGCCATAAACTTCAATGTAAATGCGGCCGTCCTTTTCCATTTCCCTTAGCTTCTTCAGCTCAGCAAGTGCAGCAAAGCCAATGGATTTCCCTTCATTGGCCTGGTGCTCCACTTCGGAGATCATGGCCTCAGAAAGTATGACCCTTGCCTCTTCCTGGTCAACTATGAACTTTGTAAATCTCCCGTCTATGATAACTGAGGTGTCCGGAACGTAATCCACATTTTGATAGCCCACCAGCTTATATAATCAGATCGTCTCCTGCAAAAGTGCAATACACCACCCGCCAGAAGGAGCTCGGGCACGAAGTTGCCGGAGCCCTCTTGGACTATTTCTCAACTCATGATATGGGCGGCTGTGCCCTGGCATATTCAGGAGGCCTGGACAGCTCGGTCCTCGCACTTCTTTCAGGAAAGGGGTCCAGGGCTTATACTGTCGGGTCTGCAGATTCAAAGGACCTCAGGAACACAAACACTGGCAGGGAGCTACTTGGAATTGAGACGGTCAACATTCCTGTTGAGAAACTGGATCTGGAGGGATATGTTGCCAATCTGAGAGAGATTGACCCCAAGCTGAGCAGGCGGGATATCGGATTTGAGATGGTTCTTGCAATTGTGCTTGACCATATCGAGGAAGAGACGCTGATTACGGGTCAGGGTGCAGATGAGCTTTTTTACGGTTACCACAGGATGGCAGAGGACCCATCAATGACAAATGATTGGCATATGAACAAGCTGATCAAGGAGACTTTTCCGCGGGAGAAAGCAATCGCGGATTTCTTCGGCAAGAGGCTTGTCACGCCATATCTTGATTCAGGCGTTGACCAGATTCTTCAATATGTTGAAAGGGAAGTGCACTTTGCGGGGGATGTCAACAAGGTCATACTGCGGTGCGCCGCCCTGGAACTTGGTTTGCCGGAAAGCCTTGTTTCGGTGAAGAAGACTGCAGCCCAGTACGGTTCCGGCATAATGAAGACGCTCAGGTCCACGCCTGCCTGGTCAGAGCTCCCTGAGAGCAGCCATGAGTAATCTCCGGTCTTGAAACAGTTACGTTATATATTATCATTCAATAGCCAAAAAACCTGATAAATCGCAGTGATAACATGGCTTACATAGGAATTATTGGCGGAAGTGGGCTTTACAACCTGCTGGAAAAGCCAGAATCTCTGGACATAGAAACCCCATTCGGAAAACCATCTGACAGGATCGAGATAGGAAAGATCAATGGAGTGGAGGTTGCATTTATTCCAAGGCACGGGAAGAAGCATACAATCCCGCCACACAAGGTGAACTACAGGGCCAACATATGGGCATTGCACAGCCTGGGCGTCCAGAGGATCCTGGCAGTGAATGCAGTGGGCTCACTCAAGAAGGAATTGGCTCCGGGGCACATCGTGATCCCGGACCAGTTTGTGGACTTCACCAGGAGAAGGGAACTCACCTTCTATGACGGCCCTGAGGTTTTTCATATTTCAGCAGCAGACCCATTCTGCCCGGACATGAACCAGAAGGTTCTGGACGTCACAAAGAGCATATCTGAAGACGTTCATCTTGGGGGCTCATACGTTACAGTTGAAGGGCCAAGATTCTCAACGAGGGCTGAGTCAATGATGTTCAGGAACTATGCTGACATCATTGGAATGACCCTTGTCCCGGAAGTGAACCTCGCAGACGAGAAATCGATGTGCTACACGGTCATTGCAACCGTGACTGATTACGATGTGTGGGCGGATGAACCGGTCGAGGCCGCTGAAGTTTTCAGGACCATGAAGGCAAATGAGGAGAAGGTCACGGAAATAGTCCGGAATGTCCTTCCCCTGATAAACAAGCAGCGCAGCTGCCACTGCAAAGACAGGCTCAATGACGCAAAAGCATGAGGAAAAACAATGAAAATCAAATTTTTAGGCGGAGCCGAGGAAGTCGGAAGACTCGGCATTAAGATAGAGGAAAGTAACACAAAAATAATGGTTGATTACGGTGTCATCCCGGAAAAGCCACCGGAATACCCACTCCCCTATGAAAAGGTGGAGAGCATTTTCGTGACGCATTCGCATCTCGACCATATAGGCGGGCTGCCAATGTGCTACCACAACCACAGGCCAGACCTGTATGCCACGACAATGACTGCAAGCAGCATGAGGCCCATGCTGGAGGATTCAATCAAGATCATGGACATAGAGGGGTATCCAAAGAGGTTCACAAGGGATGACATCAACTCCCTGTACGAAATGGTCCTCACATCAAAGTACGGAGACAATTTCCAGGCTGGAGAATTCAACGTCACACCGTATTCTGCAGGACACATTCCAGGATCCACCATGTGGAATTTCCAGAACGAATCCAACCTCCTGGTCACGGGAGACCTCTACACGGGAGACACATACCTGCTCAATGGGGCCAAGCCTGTGAAGGCCGACTACCTCATTATGGAAAGCACATACGCAGGCAAGAACCACGAGGACAGGACTGAAGTGGTTAACCGTTTCAGGAATAGGGTCAGGGAAGTTGTTGACAACGGAGGCAAGGTTATACTGCCGTCATTCGCAATGGGAAGGACACAGGAACTCATAATGATCCTGGCATCCATGGGCCTCAAGGTTGCAACCGATGGAATGGGCAACAAGATAACAAGCATATACCTGGACACCCCCGGAGGATTCCTCAGGTCAAGGTCAGAACTGAGGAGGGCATCCGGAAAGGCCAGGCAGATAAGAAACTACAGGATGAGGGAATCTGCAATAGAGCACAATGATGTTATTGTCACCACATCGGGAATGATGGATGGCGGGCCTGTGCTCAAATATGTGCAGGAACTCGCAGACGATCCAAAGAGTGCAATCTTCCTCACAGGATACCAGGTTGAGGGAACAAACGGAAGAAGCCTGATGGAGACAGGCGTGCTCAATATTGCAGGGGCGCCTGTCAGGCCGAAGATGCAGCTTGAGTTCTTCGACATGTCTGCACATGCAGGGCATGACGAACTGGTGGATTTCGTCAGGGCAGTCGATCCAGAGAAAGTGATCCTCTGCCATGGGGAATTCAGGGAGAAGCTTGCTGAATCCCTGGATGAATATGACGTGATGCTGCCAATGAATGGCCAGGAATTCGAGATCTGAGGATCCCGTCTCCTTTTTTTTAACTTAAAATCCAATTGAAGAAAATAACTGAGTTTGTGTCGCGGATAGGCTAGATATTCATATATTGTTAACATACTCGGAGCATGGAGGAGCTCCTTTCAGTTCAGAACGTTCATATGGAATATGTGACCGGCAGGAGCAAGCTTGTGTCAATCAAGGATGTCTCCTTCACCATAAAAAACAATGAATTTGTATCTGTCATAGGGCCTTCAGGATGTGGAAAATCGACCATTCTCAGGATGGTGCTGGGCCTGGTCAAACCCACCTCAGGAAGAATACTCATAGGTGGAAAGCTCCAATCTTCCGAACAGAGCAGGGTTTCCGTGGTTTTCCAGAACCCAGCTCTCTTTCCCTGGCTTGATGTGCAGAAGAACGTGGAGATTGTGCTGGAGCCCATTATTTCAGACAAGGCCAGAAGGCAGAGCGTTGCCCTGGAATACATAAAACGGGTCGGCATCGACGGTTTCGAAAGTGCCTACCCCAAGGAACTCTCCGGGGGAATGAAACAGAGGGTCTCAATTGCCAGGGCGCTTGCAACCTCGCCTGACCTCCTGCTTCTGGACGAGCCTTTTGCTGGCCTGGACGTGTTTTCAGCCCAGTCCATGAGGGAGGAGCTCCTTGATCTCTGGCTTCCTCCGGAAACCCCTCCCAGCGGTGTCCTTCTGGTCACCCACAACGTTGATGAGGCTGTCCAGCTGAGCGACAAGATCATCATACTGAGCAGGAGGCCCAGTACGGTGATCGAGGAAAAGGCCATAATGCTCAAGAGGCCAAGGAACACCAGAAGCGAAGAATTCTATGAGACGGTGGACGATGTCCTGACCGTTATGTCACCCTGATCAGGGTGCAACACCAAGGGCAATGATTGCATTGATGAAGTACTGGATTGCAAAGCCTGCAACCAACAGCCCAAATATCCTGGTCAGCGCTTTCAGGACTTTCTCGCCCATCAGCCTCGAAATCCTTGAGGCGTAAGTGAAGAAGAAGTAGATTATGGCCATGACAATTGCAATGGAAACCAGAGTGTACATTCCTGTGAGCAGGTTATGAATTATGTCACCGTTGATGAGCAGGATCACAAGGGATATGGCACCAGGGCCCGCAATAAAAGGAGTTGCAAACGGGACAATCCCAAGGTCCTGGTCTGTTTCCCCACCTCCCATGGACTTTGGCCTGTCACCTTCCCTGACCATTTCGATTCCCATAATGAGCATGATGATTCCGCCCGCAATCTCAAGGGCTTCTAGGGATATTCCGAAGTAAAATAAGATGAATGAACCAAAGAGTGCAAAGAAGACCAGGATCATTCCTCCGTACAGGGTTGCATCAAGCGTTATGGTTCTCCTGGTCTTGGTGTCTATGTTTCCCGTAAGTGCCAGGAAGAACACAAGGCAGCCAAAGGGGTCAATGACCACGAAAAGCCTGATCAGTATGTTGAGGAACTGAAGTGATGCAATTGCCATTGAGATCTTTCTCCTCCCGGTTACGGGTTAAATCTACTAGATGGCTTCCTCAATTTCAAACTACGCCTTTCATAAAACTTGACGTATTTATAACACCGAGGGTAAGTGCCGGGAGGGTGATATTCCTAAATATTCCCGTGCTATTGTTGGGCAATGGACTTCAACATCGGGATTCTCCTTGCTGCGCTGGGTATTACAGTGCTGGAGATGTCGGAAGCCACCGCGGTGGGAATGGCCCTTTATGCCGATTCGAGAAGCTCCTCAGCCTATGGGGCGGTTTCGCTGGGGGTTGTCACAGTCCTGATTCCAACAATGGTAGTTGGCAATTTCATAACACTCCTGCCCATATTCTATGTGCGGCTCGTCTCGGCTACGCTTCTTCTGTACTTCGGGCAGAGGCTGGCAAAGAGCGCCCGGAGGGCATACAGGTTCCAGAGGCAGGGCCCTCCAAGCCAGCAGAAACATGAAGAGGGAGAGAAGGGGGTGCTTGCCACGGCATACTCAGTTGGGCTCGTTGAGGCATTTGAGGCCGCCATTGTACTGGTTGCCCTTTTCCCGGAGAACTATGACTCAACGGGTGTGGGTCTCTTGCTGGGAATAGCCATTGTTGTTGTTGCAGCGTATCTGCTGAGGTCACAGATCAGGAAAGTGAAACAGGCCACAGTGAAGACAGCAGTGTCGGCAATTCTCCTCAGTTTTGCTGCTTTCTGGTATGCAGAATCATTTGCCGGCGTCAGTGACCTGTACCTTATTCCGCTTTTCGCCCTGTTCTATGTGTTGGTCTACCTCTTTGCAACCAGAGGACTTGATAGCGTTAAGGATGCTCAGGCATCCTGAACATTACCCCATTTCTCACTTTTTGACAGACAGTGTGGATTTGCAGAGTCCGGCAAGATTTTTAGCCTAATGCACAATCTGGATAAAATGAAGGTCATGATACTGGGCATTGACGGCTACATAGGATGGCCGCTTGCACTCAGAGAAGTTCTGAAAGGAAATGAAGTCGTGGGCGTTGACAATTTCTTTACAAGGAAGAGGGTCAAGGAAGTGGATTCTGAATCAGTGACTCCAATACCCTCATTCAATGAAAGGCTCAAGAGGCTGAAGGAAAAGACGGGAAAAACCATCACATTCTACAGGGGCGACGTGAGCGACCCAGAATTCTTCCTTGACGTGATGCGCAAGGAAAAGCCGGATGCCATAGTTCATCTTGCGGAACAGAGGTCCGCACCCTATTCCATGATAGGCCTGAAGCAGGCCACTGATACAATGGTGAAGAATATAGTCAGCACCCTGAACCTCATTTACGCCGTCAAGGAGATTGTCCCCGACGCCCACATACTGAAACTGGGGACAATGGGTGAATATGGAACTCCAAACATAGACATTCCAGAAGGCTTCTTCGAAATTGAGTACAACGGAAGGAAGGACTTCCTCCCATTCCCAAAGCAGGCAGGATCATGGTACCACTGGACAAAGGTTCATGACAGCAACAACCTGATGTTCGCCAACAGGGTTTGGAAGCTCAGGATCACCGATGTCATGCAGGGGGTGGTCTATGGAACCAGGACAAAGGAAATAGACCAGACCCGGCTTTTCACAAGGTTTGACATTGACGAGGTCTGGGGAACTGCACTCAACAGGTTCTGTGCCCAGGCCACGGTGGGCATGCCCATAACACCCTATGGAAAAGGCGGACAGACCAGGGGCTTCCTCTCCCTTGAGGACAGCATCACCTGCCTTGACCTCGCACTTTCAAATCCACCTGTAGAAGGCGAGTACAGGGTATTCAACCAGTTTGATGAGCATTACTCCGTCAGGGAGCTCGCAGAAATGGTCCAGGAAGTCTACAGCAGGAAGTACAAGGAGGTCCCGGAGATCAGGAGTGTCCCCAACCCCAGGATGGAGGCCGAGGAGCACTATTACAACCCTGCACATGAGAAGCTTGCTGCTCTTGGGTACAGGAGGTCCAGGGAACTGAAGGACGAGGTGAAGATCATCCTGAAGGACCTCAAGAGGTTCTGCAAGAAGATAGAGGGGCTTAAGGAAGTAATAGAGCCAAGAACCGTGTGGAGCGAGAGTTCCACAAAATAACCCTATTTTTTGCAGTTTTCCAGTGTTGATTTCAGCACATCTATGTACCCTTCGGCCCTTCCAACGCTTATCCAGTCCTTCCTGTCAATGACCGTGGCCTTTGTTTCCATTCCTGATCTGATGAGCGCGTCGATGGAGGGTGTGAGTTCAATGTTCTTCCCGGTATGGCGGGAAAGATGCTCAAATATGGAACTGGGGAGCCTGTAAAGTGCGCAGAGGGCAAAGTTGGATGGGGGATTTGGTGACTTCTCAACCAGGCCTTTCACGGTGGGAGTGCCGTCCACCAGCTGGATCTCGGCTGTGCCATATCTCTCAGGGTTTGTGACGGTCATCAATGTAAGGTATACGCCATTGGATTTCCAGGCAGCCATCTCCTTCATGACATTCTTCCGAAGCACCATGCCGTCGCCTGCATTAAGTATGAAACTGTCGTCGCCAACGAAATCCTGTGCCATCAGCACCGCATGCCCGAATCCCCGTTTCTCTTCCTGGAGCAGTATTTCCACTTCTGGAAACTCAACTTCAATGTACTCCCTTGTCCACCTGTCTGATGGATCCAGGACAACAGCAGATTTCACTATTCCATTGGCCCTGTAGCCTGTCAACAAAACGTCAATAATGGGCCTCAGCACAAGCCTGCCTTCCCTGAAGTCATAGACCGGGAGCATCTCCTTGCGCATTTTTCCGTCCAGCCCTGACCTTGTTCCGAGTCCGGCTGCAGTGATGACGCCCTTCATCACATTCTGATGGTTTTTCAACTATTCATATTTTTCATGCCGGCTTGTAGAAATGAATATATGTGTTCTGTTCGATAACGTACAAATGGCTTTCTCACCGGCTAAGTTTTTCACGCTCGACCAGTTCAACTTTCAGGGCAAGCGGGTTTACCTCCGGATAGACATAAATTCTCCTATAAATCCCATAAACGGTGAGGTGATGGGTCTTTCCAGGTTCATCTCACATCTGGACACAATCAAGGAACTCCACAATTCAAAGCTTGTCATTGTTGCACATCAGAGCAGGCCGGGAAAAGATGACTTCACTTCCCTCAGGAAACATGCGGAACAGATGGAGAAGCTCACAGGCAGGAGCATCCAGTTTGTCGATTCACTCTTTGGGTCAGTGGCGAGAAACAGCATCCGCAACATGGAAGACGGGGAAATCATCATGCTGGAGAATACCCGTTTCTATTCCGAGGAGACCATGATTGATGCCATGGATGCTCAACTGGTTGAATCGTCACATTTTGTAAGGAACCTGGGAGAGCTGTTCGACTATTTCGTCATAGATGCGTTTCCCGCAATCCACAGGGCGCAAACCTCCCTGGTTGGGTTCAGGAGAACGAAGCCCAATATAGCGGGAAGGTTGATAGAGAGGGAAGTGTCCGCGCTTGACAAGTTCACTTTCGGTAACGCGCATCCAAAGGTTGCCATCCTGGCAGGGTCCAAGATTGATGACAGCGTGAACGTCAGCAAAGGTTTCCTCAAGAACAAGGTTGTCGACAGGATAATCACCGGAGGTGTCGTTGCAAACGTATTCCTCTGGGCCAAAGGCTTTAACATAGGCAAGAAAAACAAGGATTTCATAATAAAGAACAACAAAGACCACGAAAAACTGCTCAAGACCTGCAAGGAACTCCTTGACAAATATGGAGACAAAATACTTCTGCCGGAGGATTTTGTGCTTAATCCATCGGGCAAGGCACACAACTCGGGCGAGAGTGTTCCCGACGACCAGATCCTGGCGGATATCGGGCTCAAATCCGTGGAGAGGTTCGTGAATGAGATCAAGAATGCCAAGGCAATCTTCCTCAACGGGCCCATGGGAATGTATGAGATCGAGGAGTATTCCGTGGGCACCAGGGAAATACTAGAGGCCGTGGCTGAGAACGAAGGCCTGACCATTGCTGGTGGAGGCCACACACTGAATGCACTTGAAAAGCTCAGGCTGATGAACGGCATAACCCACGCTTCCACGGGCGGAGGGGCACTGATAAGCTATTTATCAGGTGAGGCAATGCCAGTACTAGAGGCCTTAGAAGAGAGCATGAATATCTTCCAGGAGAGAGATTATGGAAAACACAAATGACTTTAACGTTGCAGAAGAACTCAATTATCTCCGTTCCCTGATGGAGTCCCTTGACAACCAGCTTTCTGTGCTGGCAAGAGGAATGGACGAAGTTAGAAAGGCCTATTCAGCACTGAAGGATGAGGCAATTGCCACTTCCAATGATGTGAAAGTATCACTGGGTGCAGGAATTTTCATAAAGGCCAACATCGACCCCAAGGAAAGGCTTCTGGTCCCGATAGGTTCAAACCTGTATGTGGAAGAAGACCCAAAACTGAGCGTGGAAAGGCTTGAAAAGAACGTCAAGGAGCTTGATGAGTCTATCCAGAATGTCCAGTCCAGGAGATCCGACATCTCCGGAAGGTACAACTCACTTGTTTCACTGGTGCAGCAGGCACAGGCAGAACAGAACCAGAAGAGCTGAAATGTTTGAGTCACTGAAGAAGAAGTTCGGAAAGGCCGTCCAGGAAGTCCCGGGCGAAGAGATCCGGAAAACCGACATTGAGGAAAGCATCAGGAACATTCTGCTGGAATCTGATGTTTCATTTGACACTGCTGAGAGAATTGTGGATGAAATGGCCGGTTTCATATCCAGGGCCAAAAAAAGGATCTCCAGAGCCGAGGTGATGGAGGCACTCAGGGAATCACTCACCAACATCCTCACAGAGAACACCACTGATTTTGACATGCTCAACCCGGGAAAGAAACCGTTTGTTGTGCTTTTCCTTGGCATAAACGGAACAGGCAAGACAACGACCGTGTCAAAAATGGCGCATTACCTGAAGAAGAACAACAGGAGAGTGGTTCTTGCAGCATCCGACACATTCAGGGCCGGGGCCATTGAACAACTGGCCATCCTTTCCGAGAGGGTAGGCGTGAACCTCATCAAGCATGAAGCGGGAAGTGATCCTGCGTCAGTGGCATTCGATGCAATTGAGCATGCAAATGCAAGGAAACTGGATTATGTTCTCATAGACTCAGCAGGAAGGATGCAGACAAACAAGAACCTCCTCGAGGAAATGAAGAAGATGAGGAGGGTTGCAAAGCCTGACATGACCATACTTGTCCTGGATGCTATGATTGGGCAGGACGCTGTCCATCAGGCCGAGACGTTCCTTAAGGAAACACCATTCGATGCTGTTATCCTCACCAAACTGGACACTGATGCAAGAGGCGGTGCGATCCTGACCATTTCCGACCAGCTGAAAAAGCCCATACTGTTTATTGGTGTGGGGCAGGAAATGGATGACCTCCAGCCTTTCGATCCCCAGTGGTACCTGGAAAGAATACTTCCAGACTAGTTTTCCCCGTCACTTTCGTCGGAGAGCATCCTTTCGTCTTCATCTTCGGAAATATCCATGGAGTCCACGAAGTTCGGGCCCTTCCTTTTGACAGAGTAATTCTCGGATAGGGGCTTCACGCTGAACTTGACTCCAACCCTGGTGTTGAGTATCTCCAGATTCTTGTGCACCATGTTGGAGAATTTCTGGGTATCGCTCATGAACTGGGACTCCCGGTCCTGGGAACCAACAGCAGCAACTGGCGTTTGCTTGTTCTCTGGGACAGCGAGTGAGGACCCCGTTTCCTTATTCTCCGGAGCCGGTTCTTCGCCCCTGTGTTTTATAGAATTGCCTGCCAGGTTACCTGCCGCCAGTCTTGGGGACAGGAACGTGAAGACCCAAAGCAGGATCGAGATGATCGAGAGTGTCAGTGCAGCTATGGCGACTGGATCCATGCTCATCCATACCTTCCTATCTCTTATTGTTTTTCTTGTTCTTGGAGCTAAGCACCCTGTCGTAGGGGAAGAATATTGCAGCCACGATGACAGCCAGGGAGACTGCCAGGTATTCGTAGCTGTGCCCTGGCACATCACTGTAGAATGGCCAATTCCCCTGAAGCCTCATTATGTTCAGCTTTATGAGCCCAAACCAGGGAATCTGGCCCTGTGCAATGCCAACCACCTCTGCCTGGGTTACTGGATGTGGCATGATGTTGACATTCTCGTCCGCTGCAACGTATGCAGTGAGATTCCCCACTATGGTTGTGGATATGGCAAGATTATGGTCTCCCATGGTTATGTAGCCGCTCTCGTTCTGCAGCCCGTTCAGGAGAACAATCAGGTTACGGTGGGTGAAACCTACGTCTTTCAGGAGGATGTAGGTGCTCTTGACCGTTATCCAGCTCTGGTTGGCGTAACCCTGGACCACTGGCTGGCTGTTGTTCCAGGCAAGATAAAACATGGCACGGTGGATGATCACCAGTCCATTCATGTCATGGTAGAGAATCACATTTCCATAGTCCCCGTATGTGCTGAAATTGGATGTTCTGCCCTGGACATAGGTTGTGACGTCCTTCACAGGGTCTGACACTTTCTTCACCACAACAACATCCCCTGTGTTTATTACGCCTATCTGCCAGTCAGGAGAATGCTGCATGCTCCCAGATTCCACAACAGAAACAGGCGGAAACACCCCGGAGTACACAGTGAGTCCTAAAAGTATTCCAAGAATTATGGCCACTGCAATCACGGGACCGGAAAGAAGTTTCATGAGAGTATGCACATCACATAATATCGTAAAATCCTTGTCTATGCCATATAAAGAAAGAAATGTGGTGTTTCAGAATCAGTCACTTGAGGGATGACATGATCTTGGAGAGTTCATCAACATCGAGTTCAGTGACAATCAGTGGTATGTTCTCAACATCAGCCAGCTTTATTGCAAGTTCATCAATCCTGTCAGGCTTGATGTAGACAACCGCAGCCGGCTTGAGGGGATGGACTCTTATGGCAATCATCGGGCTTCTTCCCAGCTTCACTTCCGTGAAAAAGATGATTCTCTGGCTGGACCATCCATAGAGCTTGCTGTATTCTGAGTATGAAAAAGAGAGGATGGCCTTGATCCCGTCAACTATGGTGTATCCGCGGATGTAACGGTTAACTCCAACCGAGGAGTAATTTGTTCCGCTTATCATTCTGATTACCCTTTCCAGCGATATGTCGTGGTTGTAGTCGCTGATGTCAATGACCGCATCTGAAGGCATGCCGCTGTTGTACCTCCTGAGTACCTGCCCTCCTCTCTTGAGATCAAGTTCCACGAGGGCATTGACAATTTTCTTGATGGAAGACACGCCCGGTGATTTCCTTCTTCCTGATTCATAATCACTGATGACTGAAGGTGAAATCTCAAGGTATTTGGCAAGGTCGAGCTGTGAAACCTGGAATTCTTCTCTCCACTTCCTTATTGTTTCGCCGGGGTTATCTGCTATTGTGATTTCTCCCGCAATCTTCTCCTGTATGTCCACGAATCACTGATTTTCAGGTACTTTAAAAATCTGTCGAATCGTCCGTCGTGAAACGTCGAATAGATTGCCTGTGAAATATAAAATACCCCCACCTCATGCAAATAAAATGGATGTTGACCCTGCCCATGCGAAAGATGAAAGAAGAGCACGAATAGGTGTTGCTTCCGCATTTGTCATACTGGCTCTGGGTTCTTTCATTGATTTGAATTCTTACCTTTCTGCCGTTGGAATTGTGCTCTCTATTGTGGCCATAGCAATACTGCTGTCCTACAGGAAATATTTCACACGCAAGCAGAGGAGGGCGGTCTATACAAGCATAATCCTGTACTTTGTGGTGTCAATTATTGTTGTTGCCGGACTGGTGTTAACGGCCTTCTCCATCATAGAGGGAATAATCAGTGCTGGTTTCTCTTTTGCAATACCTCCGCAGCAGATTCAGTCAGTGTTCAACAGCCTGCTCCCGCTTCTGGTACTCAACGCTGCCGCCGCAGACGGGCTATGTTACTACCTTCTTGTGATGAGGCTGCTTCACAGGCTGGATCACGCCATCTATCTGGGTGCCCTGGCTGTTTCAGTATCCCTCAGGATACTGGTGCTCCTGTTGACCCATTCAGGGACAATCCCACTTCCTCAGGAATTCCAGAGTTACCTGTCCTTGATCAGGGTGAACATATACGACCCGTACCAGTTCCTGCTTTCCATACTTGCAAGCCTGATACTCGGGTTTCTGCTTCTATATGTGGCGTTCCAGGTTACCAGGGGTAAAGTCCTCAGGGTTTGAGCTGAAAAGCAAGTTCTATTAGTCCAATGCACTTGATCAGTCAGATGGTCTGGAAGGTAATCGTCGTGAGGCCATACACCCGCGAATTCGAGACCCCAATGGTTGCGCCAGAAGGGACAGTGCTGGAGATCCTGAGAAGGAATGACGGGGTTTACAATGAATGGTTTGTCTGCAGGTCCAGGCAGGGAATCGAAGCGTTTGTTCCAGAGGAAATACTTGAAATAGACGGGAAGAGGGGGAAGCTCCTCACCGATTACAGCTCCTGGGAACTGACAGTCCAGACAGGAGAAATTCTTGAGAGGCTGCAGGAAATGGGGGGATGGATATGGGCCATGAACTCAGAGGGTGAATATGGATGGGTCCCTTCCCTTAATGTGAAGGACTATAACAAGAATTGATCTCATTTCCTCATTTCCAGACAGAACTGAAAATCTTAGGTAACATCTGCAACTGGTTATCCATGGTAGAACTTCTTCAGAAGGATGGAAGGTATGAGTCAGGATACAGGGCCGGAAAACTGGAACAGCTCCGCGTGGACATATCCCTTATCAGGGAACTCGCCACGGAGTCGGATAACTTTGAGGAATTCAAGTTAAGACTCAGGGATCAGGTCAAGAAGATGGACAGGCAGACCTGGTTTTGATTTTTTATTCCCTTTAACTAGTTTATGATAACAATATTCCATTGAATATAGCATATCTCCGGTAAATCAGATAAGTTTTTGATAATCGGTATGATTGCCATGAGCCTTCCACGGTTTTTGGGCCAACCATGATATTCACCAACCAACCGCAGGAACCCTTTGAATAACGAGTGAACACAGAATGGAGTACAAATGGGTCGCGCTGAGCAATACCACCATTGGGATGCTGATGGCTGCACTTGACATCAACATCGTACTGATAGCTCTCCCCACAATCGGAAAGGAACTTCAGGGCATGAACGCATTCAATGTACTCTGGGTGATGCTTGGCTACCAGCTTGTGATCGCAAGCGTTCTTGTAAATTTCGGCAGGCTCTCTGACATATTTGGAAGAGTCAGGCTTTACACAATAGGCTTCGCGCTTTTCACAATTGGTTCAGCACTCTGCGGACTCTCTTCAGACGCAAATCAGCTCATTGTCTTCAGGATCGTCCAGGCATCAGGTGCTGCTTTCCTGTTTTCCAACAGCGCAGCCATACTCACGGACGCTTTTCCTCTCAACGAGAGGGGAAGGGCACTGGGCCTCAACCAGATAACAATCGTTGTGGGTTCTGTTACAGGCCTAATACTGGGAGGGGCACTGACAACACTGATCGGCTGGAGATGGATTTTCTGGGTCAACGTGCCAATCGGAGTCTTTGCAACTGTTTGGTCATATTTCAAGCTAAAGGAACTCTCAGCACGCTCAACCGACCACAGGCTTGACATAGGGGGGAACATCTCATTTGCAGCTGCACTTCTCCTGCTTCTTCTGGGAATCACTTTGAATGCCGTGATTGGCCTGAACCTGGTGGATACAGTTGCGCTGGTGGCCCTGGCATTCCTTCTGCTGGTTGCATTTGTAAAGATCGAGTCAAGGGTATCCAACCCAATGTTTGACCTCACTCTGTTCAAAAACCGCATTTTCAACGCAGGCAATGAGACAATTTTCCTTAACTCACTGTCAAGAGGTTCATTCTCCCTGGTTATGGTGTTCTACCTTCAGGGCCCATTGATGTCAATGACTCCGCTGGATGCAGGTATATTCCTCATTCCCATGTCTGTCGCAATGTCGATTGCTGGCCCCATCAGCGGTTCAATTTCCGATAGGATTGGCTTCAGAAAACCCGTGATCATAGGGTTGTTCATAACAATGATCGGATTCATAATCATGTCACAAGTCGGGGCCACTGTAACTGAACTTCAGCTGTTTGCCCCACTTGTACTTATAGGGGCCGGCATGGGCATCTTTGCTTCACCGAATCGTTCGAGCATAATGAATGCTGTAGCCGCAGCAAGGAGAGGAGTGGCCTCAGGAATCAGTGCAACACTGGTTAACGTTGGAAACACAATGAGTATAGGCCTTGCTTTCTTCATAATGCAGATATCAACTCCCAAGACCACGCTTGACGCAATCTTTTCAGGAAGGAATTCGTTGATATCCAATTTTGACCCCAACAATTTCATTGATTCTGTGCATCTGGTTTTCACAGTATCCACGGTTCTCCTCATAATATCCATAGTCATCTACGCACTGCTTGGAAGGCATCAGAGAAGAACCCCAAGGGTCACTGAAGTGAAAATAAGTTGATTTGTTGTTTCCAGCGCAATTCAAAAAGAGCACTGAAATTGAAATTCTGTAATTTTACGGCATCCAATTATCTATTCATCAGCCCAGACAGAACACTGTGGGCGTGAGACCAGGATGGAATGTGCTGAAGTGCAATGGTGAGACCATGTGCATTTCCCGTTGCTAACGCTGCTGCGCCAGTCGCAGTTGCAATGCCTGCACCGACGGCGATTGTCTTGGCTAAAGCCAGTCCTGTTAGAGTCATGGTCAAAAAATACCTATGCCATCTAAGGTCTTGTGGTACAATTTTCCGGCACCAACACCATTATTGGGGGTTTTGATTGAATATTTCAAAGGACAGCTGATCCACGTATCCGTGATCGTGAACGTACACTTCCTTGGTGAACCTTCCACATTCTTTGAAACCCGTTTTCTCCAGAACTCTTTTCGAAGCTGCGTTTGGTTCAAGGACAAAGCTGACCAATTTTCTCAAATTTATCATTTCAAATGCATATTTCACCAGCAGGGCAGCCACCTCTGTTCCATATCCTTTCCCCCAGTATTCCTTGTGGAGCATGAATCCCACAACTCCATTTCTTGATTTCCAGTTTATTGTATAAATTCCACAGTTTCCAATTACCCTACCATCATCATTATTGACTATGACGAAGACCCTTTCTTTTTCGGAATTTGTGAAATGACTCTTGATGTAGTCTTTTGCACCTTCGACAGAACTGAATTTGCCCAGATCGGCTTCATAGTGATTCATCTCAGGGTCATTGCTCTCAAAGAAGAGATCTTCAGCATCGGATTCTGTATAAACTCCAAGAGAAACAAGTTTCCCCGTCATTAGAATCGGTCTCTTCATAGGCTCACTTGGCTGCAATCTTTCTTAACAACTTGAATTTTGGTGTATTGCTGTATTAAACGTAAAGTGAAATGAACTGCATATTGAGCACCAATCACTTTCGTATCAGTTCATACAGGACTTCATCCACATACCCATGGTCATAGACGTAGGAATGTTCTGTTAGCTTGCCACATTCCTTAAATCCATTTTTTTCCAGAACTCTCTTTGAACCGATATTTGGGTCCAGAACGTGGGTAAACAACTTCCTGAGATTAATCATTTCAAATGAGTATTTTACCAGAAGGGCCACCGCCTCTGTCATGTATCCTTTCCCCCAGTATTCCTTAAAGAGTGCATATCCAACATTGGCATTTCTGGATTTCCAGTCTATGCCATGGATCCCTACATGTCCAATGGTTTCTCCACTTTGGTTCAGTACAATTGCAAGGACTCGTTCTGTTTCTGAATTCTTGTAGAGCCATTTTATCGAGTCCACTGCGTCCTGGTATGAACTCATGCGGCCCAGTCTCCTGAAATAGTGATTCAACTCAGGGTCGTTGTTCTCTATGAATGCGTTTTCAGCGTCAGAATCTAGCACGACTCCTAAGGAGACATTTTCTCCTGTCAGTATTATGGGCCTCATGAATTACCCATGGTTGAATTATTATGGGATACTTGTCTTTTGCCAAGGAAATTCAATAAATCTGGTTGATTGGAACTTAAAACAAAAGTTCGAGTTTATGATGAAACTAATCGACACGAAATCTATCCAGACCTCAAATTTGAAAATTCTCCAATTCCCTGATCAAT
Organism: Thermoplasmataceae archaeon; assembly: GCA_046703545.1. Classification (GTDB taxonomy): domain Archaea; phylum Thermoplasmatota; class Thermoplasmata; order Thermoplasmatales; family Thermoplasmataceae; genus JAJZOM01. The sequence continues at coordinate 3,794 of JBJKSX010000059.1, read as the reverse complement.
TATTTCCAAGGGCTACCATTACCTCTCCAAGTCCGCAATAGATGCCTTGACCTTATTCCCATCAGCGAATATCTTATCCATTTTTTCCACATAAGGCCCCTCCAGGATTCTTTTAAGTTCGTCGCTTTTGAGCATCAATTTTGGGGCTTCAGGGTAGAGGGGGATATCATTCACCTTCCTTCTTGTGTTTTGCAGAGGGATATCTAAGTAGTACTTCGCAACAGAGGTGGCTGTTTCTCCAGTGTTTTCCACGACAATCTTTATGGGGATGTCAAGTTTGGCTGAAACCGCTATATATGTTCTCCTTGCGGCTTCCCATGATCTGCTCCTGTCGAGGACTCTCAAAGTGTGCCTCTGAAATCTCCCTTCAATCGTCCTGGCAGTGTATGGGAACAGCCTGGGCCCGGCGGAGTCCTTTCTAGTGTCTATGAAAAGGCGAATCTCGTTTATTACGTCGTCTGTCAGGTAGACGGTTCTGTAGAGCCTGCGTTTCTTGTCCCATATCTTGACTATTCCATTGTTGAATTCAAAGTTTATTGGCTCCAATTTGACAATTTCGGTGAGTTTCAATCCAGTGTTGAAACCAAGGATAAGCAAGGCACGATCCTCCAGGCTTTCCGTGGAATTGATCAGCTTTATGGCTTCATTCTGGGTGAAAGGTTCCCTGCCAATTTCAAGTTCTGGCCGACTCCTTCTTGGCGAATTCTTTCTTGCAGTTGTACTCTTGCCCGTATTCTTGACAATTCTCTTATTCTTAGTTGCTGCCATCAAAAACTTCTGAGACTTCATTGTGTTTGCAGATTAAAAATCTGTCGGACGTTGTCAGTCAATTTAAAATTAAAATTATTTTATAATATAATCGGCATTCCTGTTTCCCGGAGAAGATCGTCAATCGCAACACTGCTTCAGAATAAGGTCAGTTTTAACCAATTCACAATAGTGGGGCATCAACTGATAGAATGGCTTCATCACTGGTCATGGTATTTTCATCTAGCTGGACTTGAGGCGGCGAATGAAGATGTATAAAACGATGAAGACGAACATATTGCACTGTACATAAACCGCGTTTAGGGCTGGATTTGATAATGTTGTCAACTCAAAATATGATGTGACAATTATCAGGAGCAAGAAGATTGCAGTAACAGAATATCTGAGTCTATTCCCGGAGGATATTTTGGTGTCTGGATCGTCAGGGGAAGGCAACAGACCGCCGCAGAACAAACATCTGGGACCAGTGATGGGACTGAAATGCTTACAGTTAGGGCACTTGATGTAATCCAGTTTGACCGATTAATTAATGTGATTTTTTATACTTAAAATCTTTTGAAAGAAATTGAATTAATTCATAAATTATACTCTAAAGAGAAAATTTTGGTAGGAGTTTGGCGTAAAAGTGATGTTGTTTGCTAACCCCTCTATGAGGATACCACGTTGACGCCCTGAATTCTCCCAAGTCCTGATACAATGTTCCTCCACGATTCTCCAAGATCACTTGAGAAGAACACATCTCCTGTTGTGGTTCCAATGTAAACCCCAGGTTCCTTTGAATTGTCATGGGCAAGTGAATCCCTCAGAACATTGGTGTGTGTGTTTTCAGGCAGCCCTTTTGTGTGTTTGTTCCAGGTCAATCCCCCGTCAGTGGTGCTGTACACTATAAGTTGGCCCTGAATGCATATGTTGTGGTCTTTGCATTCAAACACCAGATCAGGCTCAACAGGTACAACGAACACATGCGTAGACGCAGTCTCCACAACATCAACCGGGAAACCAATTCTATTGTCTTCACCGATGCTAACGTCCCTCCACAGATCACCATGATTGTCAGAGAAAAAGATGCCGCAGTGGTTCTGCTGGTAGACTTTGCCGTCTTTAGGTGATATTGCAATCTTGTGAGTGTCAGAATGTGTGTGAAGGTGTTCTTTCAACCTTTCCTCCGGCGAGGCGACAGAGGGTCCCGGGGGAATCAACTTTTCAGGTGGAAGTGGACATGTGCTGTCCTGCCCGTTCTTGATGGATTTCCAGGTTTCACCGCCATCGTCACTCCTGTAAGTTCCGTTTCCTGCTGCGACAACATAGATCATGTTGGGCTCGGAAATGTCAAATTTTATTGTATGAAGGGCAAGCCCGGTAGTCCTGTACCCCCAGTCTATTCCCCAGTCATTCCGATTGGGTGCTTCATGCAGGCTTGTGACCTCTTCCCACGTCTCACCATAATTCGTGGATTTGAAAAGATGGCCGTATTGGGTCCCCGCATAGACGGTTCCATTACGGTGGGGATCTGCTGCCACTTCCCAGACTTTTCTCACGGTCAGTCCCTTGCTGGATGGTTTCCATGTCTTTCCACCATCAGTTGACTTGAATATGCCCTCGTCGAAGGAAGCTGCATAAAGGTTTCCGTTTCCATCGTCGATCACTTTGTTAATATTCTCATTGGTAAGGGATGGCTCGCTCAACTTCCAATTCTTCCTTTCCTCATCTGGAGTAAGGAAGTACGTTCCATTTTTAGTTGCCAGTGCAATTTTGAAGGTGTTGGATGTCAATTCATGCATCTAGCTTCATAGTATTAAAATAGTTTATGTTATGAAGTATCATTTATTTCTAGATAATAGTTACAATTAAATACGGTCTCTTCTTTTAATACAAACTTGAAATAATTAAAAGGGGAAAAAGCGCCGAGGGAGAGATGACCCCTTATTTTGTCCTAAAAAGTACTTTACAACTTCTAGTTTTCGATCGATTGTTCTTATATCTATCCTTGTCGTTGAAATAAGAATCCAGGATGTTGACATTTGATGTTCACATCTCGATATAAATTTCATTTAAGCATAAACAAAAGATTGAGTTCCTGTCAATATATTATTATAAAATTCAGGAAACATACGGTTTTATATTGATAACCATTTGAGCTTTAAGAGGTATATTTAACGGCCAATGGGGATCAAATTTAGCATAGAGTTGGAAGGCGTTGACAAGTATGAAACTTTCCAAAATTTTCTTCGAGATTTACCTGTTTTTATGGGTAATAAGGGGATTCAAATGTCTGAGGAGGGTAGGAAGTGGATAATGGGGGATGGCACTATTGTTGGAACTATACGTGAAATTGTTCCTCCCGAATATATTATTCTCGATTGGAATACTTCTGCAACCTGGGATGAAGGAGCAAGATCAATTTTCAAGATCGATTTTAAAACCATTCAAAAAATAAATAAAGTCGAAATAACAGTTTCAAGTGAAGATTGGGGAGAAGTACTGAATGACAAAGGGCAGAGCACATTGGAGTGGTTTACCGACGAAGTAGTCACTACTTTCTTTTCTTCCATCGGACCTGAAAAATTCAGTAACTGGCTTTTAGACATTATGGCACGAACCCCGACTGGAAAAATGGCACGACAGAACTATAGTGATCCACTTTTTCACTGGCCTAATTTCAAGAAAATTCTTTCAGATTTGAAACTCACAAGTGATGATAATCTACTTGAGATTGCATGTGGAGGAGGGGCCTTTCTTAGAGAAGCCCTAAAAAGCGGATGTAAGGCTTCAGCGATTGATCACAGTCTCGATATGGTTAATTTAGCTAAGGCGCAAAACTCAGAATCAATTAAATCAGGCAAACTGAACATTAAACTTGCTGATGCCTTGGACATCCCCTTTGAAGATGGAACCTTTACCGCAGTTGTTTGTACTGGCGCTTTTAACTTTATCAAAGATCCTTTGAAATTCATGAATGAAGTATTCAGACTTATGAAAAAGGGAAGTAGATTAATTCTTTTCTTGGGTACAAAGGAACTCAAAGG
>JBJKSX010000058.1:0-4699 GCA_046703545.1 Thermoplasmataceae archaeon | reverse complement strand
CAGGAATACTTGGAGATAAGGTCTCAGCACCTGCTTTACTGATTGCCCTGTCCGTTGTACATTAGATGGTCGCTGTACAGGCGTACACCTATTGAGCCGATGTCCCCATCTTCAATGCCGGAAAAGAAATCACGTGCCATTTGGGTAGAACTGTCCTCATCAATTGTCTTTCTGTGAAAAGCTGCGCAGTGCGAAACATCCATGGGAAACATGTCGCCGAAACATCTTTTGAAGATGTACTGAGACCGCTTCATGTGATAGCAGGAACTCACCACTGCGAGATCTGTTATTCCAGTGATCCTGTCCACAACTTTTCTGACGAAATAGCCATTTCCAATGGTATCCAGGGCTTCTTCATCCAGATATATGCTTTCCTGCGGAATTCCAAGGCCGATTATGTAATCAGCCATAAACTGGGCCTCTGATTTCTTGTGTTCGTGATTTGTGTAGCCGCCAGAGAGAATAAAGATTGAATCCTTTTCGAATAGTTTTACCGATACATCGAGCCTCATTCTGAGTTCCTCGTGTATTTCATTTCCCGGAATTCTGCTTCCAAGAACCACTATGGCCTTCATCCTGGGTTCATAAGCACCATGAACTTAAAGGATCACACACAAGACATTCGTGTAATATCATCTTTAAACACTTGCGAAAACGGGAAAATCCATTAAGCACCAACTCCATTCCACTGCAGGATGAAAGGTACAGAAGACAACAACGTTTATTCCAAGGACATATCCTCATGGACTTCCCAAGAAATAGCCTCATTCATTCACCTTTCTGATCACGAGGCCCTGGAGGCAATTCATCCACAGATCGGCAGAATAGCTGAAGTCATCGATATGTGCGTCAAATCCATTGAAAATGGAGGAAAAGTCATTTACATAGGATCCGGAACCAGTGGAAGAATTGGGGTCCAGGATGTTGCAGAATTAAGGCCCACGTATGGGATTGAGAGCGACATGTTCGATTTCATCATGGCCGGAGGGGAGAGGGCAATCATTGAATCCATAGAGGGTGCCGAAGACAGCCTCACAGCATCTGCTGAAGCACTGAGGAACAAGAATCTCAGGAAAGGCGATGTCCTGGTGGGAATCACGGCATCCGGGACCACACCCTTTGTGGTGGAGGCACTTAAATATGCCAAAGAGGTGGGTGCCCACGCCATTGCGCTTACAAACAATTCAGGCAGGGCAGTATCCGAAATTGCAGAGGTTTCCATTGAGATACTCTCAGGCCCAGAAGTTATCCAGGGCTCTACAAGAATGAAAGCGGGAACCACACAGAAGCTGGTGCTTAACATGATTTCCACTGCTGTTGCTGTAAAACTTGGTTTCACTCACCAGAACAAGATGGTTAAAATGCAGTCATGGTACAACCAGAAACTCAGGAAGAGGGCGGTGAAGATGCTTGTGGACGAATTCGGAGTTTCCAGCACAGAGGCGAAGGAAACCCTTGAGAAGTATGCCTACCATGTTGACGATGCATTCAATTATTATGAGAACAAAGCCGATTGAACCCCATCATTTTCCCCTGAATTGTACGATCCCTGCAGGAAGCTTATTCTAATTCCTGCATATGGCATTCAATGATTGAAAGCATCTCATACAGAAAACTGGAACTGCCTATGGCCAAACCATTCAGGATCTCGGCCGGCACTACGAGTTCGTATGAGGGATACTTGGTCAAGGTTACTACTGACGACGGCATAACTGGATATGGGGAGGCGACCGCAAAGCCATTCACTACCGGTGACACGGTTGGTTCCATTGAATATGAGCTTCGGAGATTTTCTGAAGAGTTCAAGGGCAAGGAAGAATCCCCAGAGTTGCTTAATGAACTGTCCACAAAGCTCATGAAAGCCTCCAAGGCAAGCAGATGTGCAATTGACGCTGCCATATGGGACATAATTGGCAAACGTGCCGGAATGAACATTACAAGGCTGCTTGGGAACTACAGGAAGAGCATTCCCACTTCACACACGGTTGATCTTGCACCGCCTGAACAGGCCAGGGAGCAGGCACTTTCTCATCTGAAAAATGGCGTCAAGATCTTCAAGATAAAGACAGGATCAGGCATATGGGAGGATGTTGAGAGGGTGAAAGTGGTCAGGGAGGCCATTGGAGATGAATTGATGCTCTATGTGGATTTCAACCAGGCTTACACTCCAAGAAAAACTGTGGAGATATCCAGGAAGCTGGAGAAGTATGGTGTTGAGTTTCTTGAGCAGCCCGTGCCAATGAGGGATGTAAGGGGGATGAAATTTATCCGAGACCGGTCTGATATACCCGTTTATGCTGATGAAGCAATATTCACGACTGATGATGTCGTAAACCTTCTTCAGACGGAATCTGCCGACGGAATAAACATAAAGCTGACAAAATCCGGAGGGATCACTGAGGCAATGAAGATGATCTCCATAGCTGAATCTTACAGGGCCCCTGTTATGATTGGCTGCATGATTGAAACTAGGCTTGCAAGTTCCACAGGCCTTGCTGTGGCGCACTCCAGGCCGGGAGTGAAATACACGGACATTGATGGCTATGTGAATGTGATCACGGACATAGCAGAAAGCGGTGTCCAGTTCAAAGATGGGCTTCTTGAATTGCCAGACAATCCAGGCATCGGCTGCACACTGAAGGAAGAATACAGATAGGACTGTATTCTAAACAGGAGCTCATTTCTTCAGTCACTGTCCATGATGATCGAAAGGATCGGTAATGTTCACTTCGTCTTTTTAAGCCTCTGCCCGGCGTAAACAACTTCCATGGGTCCTTTATCATGCTTGCTGAAAACTGCGAATATTTTGTTATAGCCCTGGAGGTGGTAATATGTGGATTTTTCCTCACCAATCTGTTCAGGTATCAACAATAGGCTTTCATTGGAGTAGTTTGGCTTCAGCTTAAGGTAACTTCCAGATTCGCTTACATCCACACTGATTGAACCTCCAAGGGACTGGTATGTCCCGGGGAGATGGCTTCTTGTGCTTTCATTTCTGATGAAAGTCAGATTTTCAGTCCTGTGGCCTCCTAACAGAGTGAGCGAATATTTTGCAAGATTTCCCAAGGGATTCGCGGTTGAATTTCCGAACCCGATGAAATAGCTGCCTGTTTCAGGAATGTATGCCATATGCGAAGTGTAATAGAAAATAGAGCCAGCATGATGGAACAATTTCTGGCCATGGAAATCAGAATCAATGTTGATGCCGTACCCGTAGTATTGATTCGCAGGGCTGAAAGGCCCATCAGGGCCAATCTCCACCGAATCAACCTTGACATTCTGGGATTCAATTCTCTCAATGGCCGAAAGCGGCACTACCTGCCTGCCATTATGTTTTCCACGGTCTATCAAGGTCTGGAGCAGCCTGCCCATATCCTTAACATTGCTGTACAGACCTCCTGTGTCAGCTTCTCCTGGCTTGACCGGGATCATTTTATCACCCCCGATATTGGAATAGCCGGTGGCGATCTTATGGCTGTCCGGGCTGGATCGATGCATGAAAAATGTGTTGTTCAATTCCAGAGGCCTGACTATCTTCTCCAGGACAAATTCCTCATGGGCCATACCCGCAATTTTTCCAACAAGAATGCGAAGCAGCCCATACCCTTCATTCAGGTAGGTGAATCTGCTCCCTGGTTCGCTTAAAACCCATTGGTCTGCATGGCTCACCGTCTCTAAAAGATCATCTCCTTCTTCACTTTCTTGGCTGTCATTGCTGGGCTTTTCAATCTCCCTCAAAAGTGACCTTTCAGCGTATCCCAATGTGGATATGCCAGAAGAATTGGATAACAGGTGATGTATGGTGATCCTGTCGAATACAGTATTCTCCAGAACCGAAAAATGTGCGGAAACAGGATCATTTAGTTCGAGTTTTCCCGATTCAACCAGGTTCAAGACACTAATCGCGGTGAAGATTTTTGATAATGAGGCAACGCCAAAGCATGTCACTTCATCTGCTGGCTCCCCTTTCTCAACATCGCTGAAACCATAGCTCATGGTATGGGTATCGCCACTGGGGCTCTTCATGGACATTACCATCCCGGGTGCGTTGTACTCAAAAGACTTCATTCTGGCAAATTCATCTATTCTGTCAAATTCTGCATTACTCATTGTTAACCATTCTCTCCCTGAAATTTGTTTTCAACCCTTTTTTGAAATGTTTTCATTCTTACCTTCCAGCGCCATGTTTCAAGTTAAAAATATGTGAATAGGGTTCACCCTATTCATAAAGGTAACAGGAAACATTGTGCTCACTGTCCACAACTGTTACAGGGGGCTTTGACTGTGAGCATTTTTCCATCACCTTAGGGCATCTGTTTGCAAAACTGCAACCATTAACCTTCTCAGGCGTTTCATTCCATTTGGCCTCGTCCGATTCCACAATCTCGCTGTAGAATTCAGCAGTGCCTTTCGGGACAGAGTCAAGCAGTACCTTTGTGTACGGGTGCTTCGGATCCTTTAATATTTTCCTGGGGGGGCCCGTTTCAACTATCTGGCCCACGTGCATGACCGCGATGGTATCCGACAAGTAGGATGCGATCGCAATGTCGTGGGATACAAATAGAATTGCTGTTGATTTGAGCTTTCTGAGATTGGAAAGCACCTCAAGGATTCCTGCCCTTATCGAAACATCAAGCATTGAAACAGGTTCGTCAGCAATCAGGAATGAAGGGTCGGAGATGATGGCCCTGGCAATGCT
>JBJKSX010000057.1:0-34769 GCA_046703545.1 Thermoplasmataceae archaeon | reverse complement strand
CCCGAAATTGAAAAATGTCAGAGATGCAAACCTGAAACAGTACGTTAAACGCCTGAAGGGTTCATCCCTCCTCAGGCAATATTAAGGTGCTCACTTTTACAAAATTCTTAAATTAAATTGGGAGGCTGATGGCAAATTGAAGTCAAGAAAATTAAAGACAAAGGCACTGACCTCAAACAGCTACCCAGACTTCTAGTTGAATATTGAGCTGACAAACCAGACTGGGGCAAACTGGAGGTCAGTATACCACTTATATCTGTCCACTTTTGTTTCCGCTGATCTGATGGCCTTCCCGCCAGGAACCGTATACAGCATGGATTTCTCTGCTTCGCTGCATGGGCTTTCCCAGACAGCAACCTCCAAGATATCAGCAAAACTGGTTAATTCCCCAGCATCCTGATAATGATAAATACTAAAGCGGGCCCGGTGGGATTCGAACCCACGATCACCGACTTAGAAGGACGGTGCCTTATCCAGACTAGGCCACGAGCCCGACGCTCTAACGGTGCAAAGAACATTAAGGTTTCGTTAATCCCTGCCTAACTGAGCAGAACAGCACCTTACGGTTTAATACTCTGACCCATTGTGGTTGTGCCCATGAAATTCGAGGTATCCATAAACCTGGACAAGGCAAAATATAAATCTTATATTGAGGCTGTGAGGCCCGATATTGAGGACACCGTTGGCAGGTCTTCCACTAAAATTTCAGAAGATGGCACCAGTTTTTACATTTATATATCTTCTCCAGATACAGTTGCATTAAGAGCCGCCGTCGGTTCCCTAACCAGGTGGTTCAAAGTAGTCAAGGACATAATGGAGGAATTGGATTAATGGAACAGAATCTCAGTCAATACATTCAGAACCAGCTTAAGCAGGCCCAGCAGATGGAAGCTCAGATCGAACAGCTGTCAAACCAGAAGTACCAGCTGGATGTGAGAATAAAGGAACTTGAGAAGACCCTCAAGGAACTTGAAGCTGTCAAGGATGGCACTCCCGTTTACAAGAGCGTTGGCAATGTGCTTTACCAGGTTGAAGACAAGAAGAAACTGGTGGATGACCTCGCAGAACAGAAAGAGCTAAGCGAGATAAGGATCAAAACACTTGAAAAACAGCAGAAAACCCTCCAGGACAAATACAAGGAACTTGAAGCAACGATCCAGCAGAGGTATGAAGAGGAGACCAGAAAGAGAGGAAACTCCAATTGATTGACCTAGTGGACGTGCAGGCAGGCAAACCGAAACATTCCATACCGGTGAGCAGGGTTGGTGTCCGTGGCATCAAGTATCCTGTCCGTGTCAGAAGGAATGACAGGGAAATAGATCTCCTGACGGAGATAGACATTTATGTTGACCTCCCGTCCACAAGGAAAGGGGCTGATTTTTCCAGGAAGATAGAGGCCATTAACGAAATAATCCTCTCCCGGAACATTGTCCCAAGCATAGAGGATCTCAGCTCAAAAATAGCTGAAAAGACCCTTGAAAAGCTGCCTTACTCCACCAACTGTACCGTGAAGATTTCTGCGGATTATCTGGTGCAGAAAGTCAATGAAAGAAACGCCCCCATAATTGTCAATTACAAGATACTTGGCGAGACGAACACCGTTTCCAGGAACGAGCTGAACAAGAATGTGGGAGTTGTGGTTCAGGGGATCAATGCATGCCCCTGTGCAATGGAAACAACCAGATCACTTATTTCAAAGGATTTTCCAGGCAACGAGGACCTCCTTGCCAAAATCCCGTCCATAACGCACAACCAGAGGAATCAGGTTACCCTCAAACTGCAGGTTCCCGAAGGGGAATCAGTGGAAGCTGACGACCTTATTGCTGTTGCGGAAGATGTGCTGGGCGGCTCACTTTATTCACTGCTCAAGAGAATAGATGAAGGGGAGCTTGTCTACAATGCACACAGGAATCCCAAGTTTGTTGAGGACATAGTCAGGGAGATTGCCTCGAAGACTGTGGACAGATACAGGGAATTCCCGGACTCAACTTCAATTTATGTAGAGTCAAAAAGTGAGGAGAGCATACATCCCCACGATGCAATTGCAACCATAGAAACCACCTTCGGCGAGATAAGAAAGTTCAGCCGATCCTGAGTGCATCCCCGTGTCCCGGGAGTATTGTGGTGCCTTTCATTGAAAGTATTTTCTCCTGTGATTTTTTGGCCTGAGCCATGTCAAGGGTGAATTGCCTGTTCAGGCTTGTCTGGTCGCCCTTTACTGTCACTGCATCCCCAACGAAAAGGATGTTGTCGGGTTCGAACAGGAAAGATGTGCTCCCCGGTGTGTGCCCCTGAGTTTCCACCACCCTTATCCAGCTGAATGGCATGGCTTCGAGGCTTTCCGCCTGCTCCACCGGCTCACTCTTGCTCACTGTTGAAACCATTTTGGAGAGCAGGCTCCTGGCCGGCTTAATCTTGTCCTGCCCCCTTATGACGCCCAGTTCATTCTGGTGCACATACACCTCTGGACTGTACTTCCTCACCAACTGGGCAAGACCCCCAATATGGTCGGGATGATAATGTGTAATGAGGATGGCATCGGGCTTTTCCGATTTTGCCTCGAAGAAATCAATGATCTTCTTTGCAGAGGATTTCATCCCTGCGTCCACAAGCACTGTTTTCCCGTCATGCCTGACCACATAACAGTTGGCCATTGTCCCTTCAATACTCTCAACAGAATCAGAAATCCTCATTTTGCACCTTTGGGAATAAGTGCGGTTCAGGTTAAAAACATGGTGCAGCTGGATGTTTTCAGATCTGGCTCTCTATTAGTTCGTACAGTTTCTGGCGGACCTGTGAACTGCTCTGGAACCTCTTTCCGTCAAACCTTGATATTCTGACAACCTTGGTTTCCAATCCCAGCTCCCTGCACTTTTCCTCGATTTTGGATGCGTCGAAGTGCTGGTCGTAACCCAGGGTTATAATGTCCGGCCTGTTCCCAAGAACGGTTCTGAAAATGTCCCCTTCATAGCCAAGTATGGCCCTGTCTACGGATTTTATCTGAGAAACAATGGCCAGTCTCGAGCCCTCATCGAAAAGTGGGGTCTTCCCATTCTTGTGGGCGGTGCTGTCTCTAGCAACTACAACGAGAAGCTCATCTCCAAGCTTTCTTGATTCGTTCAAATAATGTATGTGTCCCATGTGGAGTATGTCAAACACTCCGGTTGCCATGACTCTGGTCATTTGGATTTCGCACATTCATCGTTACCCTTTCTATAAATTTTGCCAGTTTATGGAGACTTCCCATATCTGCAATTTCCGGCAATTCTTTCAAAGCTAATATTCTAGATTGCCATATTTACCCGTTGAAGTACAGGAGCTACTTGCCGGAAGATCTGGACTCCATAGTCATGCTGGAACAGCGCGCATTTGAAGTGGGGCCATATTCCAGGAGAATGCTCCAGAGGCTTTTCAGGATAAAGAATTCATTCAACATGGTTGCAGAAGATGGCGGCCGGGTTATTGCATACGTGGCCGCCATTCCCCTGGGAGAAGATTCCGCGGACATTGAGAGTCTGGCCGTGGATCCTGATTACCAGAAAATGGGTGTGGGGGCCGTCCTCATGGACAGGATCGAGGAAATGATGGTTGAACGGGGCATCAGCGTTTCAATTCTGGAGGTCAGAGACAGGAACAGCAAAGCCATCAGATTCTATGAAAAACATGGATACAAGACCGTAGAGCATATGCCCTCTTACTATCACGAAATTTACTTGGGGTCCAGAGGTGCATACAGGATGGTAAAGATCCTGAAATAGGGGAGCTATTGCACCTTCATCCTTTCCACGACACGTTCCACAGCCCATGGGGCGGCGGAAACCAAAATGCTCCTGTTCTCCAGAGTCTCCCTCAGTGCGCGAATGAGCGGCGAAGCTTCCGTGATCTCAGTTGGCCCGCCTGATCCAATGACCCGCAGATCCGACTTTACCCTGCCAGGGCCCGTGAATTCCAGTGGCGGGATGACATCCACTATGTAGTCGGTTTTTTCCAGGCCAGGGGTGCTCTCAAGCCTTTCCTTGACACTGGAAAGAGTTTCAGTCTTGTAGGGCACCCGGAAAAGTGGCTTATACAGGTTCCTTTTAAGAAGCGCATCGGCTATCCTGTTTCCCTTCAGGGACTTCAGCACCTGGAAAAGATCGGGGTCATCCATTCTGAATGGATCAGAGAAGTGCTCCCTGTTCTCATCTATAACGTAACCGGCCATGCTCTGTGCTATTCTTGAGGTCTTGTGGAAATACACGTTGCTGTACATCAGGATCCTGGCGATGAGAATGGACTCCAGCGTTCCGATTCCCTTCTCTTCGATCACAATATCATTGTCCTGTTCCAGGGCAACGTTTATGATGCGCCTGTGGTCAACGTTTCCCATCTGCACGCCACAATAGAGGGAATCCCGCCTCAGGTAATCCAGTTCATCAACATCAACCGGGCCGCTGACCATTCGGGAAAGGATCCTCAACTTCGGATCGCTTCCCTTGAGAACAGACACCACATCCCTGGGGCTTATCCCAACATCCTCAAGGCTGCCAGGCAGCGAACTGCCGGAGAAGTCCCCCTTGCCCTCTATGATGGCAAGCCCAGCATCCAGATGCTCCATGCCCGTTATTTCACGGAATATGTCCTCATTGCTGTGGCTGAGAGGAGGATGGCCAACATCATGCAGCAGTGCTGCCGCCATCACCAGATCCTTGCCCTCAAGCTCCAGTGCTTCCGAAAAAAGGCCCGCAAGATGCATTGTGCCAATTGAATGCTCAAACCTTGTATGATTGGCACCTGGAAAAACATAGAAGCACAGGCCCAATGACCTGATATAACGGAGGCGCTGGAATTCAGGTGAGTCGATTATCCTCTGAAAACTGCTCGGGATCTTGACCGGACCGTTCACAGGATCCTGAATTATTTTGTATTCCTTGCCGGCCATTTCCCCAGACCCCCATTTTGAATGGAAATTGCCGGACGTGCCTGAATCGGGCCAGATGTCCTGCCAGGGACCCCCTGTTTCTTCTCGATCCCGCACCCCTTCAGCATCAAGAGTCCAGGATACCGATGCTCCCTTCCGGTCCTGACGGAGTCTCCTGTCAAATTACACACCCAGGTTCCTTCGATCCTGGATCTGTAAACCTTCGATCCGAAGGGACAGAACTTCACTGATTCCACAGGGCCTGACAGAAGTCTGGTTGACCTCAACAGACCGTCACCCCCGCATATAGACTTCGGGTAACAGGGAGAGCCTAACTCCCCGGCCAAGTCCGGCTTCAAGAAATGGGTTCCTGCCTATAAAATATTTTCAACGCAACCTGAAGTCTGTATAAATGGTCTAGGGGAGGTTCTTTTAAGTTCCTTTCAATGTTTGTGCCATCTTGGATATACCTGAAAAAAGCAGGAATATTGTCAGCAGAATGTTTCCGGAAATGCCTGTGGAGAGCATTAGGATGGTTGATTTTGGATGGACAAACCAGATCCTTGTCCTTGACAGGCGGTACGTGGTGAAGATACCCAGATTTCCGGAGGCAGCCCGTTGGGTTGAGAAGGAGATAGAACTCACCAGAGAATTGAGGGGTACCATTCCTGTCAGGATTCCTGCATATGTCGGCACCCTTTACAACGGAAATCTGGTGGCAGCCGCCTATGACTTCCTGGAAGGTTCGCTGTTCACCACCCAGCCAGTGGACGAAGGCGTTGACAAGGTTGAGCCCGCCAACTACCTAGTAGGAGATCTTGGCCAGGATATTGCAGGACAGATTGGCTCTATACTATCCTCCATACACAATGTCCCATTGGCCAGGGTTGAAAAGATACTGGAAAGGCACGTTGAATCTGACTGGGACACCAAGATAATCAACTGGATCAGCCAGTGCAAGAAGACAGCCGAGAGGGTTTTTCAGGGACAGCTGAGGGATAGGTGCGTTGGTTTTCTTTCCTCCATTGAAACAGAATTTTCCGGATTCGGATTCAAGCAGAAGTTCATACACGGAGATTTTGGCGGGTGGAATATGCTGTTCAGCCCTGAACAGGCCAGATTAACGGGCCTCCTTGACTGGGCAGACGCCAGGCTTGGGGATCCTGCAAAGGACTTCACTGAGCTTATCTATGATTTTGGAAGGGGATTTGCAGAAAAGGTGCTTGACCAATATGGCAGGGACGGTGATCCTGAAATAATTTCCCGCGCCGAGCTTTACCTGAAACTGAATGGTTTCCAGGACCTTGAATTTGGGCTGGAAAAGAAATCCGAATTCTTCACTGAAAGGGGAAAGAGGGCAATTCTGGCTGAACTGGAAAAGATTTAATGAAATTCAGGCTGGAATAATCAGGCATTTCCAGTCTGATAGTCAAGTTCAAGGTTCTTTGTTTCAATCCCCGCGATATACCAGATCACGGCCCCAATCACGCCAATCGCCCACAGGATTACATTGGAAAGCACCTGCTGAAACAGGGTGAAATTGGCAAACAGGTAAATTGAAACAGGGTATGCAATCATTGGGACGAGCCTGACAAACCCTATGGCCTTTCCCCGGTGTTTCGTTGTGAACAGCTCTGGCTCAAGCGTGGTGCGCGTAGCCCAGGCAAATTCACTGAATGCCATGTTGATGAAGAGGAGCGGGATGAACACATAGAGATTGTGAAGCTGGTTCACGACAACAAGGATGGCCAGTACAGAGACGAGCCCTCCCCCGTATGCAAACAGTGAGTAATTCTTCCTTCCTCTTGAGATGAGCCTTGCGGCTATTGGCCCTGCGATCGAAGACCCAAGGAGGCCGAAGAATATGATGTAGCTTACCAGAACTCCTGTGAATTCATAATATGGCACAATGTAGGCCATGAGCCCAAAGGTCAGGTACTGCGAAAGCGCAAGAAATGCCAGTACCACATAACTGACTGCAGGGTTCACTGACTTGATGGCCTTTCCCCGGTGTTCAACCATCTCAAGCTCCAGGTTCCTTGCCTCCGCCTCTGCCTCGTCCTTCCTTCCAACTGAATCAAGCCACCTGTGGGATTCAGGGAGCCTGAGCCT
This sequence comes from Thermoplasmataceae archaeon, assembly GCA_046703545.1. Classification (GTDB taxonomy): domain Archaea; phylum Thermoplasmatota; class Thermoplasmata; order Thermoplasmatales; family Thermoplasmataceae; genus JAJZOM01. The sequence goes on along the minus strand of JBJKSX010000057.1, from coordinate 27,757 downwards.
TGAGTAGGCAAGGATTACTATGAGCAGGAGAGACGGAATGAATATGGCAAGCCTCTGGACGAGTATCCCAAAGTTGCCAATGGACACTATGATCAGCACGCCTGCAATGAATGCGCTCCCAATGTTGCTGAAATTCATTCCATTGGTGATGGTTGCCCCTCTCTGGGCAGTTGGCGTGTCCTCAGCCAGAAGCGCAATGGTGGGAATCTCCTCACCGGCTATGCCAAATTCAGACAGGGCGATTCCAATGAGAAGCGAGAATATGCTGAACGAGAATGATATTATGAGGATGCCAGCGAGATACAGCACCATGGTGAGGATGAAGACTCTCTTTCTCCCAATATAGTCTGTGACAACCCCCATGGAGACATTTCCGATGAGTGCAAGGACTGGCCCTGTGAGGACAAGCATCACAGTGGCAATCCTGCCGGCATTTGCTGCAAAAGGCCAGGACTGTGACAATGGTGCAATTGAAGCCAGAATGCCCCACAGAAACATCCCACTGAAAGTGGATGTCAACAGGGCCTTTCTTGAACTGTTCAGAGCAACCACCCACTTTCCCTGTGGTGGTCAATTCCTATAGCGAGGCAAATTCCGTCTATTGTGCATGAAGAATGTCTTTTCATTTCTTCCCTCCGCCAGCATTAACTGGATCAGGTTCCAAGGGTCGACTGCTGTGCAGTCCTCTCAGCCATCAAGGCTCCCCGAACTTTACCGGTGAAGATTGTCTGCTCATAATTAAGTGTTGCCCAATGAATCGCCCGGCAGTGAAATTAAAGCCAAGGTTTTATTAGTGAAATAGATTTCACTTTACTGAAGTCAATTTCACATTGGAGTGAAAAAAAGATGAATGGAAATCTGAAGATACTTACTGCAGTGGTTGTGGCGATTGCCCTTGTGGGCTCAGGCATCACCATTTTCCATTATGATAATTCCGCAAAGAAGGATGGAGTGATCATCAATGTGAATACGGGCTACAATGGAACCCAGCCATTGACAAGAATAGTCTCCCTCGATCCGTCAGCCACTGCCACCATCTATGCGCTTGGGGCATACTCCACTCTGGTGGGGGGGACCATCTATGATGCCTATCCGCCAAATGGGCACCTTCCAAACGTTACAGATTTTCCCAGCATGGATCTCGAGGAGATTTTCAATCTGACCCCTCAGGCGGTAATAGCCTTTTCAAACTACAACAACAGCCAGATATCCGCACTCCTCAACGCGGGAATAGACTACATATTCCTTGGATCTGACACTGGTTCCAACTTCAGCGCCATTGAGAAGCAAAACACACTTCTGGGAGAGATAACCGGTCACCAGGGGAATGCGTCAAAAATCAACAGCTGGATGAACCAGTCGCTGAATGCAATCAACGCAACAGCCACCAGTGCATCATCAAGCGGGGAGGTGTCCGGATTCTACTACCTCAGTTCCTATGGAGGCATATACACGGCCGGAAACAACACTTTTGTCAACCAGTTCTTCCAGTATGCCCATGTCAGGAATATTGCAGCTCCATTCGACAGCGGTTTCTATACCATATCATCCGCCGAGGTGCTCAACGCTTCACCTCAGCTGCTCCTGTTGGACCCTTATGTCAACATGAGCACTTTGAATGCACCTCCGTTCAATACATCCAGGGCGGTGAAGGACAACATGACATTCACCGTGAATGACAACCTCTTCAGCGAAGCCAATTTCCGGGACATATACGCAGTGCAGTGGGTTCTTTACAAGGCATACAATGTTACGGCCAATATCCCGCAATTTCCAATAACACTGAAGTACTCGCCTGATCCAATAACTTTGGGATGATCTGAATGTTCTGGGACTGGTTCAGCAAGGATTACCTGACAAAACAGAAGGGGTTGAAAGCCACAGGCATGACCCTGCTTGCAGCCGTCCTTGCCATTGTGATCATTTTTTCAACATTCCTTGGTTCCGTGAGAATTCCCCTGAAATACGTGCTGGAAATCTTCTGGAGCCAGGTTCCGGTCCTTTCCAACGGATTTGTTCCCCATTACTCCCTGTCTGCGTACGAGATCATTGTTTTCCTCAGGGAACCTGAAATACTCGGCGGAGCCATAATTGGAGCGTCTCTTGGGATTGGCGGTGCCGTTGTCCAGAGCATTTTCCGGAACCCAATAACTGAGCCATACATAATCGGGATCTCAGGGGGAGCTTCCCTTGGCGCAGTGATGTCCATCATACTGGGAATCGCAATTTTTGGGCTCTTCTCTGTGCAGATATTCGCTTTCCTTTTTTCCATTGTTGCAGTGGGCATGATATACATGATCTCATACCGGCGGGGCGCAGCCAACCCCACGTATCTGCTTCTCACAGGCATTGCAATCTCGTTCTTCTTCTCATCTATAGTCGCCCTTCTCCTTTTTTCCAACTACAATCTTGAGGGCGAGGCTTTTTTCTGGCTTCTTGGGTCTCTTGAAAACATAACGTGGACTACATTCTTCCCCGTTTTCGGGATCATAGCGGTGTCTTCGATAATGCTCGCGGCCCTTCACCGTGAGCTGGATGCAATGCAGCTGGGAGAGCAACACGCAAGGGGCGTTGGAGTTAACGTGGAAAGGACCAAGGCACTGTCCATTTCACTTGTCACACTCAGCGTTTCGGCAGCGGTCTCAATAAGCGGGCTCATTGGGTTTGTCGGCCTGATAATACCACACATTTCAAGAACCATATTCGGAGGCTCAAACAGGTACGTGATTCCAGCTTCTGGATTGCTGGGGGCAATTTTCCTGCTCTGCGCTGATGACATTGCAAGATCGGTTGTCAGCGGCGTTGTGATTCCGGTTGGGATTGTCACGGGGATGATTGGGGTTCCCTTCTTCCTCTTCATGATGCGGAGGCTGATAGATGGAAGAATGGAAAATTGAGATAAAGAACCTGGAATTTTCCAGCAGAAGATTCAAACTCGAACCGGTAAATTTCAGGATAAGGCCCGGAACCATAACAGGAATTGTGGGGAAGAACGGATCCGGGAAGACCACTCTTCTAAGGCTCCTCCACGGCGATATGAGGCCTGCTTCGGGAGAGGTGTTTATGGATGGAAAGCCGGTCTCCTCGTACAGGCCCATAGAACTGTCCAGAAAGGCCTCCATCCTGTACCAGGAAATGTATGAGCCTTTCAGCTTCTCTGTCCGGGACATAATGAACGTAGCCGGTTACTCCAGGGAGGAAAGTGTAAGTTCGTACATGAGCGCACTTGAGGAGCTTGGCATCGCAAACCTTGCCGATGTTGCATTCACCAGCCTCAGCGGCGGCGAAAGGAGATTGGCCACCATCGCTGCCACGATCTACCAGGACGCAGAGATAATGCTACTGGACGAGCCCACGTCATACCTTGACATAGACAACCAGATCACTGTGCATGAAATCCTGAATTCTCTCAGGGACCAGGGGAAAACAATGGTTGTGGTGATGCACGACCTCAATGCCATCGAGGCTGTCTGTGATGATGTCATAATGCTCCGGAACGGGAAGAATATTGCCTCGGGCCCTGTTGAATCTGTGCTGAATGAAGAAAATCTCAGCCGGACTTACGATGTCCCGTTCACAGAAGTTGCCGTAGACACCGACAGAATGTTTGTTTACAGAAAAAACTTGAAACGCTGAGCTGGGATGCGGGATACTTTGACGAACTGAAGGAAGATGGGGGAGGGCTGGCAATGCCCTCCCGGCCTTCCCCTAGGTGGTGTTTTCGGTAGGAATAGGGTACGATTGGTGCTGGTCCAGGTAACTGTCCATTATCTCGTTTGGAGTTGTCACCTTGTTGTTCACTCTGTTTATGATTGGCCTGTTATTGTACCAATACATGAAGTTCTCCGGGCCTTCAAATGTCCACCTGAACTTGTCGTAGTTCTGCCATAGCCTGGAAAGTGCCAGGTGAACCCTGTTTCCGTGCTTGTCAGCCTCAACATGCTCCACTCCGGACTTCTTCATGCTGTATCTGAGGTCGGTTGCCCCATACAGGATGCTCAGAACTCCGCTTCTCAAGTGAAGGTTCTTGGCAGTCAGGTTGTTCTCGCTGGTGAAGCTGGTCATAGAATCAACCAGGGACTGCATGACTTCCTTGGTGATCTTCCTTGATTCCACAATAGAGAGGATCTTCTTTGTGGCCATGTCCACGCATACGATCGCATAGGGGTTGTCCATGGCTGTCTGGTGGTAATCCATGTAGATGGTTGTGAGTGGTTCCTCATGGGCATGGCCCTTTCCGTTGTCCTTGGAAGTTCTTTTTGTCCGTATCATGTTGTGGTTCCGCATGAAATTATATATCTGGTAATACGAAACATTGCGCCCCTTGCTCTTCATGAGGTAATAGATTGTTCTCGACCCAATCTTGTAATTAACCCATAGATTCTCGATCTCTTTTGCTTCTTCCTGCGTGAGTGTGGAAAATTTTCTTCTGGAGTTTTCGCCGCTAACATCTTCCTTCAATATCTGCTGCACCCTTCTGGGTGTCACATTGAACATCTTAGCGAGATCACTGACCTTGTATCCATTTTCGACACTCTTTATTATGAATTTCTTGTCGTCAGTGCTTAGCATTGATATCAAATTACAATGCCCTATGAGACCTAAAAGTGTTTTCTGTATAGGAATAGAGCGGTTCTGCTGTAATTAATTAGCCTATATTTATGTATGTAGCCATGCAAAAGTTTTTCAAGGAATGCGAAATAATTTCGTTCCCAGCGTTTAGCCGTTTATATACAGACATAAGGATATACATAAGCTCCTACGAGCACACATAACGGGGTATATGTAATGAACACAAGAAGAAGTCTGGTCAACCTTTACAGGTCTGTCAAGAGGCAGTTCACTGTCAAGGCTGATGAAAAGGCAGAAACAGGAATAGGCGTCCTGATCATCTTCATTGCCCTTGTCCTAGTTGCTGCTGTAGCTGCGTCGGTTCTCATACACACTGCGGGTATACTGCAGCAGAGAGCCCAAAGCACAGGAACAACTACAATAAGCCAGGTGTCTACAGGGATAATTGTTAATCAGATTGTAGGATACGACAGCTCCAACCCGCCTGAGGCAGGTGGAGTTTCCTATCTCGCAATATTGGTGAGCCTTAACACTGGAGGTAATTCAGTGGATCTGGGCAACGTGAGCTTGACCCTCACACTTAACGGAGTCACCTCCGTCTTGATATACAATAGCTCTGTTTTTGAGACCGTATCAGGACAGGGGACTCAGAATTTGTTCGGGTCGTCAGTGTGGAATAACTTGAGCAGTGCCAATGGAAATCCAACCAACTTTGGAGTTGTTGGGATCACAGATCCACAGCATGGATTGACTGCGCACTATCCGGTTCTTTCACGCGGGGCTCAGGCCGCCATTATTGTGAATGTGACAAACACATTCGGGTCAAATCTTACCCAGAATGAGGGAGTTACAGGGCAGTTAACGCCTGAAACAGGTGTGTCTACTACAATCAACTTTGTAGCACCAGAGGCATTTATATCTAACGCAATCACGCTGCAGTAGACACCTCGCTGCCTCCCATTGGCCGATGGGAGGTTAGCTTTCCTTTCTTTTTCTAATCAGTTAAATATTCTCTAGTTATCATCCTCTTAATTCATGAAAGTCCAGATCAGAGACAGGAACCTCGACGCCTCCATAGTTGCTGGAATTGGCGGACTGGTTATTCTATACGTAGGGTTGATAGGCATGAGGCTGGTCCTGTTTGGCGGCGACACCACCACGGTTGACCTTGCCGAAGTGATCGCGGGCACACTTTGGGGAGTTCTCATAATTGCCTTCAGCACACTCATGTTCCTGGACCTGAAGAGGAACCGCATCTACGGAATTATCATCATAATTCTTTCATTTGCAAGCTGGTATGGCACATCAGGAGGCCTTTTCCTTGGATTCGTGTTTGCATTCCTTGGCGGAATCATGGGATATGTCTGGAAACCCAAGCCCAGAAACTCAGAGCAGAAGCCTTCCATGGAGCATCCCCCCTCCTGAGTTTATGAACGCTGCAAATTATAATTCAGTGAACATCAGTGAAAGGGGGGGCTGTTTTGCCGTCACTTACTCATTTTTCTTCCTGACCGGTTTGATTAGATAATCCGGTTATGTAGGTGAAATCATGGAATACGAGAACCAGACCACAATCTACGGGTCAAATGTCAATGCCATATACAGGAGAGGTTATGAGCAGGGCAAGAAAGAGCAGCTGGAGCAGGACATGGGAATGATACAGAACGTGCTTGTCCAGGCCGAAAATTATGAGGATTTCAGGGACCTACTCCACAGGGAGATAAGAAGAATAGACACCAGTGCCACAGGAATATGAAGGCAAGGACACATTCCCATTACTTCATTTCTATAACTCCAGCCAATAAATAACCTGGATGCGCCATTGCATTCTGCGATCTGGGTCCATTAGAAGTGTGGCCAGAACTTCATGAAAAAGCAAAATACATATGCCTTATGCCCTAAATAGTTGGCTTCATAATATGTGAGGTAACTGTTTCATTTAATGTTATATGATTTTTTAGAGGTGATACTATGGCTGAAAAAATGTCTCTAGTGGTATTCTCTGGAACAGAGGATAAGCTTATGGCTACTGCAATTATGGCATCCGGCGCTGTTGCAAATAACATGGATGTGGATATATTTGTCACATTCTGGGGACTCACCAAGACCATGAAGACCCCGCCGCTTCCACCTGACGTAAGCTATGACGGCCAGCCCATGAAGGATCAGGTGTTTTCGCTGATCAAGAAAAACAACATTCCGGGCTGGATTTCAATGCTGAATGACGCAAAGGAAGTAGGAAACATTAAGGTATATGCATGCGCAATGTTCGGCGAGATGATGGGGGTCAAGAAAGAGGACCTGGATCCCATAGTTGATGACATCATTGGCGTGAATGAGTTTGTTTCAATGTCAAAAGACTCCATGACGATGTTCGTGTGAGGTGAGGAAAATGGCTGAAGAAATAAAACCAACGAAAGTTGTGGATGCCAGGGGAGCTTTCTGCCCCGGCCCACTGATGGAACTCATCAAGGCCTACAAGAAATCTGAGGTGAACGACGTGATCTCACTTTACTCAACTGATACGGGCACCAAGAGGGATGCCCCGGCCTGGATTGACAAGTCTGGAAATGAACTTCTGGGCGTGTTCGACAGGGATGGCTATTACGAGATAGTCATGAAAAAAACCAGGTGAGGTCGGAAATGACTTCCAATATTCTGGTCCTTGGGGACGGTGCCGCAGGGACCATAATTTCAAACAAACTGAGATTCCTCATAAAGAGGGAAGATGCTGAAATCACTGTCATAGGGAATTCAAAATTCCATTATTTCAAGCCGGACGGAATACACATCCCCCTTGGAATAAAGAACTACAAGGACAGTGTCAAGAAGACGGAGTTCCTGTTCAATTACGGGATCAATTTCGTGAGGGACACGGTGACCGCAATTGATGTGGAGAACAGGAGCGTCAAGACGGATTCCGGCCGCGACTTCACCTACGACTACCTCATTATTGCCACGGGCGACAGGCTTGTGCCCGAGGAGATACCAAACTTCCAGAAGGAGGCATCACACTTCTACACACTTGAAGGCTCGCTTGAGCTGGGCAAGAAACTGGCCGGGTTCAAGGGCGGAAAAATTGTCATTGGGCCGTCAAGCATCCCATACCAGTGCCCGCCGGCCCCATACGAATTCACCTTCCAGCTTGACAGGTACCTGAGAAGAAGGGGCATAAGGGACAAGACAGAGCTCCACTACATGTTCCCGTTGAACCGTGTGTTCACAATGGAGAACGTTTCAGAACATGTACAGAAGCTGTTTGATGAAAGAGATGTGGAATACCACACCCTGTTCAACATGGAAAGCATAGAGGCGGACAAGAAGGTCGTGACTTCGCTTGAGGGTGAGGAGCTCCCATACGATATGCTCATACTGGTTCCACCTCACAAGGGCCAGGAAGTGATCACAAAATCCGGCCTTGCAGATGAGTACGGTTACATCGAAGTGGACAGGAACAAGCTCAATTACGGGAACTATGACAATGTGTTTGTCATAGGTGATGCAACTGACCTGCCAATATCTAAAGCAGGTGCAACCGCACACTTCCAGGCAGAATATCTCGCTGGAAGGATTGCCTCGGAAATTTCTGGATTCGTTTCTGAAGCGGAATATGACGGGTCTGTGGCTTGCACAACTGTCACCGGAGACGAGAAGGCGTTCACACTGTATTTCTCATACACCAGGCCGCCCAGGGCGGTGTTCCAGAGCAAGCTTGACTATATCCTGAAGTGGACGTCTGCGGACACATACTTCAGTGGAATGCTTAGGGGAGTGATGTAATTGGAAAGACCTGATCTCATGGGAGACGAAATGGAAGACCTGCTTGTGCGCGTCATGGACAATGCAGATGTGCTGAAGACCCTCATGAACATGCTTGAGAAGCTGAAATCAGCGGGAATAGTGGACCTGATGGGAGGCGTTGTCCAGGACTATGTGCCAACGGACGTGGACTTCCTTGGAAAATTCTTTTCCTCAAAGGAATTCACAGTTTCCCTGCTCAAGACCATGAATGTCCTGATTTCAGTGATGGGCGCAATGGCCTCGGAAAAGAACTCTGATTTCATAAAGGGAGTGATGTTCAACTTCGAGAACATAACCGACAACGTGCAGGATGCCGTTAGAAATCCCAAGAAATACTCTCCGATGAGGGTAAGCAACCTGCTTTCCGACGAGGACATAAGACTTGCAATGTCGGTGCTTATTGCTATGCTAAAGGGTTTCGGGCAGATCATCAAAAAAATAGAACCCTAATTTTCCTTTTTTACTTTCATTTTTAAAAATATGCATTTTTGCTTGCAGTTCTAGAAGCAGGTCTGCTCAGAACATCGAAATAGGAAAAGCGCGAGGAGGGGGATTTGAACCCCCGCTCTCATAAGAGAAACAGCTTAGCAGGCTGCCGCCGTACCGCTGGGCCATCCTCGCCTATGACACGAATCTGTCCTGAAGGTCGTTTGCTACCTGCTCCAGGACTTCCTCAAAATCTTCGTTTTCCAGCGTGATAACTTCGCCCGTGGGAAGCACTATTTTAGCGAAATACATTTCTCCGTCTTTGGAAACTTCAACTTCTGCCAGTTTGTCGCCCATGATCTCCACCCTAAATTAACTGTGATATAATATTTATTTGCCAAACTCAGGTCTTCAGTGCCAAACGGGAGACCTGTTGGCACCAAGAGGATTTCAACATATTATTAACTTCCCTTTCGGGAAATCTGGCTGCGTTGTCTGGAAATAACCAAAATTGAAAATCTAGATTTTCTGAAAATAAGCTATAATGCAGGTTTTTAAATCCATGCGAACACCAAAACATGCAGAATTGTACCAATAAAGATGTATAGCTAAGTTCAAATCCAATGGACATGCTAAAACAAGCAGCATTGGTTGCAGTTGCACTCCTGATGGTTGTTTCAACCGTCTCGGTGGCTACAGCTGATGTACCTCTGAGTCCTAACGCCACACAGGTGGGGAATTTTGTCGTTTATCAGAATTCCACAACCGGGGCAATAGACAACCTGAGCTTCGTGAACGACAATACCGAAGCAGTAATTGCCAGCTCTGTAAGTGCATCAGGAAATCTTGTCCTGAGTTCAAACCTTTCGAATTTCAACTCAGACAACCTGAAGACCTTTGGAAACCTCACAGTCTTCACTGCGGGAAATGAGAACACACTCATGATGGCGACCCAGTCCATGGGAATAACCCAAGCCGCATCAATAACGCTGAACCTCAACGCCCCTCTGAGCAAGCTTAACCTGACTCCAACCCAGCAGCTCTATCTTGAAAAGACCGCTGGGCAGAAGCCTGCAAACTTCCTCGCCAACAACATGTACGAGCTGACCGTGAACGGCACCAATTTCATTCTCTTCTCAACAGTGAATGTTTCTGTTGCCAACGGCTCCCAGAGCATAACATTCTCCCAGTCAGGCAAGTACCTGTACAACCCTGTTCTGGTTGGACTGTCACCAGCTGGAGCCCTGAAAGACACAATAGAGAAGGAAGTGCAGAACCATGACGGGCAGAAATTCACCTACAACGCTTCAACGGGAATGGTAACCGGTAGATTTGCATCATTCAATGTGAACCCGACCACCGGCGTCATATCACAGTACACTGATGTGGCCCAGAACGCTACGGTTTTCACAAGCATTGAGGCAACTGGAAACGGAACCATCGGTTACAACAACCCTAACCCCTCGTTCTTCAGCGGACAGCCAGTAGTGGCAGGTGGAGTGTTCTATTCTGCCAACAACACAGTTGTGTACCAGATGCATGACAACCCATCGCTAGTGCAGAATGTATACCTCAGCAATGGAACACTTTCCTACACCGTAGCCCCTGGTCTCAACATTTCAGTCTACAGGCCGCAGTCCACTGACGTGGAACACGAAAACCTCAATTCGACCTCGGTTAACTACACAGGAGTTTCGCTGGGAAGCCAGTTTGATGTGCACGCCTCATCCACGATCGTACTCATACACAACAGCACATTCAGGAGCTCCCTGTTCGTGCACGGAGCAGACGTATCAGTGAACAACACTACAGGCGTCATTTCAATAAACACGACCGGAGTAGCCCATGTGACATTCGTTGCGCCTCCTGGGCTCCAGGAGTTGGAACACCCAGTTGCATCAGCAGTGCAGTACGCCATAAACCATGGCAGGCTAGCCGCCCTGGTGGTCCTTGGATCAGCAGGCAACTACAGTTCAAACCTGTCAGTAAGCTACAACAGCTCGATGCAGGTGAATGTGCAGAACGTTTCCACCGGAAGCATAACAGTGAAGGTTGGGTCGCTGAACCATGAGGGAACAAACTTCGCCATATTCGTGCCAAACAATGTGATCAGCAACAATTCGCAGATCACCCTGAAATTTGACAACCAGGTCATCACACTTTCAGGCAGCATGAATTCAGTGGTGAATGCCACAAGCACAACCCAGGCTTCCTTCTACTATGTGAATGTCACTGGCGGGACACTGGTAATAGTCCACGTGCCACACTTCTCACAGCACACAATAACCATATCCTCAGCAACCACCGGAACCAGCCCGACAGGAACTGCAAGCCTGCCTCCACACATGGGGCTCTACCTTGCCCTGGGCGCATTCGTGGCAATTGCTGCAGTGGCTGGAATAGTGCTGTCCAGAAGAAAGAAGTAAACGGGTGGAAACACCTAAAATTTTTTTTAGTTCTTCCCTGGAAATTCCAGGGAATGAACCTCTTTTTTCCCTCAATAACCCAAAATTATCCCTGTTATGCCATGTGCAAAATCTAAATACTCAATAAGTGTAAACTCCCAAGAGGAGGTGCTCCACCCTGGTCAGCTTCATTAAGAGACGAGATTACGACGACGATGAAGAATATGACGATGATGACGAAGACCTTTAATTTTTATTTTTAACCCATTTTTCCCCATCCTATGGCTTGTGTTTTTATCCATAAAGCCATCATGGTACAGTTTGGGGCCAAATCCACTTAAGCCAACCGTATTCGATCTGCTTCATCCCACCATAAGGGAACTTCTGAAGAGCAGGAACATAATAACGCCAACTGAGCCTCAGGCAAAGGTTATTCCCAGCATACTGGAGGGCAAGGATGTGCTGTTGCTCTCCCCCACCGGAACAGGGAAGACAGAGGCCGCCATATTTCCCATATTCCATAAGATTCTTACAGATCATCCTGAACCAATATCCACTCTGTTCATCACACCGCTCAGGGCACTCAACAGAGACATGCTTGACCGCCTCATAAAGTATGGAAGGGAGCTGGGCATCAGTGTCCAGGTGAGGCACAGCGACATAAGCCCCTACCAGAGGAGGCAAATCGTCACGAACCCCGGGGATATTCTGATCACAACTCCTGAATCCCTTCAGATCCTGCTCAACGGAAAGCGGCTTAGGGAGATCATCAGGAATGTGAAGTACGTGGTCGTGGACGAACTTCATGAGACTTCCCAGAATGAGAGGGGGTCACAGTTTGCAATAGCGGTTGAGCGGCTAAAGGCCCTGACAGGAGGCTTCCAGAGGATTGGGCTTTCTGCAACCGTGGGCAACGCCAAGGAACTGTCACATTATCTTTCCCCTCTTGGCAAGCCATCAATCATACGCTCAGAGATGCGGAAAAAGATGGAAATACAGGTGGGAATCCCCCACAAAGCCCCTGAGGAAATAGCTGAAAAGATGGGTTGTGATGAGGGATATGCAGGCGCTATCCTGCATATGTGGGACATGATCCAGAGCCATAAGGGCACACTGGTTTTCGTCAATACCAGGAGTGCAGCGGAGGATATTGCATTCAGGCTCAGGCTCTACCTAGACAACCCCCCAATACAGGTACATCACGGCTCACTTTCCCGTGAAACCAGGGAAACTGCTGAAGCTGAATTCAAGGCCGGCAAGATAAAGGCACTCATATGCACATCCTCACTGGAGCTGGGCATCGACATCGGTTCGGCAGACCTGGTCCTGCAGTTGAATTCGCCCAGGCAGATCAACAAGCTCATCCAGAGGGTTGGAAGATCAGGGCACTGGATTGAGAAGGTCTCCATGGGAAAGATCGTTTGCAGTGACATTATAGAACTGGAGGAGGCAACAGCCATTGTCTCCCACATCCTCCAGGGCCACCTTGAGAACATACTCATAAGAAAGAATTCACTGGCGACCCTTGCCAACCAGATCATACTGCAGTCCAAATTCTTCAAGGACATTGACGTCGATGAATTCTACAATATCGTGAAAGGCTCATACCCATACCGGGAGCTTGAGAGGCAGGAATATGACGATGTTGTTGAATTCCTCGTCTCCACCCGGAAACTGTGGAGGGAGGGCAATAAGGTTGGAAAGAGGAAGGGAGTGCTGAACTACTACATCCAGAACATCTCAATGATTCCCAGCGAGAAGAATTTCAGGGTCATAGACATGGTGAACAAGAAGTTCATAGGGACCCTGGATGAGAGGTATGTTGTCAATGAGCTTGAGGCGGGCAGCTACTTCGTTATAAAGGGTTCAACCTGGAGAATAATCAGGATTGAGGGCGAGAAAATACTGGTGGAGCCTTTTCCCACAGCGGCCATAGCCCCCAAGTGGTCCGGGGAGGACATTCCTGTTCTTCTGGACGTGACGGGGAAGGTGTCGGAGAACAGGGAGAATAAGATGGTGCCGAAGTATGTGGACAGCCATTCAAGGGAAGAGCTGGCCCAGTGGTACCAGAAAGACACGGCAACCCTGGGAAAGACCATAATAGAGAGCAAGGGGAGCGAGATCATAATTCAGGTAATGCTGGGCACCAGGGGGAACTTTGCTCTGGCAGAGATATTCTCCAGCCTGCTGACGGGAATCACAGGCGAAAGTGTTGAGATGGACTACTCACCGTACCACATTTACATAAGGGCCTCCAGAAGAATACCTGCAAGGGATGTGAGGCGGATCATCCTGAGCATAGAGCCGCAGAAGGTGAACCAGTACATTGCAGGTTCGGCGAGGAGATCAAGATTCTTCAATTCCATTTTCCTGTATGAAGCCAGGAAATTCGGTGTCATCAGCAATGATGCAGACATCGGGAGAATAAGGCTCGAGAAGATCATAGACGCCTACAGGGACAGCCCCATCTACAAGGATTCAATACGAAAGCTGATGTCGGATTACATGGATGTTGCGACATTGAACCACTATCTTGGCAGGGTTGCTGACCAGTCCATGGAATTTGTCATGAACGATGACATATCCGAGAGTTCAGATGTTTTCATATCCCATTATTCAGAGAGAATTGCACCGCTGAAGCCAACCAAGACCATACTGGAAGCCGTAAGGAAGAGGCTTGTGAACGAACAGGTCACACTTTTCTGCACATCCTGCTCGCACGTAAGGACCATCAGGATAAGGGATATTGAAAGCATAAGGTGTCCAAGCTGCGGCAGTTCCCTGGTGGCATCGCTGTCGCCATTCGAGAGGAACCTTCTGGACCAGGCAAGGGAGGACACGCCCGAAGGGATCAAGATCAAGAAGAGGCTGATCAAGAATGCCCACCTTGTGAGGGAGAGGGGCATGCAGGCAGTGATGGCGCTCGCCGCAAGGGGCATAGGGCCAGAGACCGCCTCAAGGCTCCTGGAGGTGACCTACCACAATGAGGGGGATTTCATAAGGGCAATACTCAGTGGCGAGATGGACTATGCAAAGAGCAAGAGGTACTGGGACTGACAATGGATCAACACATTTATTTAGAAGGTCTAATTTATACAAAAGATGCCGGAAAATAAGGTTCTAAAAACACTGGAAAAATACCGTGCCAAGAACGAGGAGGTGCCCATTATCGTGGAAGGGAAGAATGACAGGGGCAGCCTCCGGAAAATTGATTTTCCGGGGAACATCATCATTCTCAACGGCGGGAACAGCCTAGTGAATTTTTCAGAGAATGTGGCCGAGGAGAATGATGAGGTGATCATACTGACCGATTTTGACCGGAAGGGGGTGGACCTGAAGAAGGCCATCCAGAGGAACATCAGCGGTTTGGGTTGCCAGGTGGACACACAGCTCTGGGAGACCATAAGGAGGTACGCCAACATAAGGACCATTGAAGAGCTGCCCTTCGCTGTCCAGCGGATGATAGACGAAAATGAAGGGAGAGCACTGGGGAAGCAGGCAACAAGATTCAAGAATCCTGATCTCAAGCGTGGCTGATTTCAACCTTTTATAGACTCACAATATTACGTGTAAATGGCTTCCAACATCAAGATCACTTTCATTGGCACCGGGGGATCCTGGCCCACTCCTGGGAGGGGGCTTCCTTCAGTGGCGGTCCAGATCGATGAGATCATCAACCTTTTCGATTGCGGGGAGGGTTCCCAGAAACAGCTCATGAAGAGCAAGATTTCATTCATGTCCATTGACAATGTTTTCCTCACCCATTTTCACGGAGACCATTTCCTGGGCCTCATAGGGATGGTCCAGAGCATGTCCTTCAACAACAGGGAGAAACCGCTCAACGTTTATGGCCCGCGCGGCGCCATAAGGATACTGTCCTCAGCCCTCAATGTGGGATACTACAGGCCAAAGTTCGAGATCAGGATCGGTGAACTGGACTTCAACTCAACCTATGACTTCGGCAAATTCAAGCTCTCCACACTCAAGAATGACCACACAGTCCCCGCCATGTCCTACAGGATCGAGGAGCCAGAAATGGTGCGCATAGACAAGGGGAAATCAGACAAGCTGGGAATTCCGCCCAGAAAGCTTGAGGAACTGCGCAGCAAGGGCACAATCTCTGTTGGCGGCAAGACCTTCACACTTGACCAGGTTTCAGCGGGAATTAGGCCGGGAAGGAAAATAGTTTACACGGGAGACACAAGGCCCCTTGCCGAGATGCCGCAGTTTGCCAAGGGAGTTGATGTCCTCATCCACGAAACCACCACAGATTCATCCCTGGAGCCAAAGGTCAATGAATTTGGCCACTCATCTGCAAGGCAGGCCGCGGAAATTGCAAGGGAAGCGGGGGCTGGAAAGTTCTTCCTCTACCATTACAGCCCACGGTATGACACCATTGACAGCCTACTTGAAGAGGCCAAAAACATATTTCCTGAGTCGGTTGCCAGCCGTGAGCTCATGGAATTCGAGATACCTGCGAGAAAGGATTCCCTTAATCAACAGGCCGAATAATCAGCTCCTTGCAGCTTCAGTTGCGACCTTCTCAGCCTCTTGGGAGATTCTTTTCAGGGCGTTCTCTGTTCCCTGCCTGAAATGCCTAACTATGAACCTCTTCATGAAGACCAGCTTAAGTGAAAGGTGGACATCCCATTTTGCGGTGATCCTTGAACCGGATCCATCCCGAGCGATCTCCACTCTCTTGAACCCTGTGAACGGCCCATTGTGATAATTCTCAGTGCAATAGAGGGATTCCCTGTCACATATGAATGACATCTTCCCCTCTCCCGGAAAAGCAAACCGGACAATGTACATTCCACCGCTGGCCTGGCTTATCTCCCTTATGCCATGCCAGTATTTGGGGAGATCCTGCCAGCTGTCCATCACGTACATTATGTCGTCAGGAGAAGCATTGGAATGCTCGGTAACCTCAAACTTAACGCTTCCCAGTGTCACGTCCGATCCCTTTTATATTACGATCTCCCTTTAATCGTTACCCCTCTGGAGTTCTGGTAGTTCCCCGACCTTTCTTCGTAAATCTTCTGTGGAACAGATTCCAGCCTGTGAAACACGATCTGCGCGATCCTCTCTCCGGCTTTCAGAACCAGTGGATCACTCCCTGCATTGTAGAAAGAGAGGGTGAGGTTCCCATGGTAACCGGCATCCACTGCCCCGAAGGACCCTATTATGCCCCTGCGGGAGAACGAGGACCTGATCCATATCTGCCCTATGACGTCCGGCGGCAGAGCCATGAATTCCAGTGTTGATGCAAGGAAGTGGCTGCCCGGATTTATGACCGCCTCACCGGATTCAGAACCATTGTTCCTTATTCCCTGGACCCTGAGGTCATAACCGTTTGGGGTCAGTGATCCCTCATGGAAATTCTCAGAAATTAGCTCTCCCTTCGAGGTCAGTGAGAGGATCTCGCGGTCACTTAAGGTTGCCATTGTACAGTCAATGTGTGGTTGCTAAATTTCTTTTCCCAACATTTAGGGCAGATCTGTTGAATGCAATGTAAAGCAGAATGGCAAGGAAGAATGAAATGTAGTAGCTGATGTCCACCCCATTGAGCATCTTCCCAATTGGGCCTGCGAAATAGGCCGGTGGGTACATGAAGGGTATGGATATCAGAATGGCAAGTGAATAGGCGATTGCTCCCGAGTACTTTCTTCCGTTGTTTCCTTCCCCCTTCAGTTTTGGCTTCAGCCAGAAATAATGCGCAATAAGAATCCCCAGCCACGGAGTAATCCAGTAATCCAGAAGGAGCAGAAAATTCTCGTAGAATTCGTAAAACCTGTGATATCCAACAAATCCAAGAGTCAGGCCAATTGCAGTGCCAAGCAGGAGTGGCAGTTTCCTTCCGGTTCTCCCCACAGCAGTGTTGAAGGAAAGGCTGTTTGAATACAGGTTCAGTGCATTGGCGGCAATCCCGCCAAGAAAGAGTGCAATCATGCCTGCTATGAAGTACTGCCCCATGTAATCTGAAAGGGCACGGGCCGGATTGGCGTCCGCATTGCCCGTGACAATGGCCACCGCCATTCCCAGCAGCTCGATCCAGAATGATGCAACAACTCCGCCAATAAATGTGAAGGTGAATGACCTTGAACTCTCCTTTCTGCCCTTCACGAATCTGGAGTAGTCAGATGCGTATGGCCCCCATGCCATAATGTATGAGAATGATGCAGCGAGGCTGATGCCGAATCCCGCATAAACCGGAAGAACAGGACTTGGCGAGTAGACAACGCCTGACCTGAAATCCATGAATGCCTCCACACTGATCACAAAGAAGAGTATGCCAAGCACAACAGACATTGCCAGTTCAAACTTTCTTATTGCCTCGTGCCCGTAGTAGGCAAGTGCAAGAACTATGATTGCAACTATGAACAGAGGCACCAGGAAATAGATCCCCTTCATTATGATTTCCAGGGCAAAGGTTGCAAGCACAAGATTTACAGTAAGCCAGCCAAGGGTGTTTCCCCACTGGAGGAAAGCCATGACCGAGGAGCCTATCCTGCCGAATGGCCCCCTGCTCAGTGACATCTGTGATTTCCTGGTTCTCACACCCACCACACTCATTATTGCAAGCAGCGAGCCTCCTGTCAGGTTACCAATGATGAGCGCAATCACTGTGGGGTACAGGGGCTGTCCAAGTGCAATGGGGATGAACCCGATTGCAAAATCCCCGATTGTGAGATTGGCAGCGAACCATATGTAAAAGAGGCTCACTGGTTTCTGACCTTTTTGAATGGCTGTTTCTCCGCTTGCTTCTGTCATTTGCATCATCCTTTTACCGAACAGGTGTTCGTAACAAGATGACTGTTAATGGTCGGGGCATATATTAACTTGAACCTCTGTACTCGGCCCCCATCTTGCCCGTATGAAACTTGGCGATTTGTGCACGAAGGTAAAGCAGTACAGGCAATGCAATTTGTCAAGAATTTGGAATACAAATTTTCATTTTATAGTCCTGTAGAAAAATATATCTGTAAGCACTTCTTGATTTACTCGTGAAGACTATCTGGAGAAAGGAACACGACCACAAGAAAGGAATTGTGATCTTCCATTGTGACGAGCATGATTTCCACACAATGGAACCGGGAGAAGTTGAGGAGCACCAGAGAGTCCATGATGTTGGCCCATTCTTTGGCAGTAACTGGGTCGGTTAACATTTGCATGGATGGATTCATCAATCCCTTTTTCATTTTCCCTGCGCAACTGATTGTGTTTGATTAGGAAGCGGCAGCCCGTTAGTATTGGAGCGAGATTAAAAAAAATAGTTGGAATGATTTGAGATACACTGTCTCATGGTAATACAACGTCAATCTGCCCAGTCATCCAGCCCGGAGAATTCATGGAGAATTGGCCACACTGGCAGAGGCATCCCCAGTCGTATACTCCTGTATTCTGGAAATAGGTGTATGCAATTTCAGTTGAATTCGGCAGGATGGGAATGTTGACGCCTGTGTTCGTAGAAAAGGTGTGTGAAAGTTCAGACGCAGGTATGGATGCGTATTGCACTGAATCTGTACCCAAACTCAGGGAAGCCTGAGGAATCGAGTCGTTGTTGAAAACCTGAATCCTGTTGCCAACTACCCCTGAAACGCTTGTGGCTGATTGGACCGATGGTGCATCTATTCCACTGTCATAGTTGATTATAGTTATTTTTATCTCAGTTGCTGCGGGGACAGTGATAAGTGCAGACGAGACCAAGGTGCCATTTTCTTCCTGGAAGAATACATACTGGCTGCCCAGGGTCTGATTCCCGGAAGGTGCGGTCGCAATTACGAGGTTTACGCTGTAAACCACCTTTGGCTGGGTTCCGCTGGAGGCCACAGTTGCAACCATGAACATGCTGACAAAGAAGATTGAAATGAGGAACAGAGCGATCGCTTGATTTCTCGTGTTTTTTCTCACAAAAATCGCCAGATAATTAATGCGTACCAATTAATTAAATTTTCTAAATTTTTACCCCAAATCCGCTGTATTTCTTATTCCATAGTAATTTTTGTCAATAAATATATCCTGTCAATTTATAAACTATACTGGAATTAAATGGTGACTGTAAACTCTCAATGTGGAAGGCTGGCAAATCAGCTTCCAGGTATTTTCACAGAATTCTGTGGCAATCATGAATGGGATTCTACCGTGTGTCCAAAATGCAGGGACACCGAATTTAAATTATATTCAGGTGTTAATTACAGTCCATGGACCTTGATGAGAAGGTTGAAGCCATCCTGTATGCGTCCGAGAGCCCCATGTCCGTTGCGGATATTGCCATGGTTCTGGGTGAGAACAAGGATGAGATAATGAAGGTCATGAAATCGCTCATCAGGTCATACAGAAAGAGGAAGACTTCACTTGACATCGTCCGGACTGGAATAAGGTACAAGATGCAGCTGAAGAACGAATTTTCCGATATTGTTACGCCGGTTTCCAAAAGAGAGGTGTCAAACCTTGAACTTAAGATACTGGGCTTTGTGGCAGCAAACCCGGAATGCATGAGAGGCACAATTATTGACCACCATGGAGAACGATCCAGGGAACCTCTTATTGGGCTCGTGCAGAAGAAATTCCTGAGCGCGCGCAAATACAGGAACACTGAACTTTACAGTGTCACGAAGGAATTCTACAGGTATTTCAACATAGACAGAAAGGAGCTTGAGAGCAGGGCAAAATCAACGGGAGAAGAAGTGGCCAATGAATAAGGTATTGCTAATTGGCGGTGGCGGAAGGGAAGATGCTGTCGCTAGGAAAATAGTGGAGAGCGGATCAGAACTCTATGCAGCGTTGAAGAACAGAAACCCATCCATAGTTAGCCTTTCGAGAGCCCACCTGATATGCAACGAGCTCGATCATGAAAGGATCGCTGATTTTGCAGTTAAAAACAGCGTCGACATTGCATTCATAGGGCCTGATCCCGTGTTGGACACTCCACTAGCAGGAGAACTCGAAAAGAGTGGGATCCTGGTTGCGTCTCCCTCTCGGGAAGCTGCAAGAATTGAGACTTCCAAGGCGTATATGAGAGAACTCCTGAGCAAACACAATATTGCAGGCAACATATTTTCACAGCTTTTCACAGATAAGGCCGAACTCTCAGAATTTCTATCCTCAACCAGCAGAGAGTACGCAATCAAGCCAATTGGGCTCACAGGGGGCAAGGGAGTAAAGGTGATGGGGGAACACCTGAACGGGTTTGAGGAAAGTCTCAGTTACGGTTCCCAACTATTAGAAAAGGATGGCCAGGTACTTCTTGAGGAAAGGCTCAGGGGGGAGGAGTTCTCACTCCAGATATTCACGGACGGCAGGAAAATACTAACCACCCCGCTTGCCCAGGACTTCAAGAGGGCCTTTGAAGGCGATACCGGGCCCAACACAGGCGGGATGGGTACCATAACAGACTCTGATGGGCTTCTCCCATTCGTTTCAGCTTCGAGCCGCGACAAGGCTGCGTCCATTATGCAGGATATTGTTTCAGCCATGGCAAAGGATGGCGACATTTTCAGGGGCGTTATGTATGGGCAGTTCATGGAGACGCCGCAGGGGCCGAAAGTAATAGAGATAAACGCACGCTTTGCTGACCCTGAGAGCATGAATGTCCTCAGCCTGTTCAGGGGAGACTTCACTGAACTGCTTTATTCAATTGCGCAAGGGAACCTGAAGTCAGGCATATCCTTCGACAGAAAGGCCACTGTACTCAAGTACTTGGTTCCCAGGGGTTACGGGACCAAATCCGAGCCCGGCACTGTTGAAATAAACAGGGACGGCCTTGGATCAAACACAAGGCTCTACTATGCTGCAGTCTCGGGAACGCTTGACAGGGTTGAGATGACTTCATCCAGATCACTGGCACTGGTTGGAATCGCGGACTCAATCGAGGAAGCATCAGACGTTGTCGAAGGCAATCTTTCCAATTTCAGCGGGGATTACTTCATAAGGCACGACATTGGATCTCGGGAAATGATGGCCAGAAAGAGATCGGGCTCTCCTAGAAACTGATCTTGCCCTGAACTCTCGGTGACCTGTTTGGCATTGCCAGCACAAGGCTGTCCTTCATTTTAACAACCGGCTTCTCGAGCTTCACTTTTCCGCCGTTGTAAAACCCCCTCTGGAAGCGCATCTGGTCAGAAACGAAGATTTCAAAGTCTGAATCCTCAGGTGCCTTCACAGCAGGATGCATCTCGATTTTTGCATCGAATTCACTGAGATACTCGAATTGCCCTTCCGACATGAACATGCCCCTCTCAAGCTCATCGGCATCCACATTCTTCAGTGAAAGCCCAACTCTTGTTCCACTTTCCACCGAATCCTGGTCCTGATCCTGCACCTGGATTGACTTGACCATGGCTTCCTTGTCAATGTAAGAGCAGTTGAGCTTCTGGTGCTTTTCCACTTTTCCGCCAAGGACCACTCCCAGTGCCACAGTGCCAACGCTCTTCACCTTGAAGAAGTGGTCAATAAGGACTGTTGGCTTGCTGAACCTTGGCTTGTGCTTCTCCTTGGAGAGGATTTCCATGAACTCCATTGGGTTTCCCGAAAAGAACCCGAATTCCTTCAGGGAAGTCTTTGATATGACCGACTTGATTTGGTCTATCTTGCTATCATCATCGACAATGAAGTGCCCTTTCCTGAGCCCCATCAGGTCCAGTGCAATTATCACCTCCCCAAGTTCCTTTGTGAGGTTGTTGCCATTGAGGATTGCGTAGTCTGAAGGATAAATGCAGTCAGTGAGAGGGGATATCTTGTCTGGAAACCTTGAGGGGGCGAGAAATGTGTAGATGTCGTCCCCGTCCTTCCGGTTGTACAGGGCTATGTCGCTTTCTGTTCCCTTCTTTGAAACAACTTTCAGGAAGTCGTTCAAATCATATGCAAAGACACTAAGGCTGTTCAATCATTTCACCTGCTTCCAATATAATGTGATTTTTCAGTATGGATATGAAGTCCTGGGAATCATTAGGCAATCCTGAGCGGCTGTACTTGAGGCCAGCCACCCTGACCTTACCGCCAAACTCGAAATCAAGGTCGTAGAGAATCTCAAGATGCTCGTAGATGAAGCCTATGGGAACTGCCAGTACCTCCCTGAACCCTTTGCTCTTTATTTCGTCAAGTCTATGGTAAACAGATGGCTCAAGCCATGTGTTTCCATATTTCCCGCGACTCTGGTATGCATAGAAGTACTCCTTGACGCCGAGTTTCTCTGCAGTGAGCCTTGCGGTTTCAATAAAGGCATCGTCGTATTCCTTTTCGGGCCCTCTGAAGAGTGGAAGGCTGTGGGCGTCAAAAAGCAGAGCAGTTTCCTCGCCTATCTGTTGTCCAGAAAGAATCCCCTGCCACATGGATGACAGTTCCTCAGGGGAAAAGCCATTCACAAACCTGACTTCCATCCTTAAGCCCTGTGAGTCAATTGCTGATCGGGTCGGCTCCAGATAGGAATTCATCACATTGGTTGACCTGAATGGGAATAATGGCACGGCCACTATGCCCTCTGAACCTGCACTCTCAGCTTCTGCAACGGCATCCTGCAGGGAAGGTTTCCAGTGCTTGTTTCCAAGTATCACCTTGAAATGCCCCTTTGAATTTAGCTCTCTTTCCAGTTTGTCAACGATTCTGTCAACAATGGCATTGGAAGGAGAAATCCCATTTGCCATGGCATATTTCTCTGTGTTTTCCCTTACTGCATAATCTGGAACCGGCTTGCCCTCATATATGCCCTGGAGATAGGGCATGACATCCTCCATTCTTGATGGGCTGCCATACGCCATAAGTATGACTGAAATCATTTTCTACCCCTGAATTGGTGCGCAGTTCTTACAATTTCCCTTAAGGTCTCGGGTTTTGTGTCCGGCAGAACTCCGTGCCCAAGGTTCAGGATATAACCTTCCCTTTGGGCCATTCCTTCCACTAGCCTGCCCGCTTCACGGACAGACGATTCAGGAGACCCTGCTACAAGGGTGGGATCAATGTTTCCCTGAAGCGATATTTCCGCCTTGACCTTCCTGGAAACCGATGGGAGATCGCATCTCCAGTCAAGGCTCAGCACATTGAACCCCGTTGCCTGGAGTTCCTCAAGCATTCCAGTTGTCTGTGTGCTGAAATAAATGAGGGGGGCACCAACTGAGAGCTCATTCACGATGTCCATGAGGTACCTGGCGGAATACTCACGGAATTCTGAAGGGGGGAGAAATCCGGCCCAGCTGTCAAAAATCTGAATGGCATCGGCTCCGCTCCTGATCTGGGCCCGGCAGTTTTCTATGACCATTTCCCTGACCATTTCCATCAGAGTAACAAACCCTTCATCCTTTCCATACAGGAGCCTCCTTGTTTTGGAAAGTTCACGATCTGCCTTCCCAGCAACAATGTATGATACGATTGTCAGAGGGCCGCCTGCAAAACCGATCAAAGGAAACTGAGGGTTCTTTTCCTTGAACTTGCTTATTGCGGAATATGTGGCGTACCTGAATTCTGAGATGTCAAAATCGTGTATGCCGGCAAGATTGGGATTCTCACTGTAAGGTTTTGAAATTACAGGCCCAACTCCTTCCTTGAATTCAAGGCCAAACCCCATTGCCTCTATTGGGGTGGTGATGTCTGCGAATATTATTGCGGCGTCCACACCCAGAAGATCCAGGGGCTCCTCAGTGACCTTCACCGTGAGGTCCCTGTCAGCACATATTTCCTTTATGCTGTGTTCCTTCCTCAGAGAAGTGTAACCGGGAAGGTAGCGTCCTGCCTGCCGCATAAACCAAACCGGGGTATGCTCATGAGGCTCCCCTTTCAGGGCCGCAATGAAATCGTTCATTTCTACCTTATTTTGGTAATAATTATGAAGTTTTCACAAGGCTCACTTCTGGATGTCGTTGCCAGGAACGTCTATCTTGACCGCCCATTCACTCTTGTCCGGAACCAGGCTTGCTTCCAGGGAAAGTCTCTGGATCTGCTCAAGTGCGTCCTCTGCATCAGCTTCGCCAGGGTAGTGGAGGTAAATGCTGTCGAAGCCGATCTCAGGCATTGTTGGGAGGTCAGATATGATGGGGGTAAGTTTTTCGACAATTTCCTTGAAGCTCTCGTAATCTATTTTTGCAGTTCCTTTCTCAATCTTCTTCTTCCCCAGATCCAGGAAGCCGCCAACAACTCCCTTTTGCAGTTTCTTTTTGATCTGTTTCTCACTCGGAATCATGGCCGAATAAGCAGAAATAAATATCCCCACTGCAAGTGCAAAAGCGCTGGTAAGCATAGCACCTGCATACAGGGCATAGCCTCCAAGAGCAAGAAAGATTAGACCTATAACCGTGAAGGTGCTGTTCACAGTAAGAAAATTCCACACGGCTTATTAATGGTTTGATTTCTGAACTTAAATTGGAGAACTATGGTCTGGTTCTCCTTATTGTTCTAGGATATGGTATGGCCTCCTTGATGTTGTCAAGATGCATTATCCACATTGAAAGCCTGTCCAGCCCCAGGCCAAAGCCTGAGTGTGGAACGCTGCCATATTTCCTCAGATCCAGGTACCAGTAGTAGTCATCCTTTGGAAGATTTGCTTCCTTCATCCTGCTCTCAAGGAGTTCAAGGTCCCAGATTCTCTCGCCACCACCGACAACCTCCCCATAACCTTCCGGTGCAAGGAGGTCGTGGCAGAGAATTTCCTTTGGATTCTCGGGATCCGGCATGTGGTAGAACGTCTTCAGTTCTGTGGGGAAATGCGTGATGAAAACAGGTTTTTCAAAGTGCTTGGTGATTTGCCTTTCCTCATCTGCACCCAGATCATCGCCGTACTTCAGGTCCATGCCCCATTCCTTCGCCATTTCAATAAGCTTTGAGTATCTTATCCTTGGGAACGGGGCCTTGAATTTCTTCAATGTCTCAATGTCCCTCCCTATGGTCTTCAGGTCCTCTTCGTGGTTCTTGACGACTTCAGAAACGATGTATTCTATCATCTTCTCTTCGATGTCCATCATTCCCTCGTTCTCAACAAATGCAATTTCAGCCTCAGCGTGCCAGTATTCTGTGAGGTGCCTGAAAGTCCTAGATTTTTCTGCCCTGAAGCTTGGTGATATTGTGAATACCTTTTCCAGGCTGAATATGAAAGTTTCAAGGTAGAACTGAGAACTCTGCGAAAGTGAGACGGTGTCTCCGAAGAAAGGAACCTTGAACAGTGTTGAACCTCCTTCTGTGGCTGTAGAAACCATTATTGGAGGCTGGACCTGGTAGTAACCTTCCTGATAGTAGAAATCTGCAAATGCCTTGAAGATGGTTGACCTGATCTTCATCATTGCAGTGAATTCCCTGCTTCTGAGCCAAAGATGCCTGTTGTCCAGCAGAAACTCTTCACCAAGGTCTTTTGATATTGGGAAATTCTCGTTCCGCTGGTATATCCTGTACCCTTTGATCTCGATCTCATAACCTGTGGCTGCACGATTGTCCTTGTGAAGTATTCCTGTTACTTCAAGGCTGCTTTCCACAGTGAGCGCCGAGAGTTCCTTGTGCTGTTCCTCGTTGAGGGATCTTGTGCTTGAAAGCATCTGGATAATGCCTGTCGAATCCCTGAGCACAATGAACGTCAGCTTTCCGCTGCTCCTTATCCTGTAGACCCAGCCTCTGACTGTGACTTCCTTTCCTTCGCTGGAATCAACGCTGATGTCTCTGATCTGGCTCATTTGAGCAACCATAGCTCTTTGTTATAAAAAGAATAGTTTAGTGTTTGCAGTTATTGGAGGTATCTTGACAGTTCTGAGAGCTTCAGCTTGATGGGATAACTGAATTTTTCAGGCAACTGATTGGTTATGAGGTCTATTCTTTGTTCCTTCAGATGTGCGATGTTCCTCAGATAGACTGTCTGCCCCGTGGATTCCTGATTCATTTGAACTTTGATCTGGGAAACCACAATACCAATGATATCGTGAAAAACCTGTTTTGATTTGCCTGCACTGTTTTTCCAGAGGTCCTCCAGTACATTGTGGGCCTCCCAGAATCTCTCCTCGTGAATCAGTCCTTCGGCCATTGCAAGCATTTCCTGAAGCGACATCCCTGTAAAATCTTCCTTTACTGGGACGAGCTTGTTTCCATCGCCAAATTTATCTTTCAAGTCACTGAATTTTATCTTTTGAGGAGCTCTGAAATCAATCTCAGCTGATGATGAGTGTTTCCGGACTATGATCTTCGATGCGCCAATGTGTTCGAGGATTTCTCTTACTGCAGATATTCCCTTTTCTGAGAATACCAGATATCTCTGCATCTCACTGTCACAATCCATCAGATTCCATATGAACCTGTTCCAATTAAAGGAAGCGCAATCTGCAAAATTTAAAGTCTATTACAGTATAACCAGAAAGTTCGGATAGGTGGCAGAGCGGTTATGCGTGGGACTGCAGATCCCATCTATTAGGGTTCGAATCCCTACCTATCCTTCCTTTGTCATATAATGTATGATTCAGCCTTGATTTTTAGAGTGATCATCACTTCGAAGAGTCCGAAATGTTTGAGTTTTTAAAGAGGAAAATTTTATGTGGCAGTCAACCTGCTTCACAACAGGGTTATTTGAGCTGGAGCGTAACAATACATTATTCCAAAGCATGAAGACGCAACAATCTAAGGGAGTTGGCACAGGTTTTCTGATTAGTGGAATGTTGGCGATGCTTGTCACAACAGCTTTCCAGGCAGTCTATCCAGCCTTCAGTACCAGGACGGATGCAATCAGCTTTTTAGGTGGTGTTGGAGAACCAACGGCCATTTTCTGGAATGCCACAATCGTTGTTGTGGGCCTGCTTTGGATCTTGAGTTCCTACATATTGTTCAAGGGGTCTGGTAAGAAAGTCTCATCAATTGTCTTTTATCTTGCGGGAGCAGGATTCATTCTTGTGGGGATTTCTCCCTGGGATCTATACCCCCTCACCCATTCGATAGGTGCACATTTGGTGGCAATCTTTGGTGCTTTGGGCAGCTTGTTGGCTTTCAGGTTCACGGGAAGTAATTTCTCAAAATTTTCTTTGGCAGCAGGCACCATCTCCCTTCTGGCTCTTTTTGGCGGTTACCTGGGGCTGGGAATCCTTTTTGGATCGGGTGGTGATGAAAGGTTGATCTTCTACCCAATTTTGCTCTGGGAAATAGGATTTGGAGGGTATCTCCTGGGAATTGCCCAAGAGAAGTGAAACACTTTCTTCAGCTTTGAACTTAGCTAGAAATGACAAAATATTGAAAAATTAATTTTTGTAAAAAATCAAAAAAAATTAAATTTAAAAATAAAAAAATTGAAAATACCAATGGTTCAGCGATCCCTCATGAATTCCCTTTCGAACCCCCAATGGTGCACGTAAGTGTATGAGGTCACCACATTCTGGTACATGGTGCTCTGCCCGTAGTACAGTGTTGGGTCTGTTCCCAGCGCTGCCATTTTGTGAACCCACACAGAAGTTGTCACCTGGCCGTGCGAAAATTCTGTGTTCACAGACCTGAATATCTTCTTTGTGCTATGATATGTGGACGTCACGTTGAGGATTATTGCAAACCCTGGACCGAATTCAAGAACGCTTGAAAAGATTCCATTGGTATCATATATCATGTTG
>JBJKSX010000056.1:0-6626 GCA_046703545.1 Thermoplasmataceae archaeon | reverse complement strand
AGCCTCCCAATTTAATTTAAGAATTTTGTAAAAGTGAGCACCTTAATATTGCCTGAGGAGGGATGAACCCTTCAGGCGTTTAACGTACTGTTTCAGGTTTGCATCTCTGACATTTTTCAATTTCGGGATTGGTGCTTGTCGCATCAGGCTGAAATATCGGCATCAGAATCGAGTGAGCCGCACTGTTGTTGGTTGTCTGGATGTGTTATGTATGCAAGTGAGCAGGATTGCTGACGGAGATCTGCCCTGTTTTATTCTGTCCCGGTTCGCGGTATTCAAGTTTACAGGCTGAGTGCTAAGGGTATATTCTTATAATCAGAATTGGAAATCTTATTTTATAGGGGTGTATTGAAAAATGACCAAGTTGTCTGATGCCAAGATAATGGGAGGGCTGGGCTCAATTCTGGTCCTTCTCATGCCTGTGCCTTCCGTGGGCTGGCTTTTGGCTATTGCCGGGTTCATTCTCATACTAGTGGCCATCAAGAGAATTTCAGAAAGCGTTGGAGACTCAACGATATTCGGGAACATGATCTATTCCGTACTTCTGGCGATTGTAGCACTGAGTGTGGCAGTTGTAACAGTCATAGCAGCAGTTCTGAAAATCCTGGGAATGGGAAGCTGGGTGAATTCCACATTCATGCTGTCACCCAATCTGCAGCCGGGAGACTGGATTGGGCTGATTCTAGCCATTATTCCGGGATTGATCGCGGTATGGGTTCTGTTGATCTTTTCTGCAATATTCCTGAGGAGAAGCTTTGTGTCTATGTCCGAGAAACTGGGTGTTCATCTGTTTGACACCGGGGCCCTCATTTTCCTCATAGGAGGAATAACAGTGGTGGTGGGAATCGGATTCTTCCTCATTCTGGTGGCTGAGATTATCTTTGCAGTGGCATTCTTCTCGATCCCGGAAAATGTCCCGGCAAGCCCGCAAGGGGGAAGCCCTCAAAACGCTTCAAAGTGATTTTATTTTTTTTCCATTTTTTATCTGAAGCACAGCTGCAGCTCTGTTGCCAAATCCCCCACCCAAGACCCTGGGCACCGTGAATGCTCGCGCACTTTCGTCAAATGGAAAATTCAGGTAGTCATGATTCTCAGCAGGAGTGGCCTTGATCATTCTTTCGATTCTTTACACGAGAAAATAGGGCAGAGAAGGGGTTAAGTGAGTTCAAATGGCCAGATAAATAAAAAAGAAATGTTGAAAATCACTGGATTAATGTGCTACCAATAGCCCCATTGGTAACCGTGTCAACCAGTGCGATTCTGGTTATGTAGCTTCCTGACTTGTGAAGGGTCAGTGACACTGTGCTGGCACTGTTGATGTATCCGCTGCTGCTTTGCAGGCTTATGTTCATGGTGTTGCTGTAGACCAACTGGCTGCCAGCTGCATAAACATTCTGGAGGGAGACTTCAACAACAGAATTGTTTGAAAAAGTGATGAGCATGTTCACATCACCCACGGAAACATTCCCGTTCAGCGAATTTATGTAAAGGCTGTAATTTCCGCTGTAGTTGTTCCCCGTTGCGTGTGAATCATAAACAACCTTCAGCGCTGCGGTTGGGGTCTGTGCCACTGGGTTTGGGAGATAGTTCTCAAGCAGCGTGTAGGCGGTGGCGACCATGGTGACCGTTATTCCCACAAGCAACACTGTTGCAATTATGGGTGAAACCGCATTGTCCTCTCTGGAAACAACTCTTTTCATATGTGAATGAAAAAACCAGGGCAAGATTTAAAGCTTGCCACCGACGTAATGACATGCGTTATTTCATACACACTTACCTGCAGGGTGCAGATATACAAAGCGATCTATTTTTAACGGCTATACATTACTCTTTCTCATGACCTTCAATATCTTCCTGAACTCCACTGGGTACTCAGAAGTGCTCAGCCAGGCACACACATGTGATGGGCAGGATACTTCACCCGAAATCACCTGGCAGGATCCGCCGGCTTCGGTGAAATCATACATCCTTATCATGGAGGATCCGGATGCAAGGCATGGTCCATTTGTGCACTGGGTTATGTACAACATAAAGCCAGATGCAAAGGGAATTCCTGAGAACATGCCAAAGACTGAGACAACCCCTGAAGGATGGGCCCAGGGGCTCAACAGCTTCGGCAAGCTTGGATACAATGGCCCCTGCCCTCCCAGAAAACAGGTTCACAGGTACAATTTCATTCTGTATGCCCTCAATGTTGCTCCTGAACTTCCACCCGGCCTGAAGAAGAATGATCTGTCAAAAATAATATCGGACAAGACGGTGAAACAGGCTTCGGTCATGGTTAGGTACGGCAGGTCATACCAGTGATCTTGAAAGGATGCTTAAGTGTAGCATTCTTGAAAGATAATAAGAACTTTCAGCCAATATAGTGGAGACAGCAAATGGCTCTTCTGGAAACCAGCATAGCAGGAATAAAACTTGAGAACCCCCTTATGCTCGCCTCAGGAATCCTTGATGAGAACGGGTACTCCATGAAGCGAATTCTGGATGAAGGGGCTTCTGCTGCGGTCACCAAGTCCATCAGCCGTGAGGGAAGAAATGGGTACAGGCCTCCAATAGTGGCCGAGATACCCGGAGGCCTCCTTAACGCAGTGGGGCTTGCCAACCCCGGCATAGACAGTTTTGGAGGCGAGATAGAACTGGCACTGCAGGCAGGAAAGCCTGTTATTGGGAGCCTGTTTGGATCAACGGTGGACGACTTCCTATACGTTTCAAAGAAGATGCAGGAATATGGGGCTGCTGCTGTTGAACTTAACCTGTCATGCCCCCACGTCAAAGGCGTCGGCGCAGAGATTGGTTCGGACCCTGAAATGGTAAGGGCCATAGTTGATGAGCTCAAGTCAAAACTCAACATCCCGGTTTTTGCAAAGCTGAGCCCCAATGTGGCGGACATGCTTAGTATAGCGAACGCCGCCTCCAAGGCCGATGGTCTGGTTCTCATAAACACAGTCAGGGGCATGGCAATAGACATACACGCCAGGAGGCCGGTACTGAGCAATTCCTACGGGGGCTTGTCTGGGAAAGCCATCAAGAGTGTTGGCTTGAGGTATGTATACCAGATGAAGAAGGAAACCGGTATGGAGATCATCGGGGTTGGCGGAATTGAAAATGCAGAAGACGCACTTGAATACATAATGGCTGGGGCATCCGCAGTGCAGGTTGGAACAGCCATATATGAACACGGCAGGGGCATCTTCAGAGAGATTTCAGAAGGGATGCAGTCTTTCATGCAGAAGGAAGGGTACAGCTCCATATCCGAAATGGTGGGGTTGGCGGTATCATGAATATCTCCAAAGTCGAGGAAGTGGAGAGTGTAACCCCCACTACGGTCACAGTGAGATTCAGGTGGGCCCATGATGTGCTTGCTGGGCAATTCATAATGGTGTGGGTCCCCGGAACGGGAGAGATACCCATTTCGCTATCTCACCTCGACGAACTCAAGGGGATCACAGTGAAGAGGTTTGGTCCGACCAGCACAGCCATAACCCAGTTGAGAAATGGTGACCACATTTATTTTCGTGGGCCTTACGGGAACACTTTCAGAAAACCCGATGGCCCAATACTGGTTATTGGAGGAGGTTCAGGCATGGCAGGATTGCTTCCACTTATTGACCAGGAAGCTTACGGGCTTGTTTCTGCGCGCACTTCTGATGAACTTCTCTTTGCAGACAGGTTTGGGGAGGGAAAGGTCACGCTGGCAACAGACGACGGTTCTGCCGGTATAAAGGGCTATGCGGTAGACGCCCTGAAGCAGATTGATCTCGGAAAATTCAAGCACCTCTATGTCTGCGGCCCTGAACTGATGCTCAAAACCATTCACGATTTTGTGAAGGGCAAGGGGATAAAGGTTGACTACTCCCTTGAGAGGACCATGAAATGCGGAATTGGCGTATGCGATTCCTGTTCCATAAACGGCTTCCAGCTCTGCAGGGATGGCCCGGTATTCACTGAAAGCCAGATCTCAGGAATGTCAGAGTTTGGCACAAGCCGGTTAACGGAAAGCGGAAAACGTGTATATTTCTGAGTTGGGCTCATGATTCATGCACTTTGCGCAATAAACAAATATTAAGTATTTCGCGCCATGCATCAGTATCCATGCAACGAGTTTTCAATTTTCGCGATGCCTATTCTTATTTCAAGTCCCAATCTGACAAAAACCTCCTGATGGGAGAATCCTATGTCCTCACCGGAAAGGAGGGCACTGGAAAATCACGCATTATCGACCATCTTGCACAGATTGTGACCAGCAATGGAAACAGGGTGTTCAGGGCAAGGTCATTCTCATCCAGCGAAGCCCTGATGTACCAGGTCTACAACGATCTGCTCAACCAGTTGATAGGGGAGTTCAAGGAAAGGCCTCTGCCAGAGCTGGTGGAGGCATTTACATCTCTAGACCCGGAAAAGATCAGGGGCTCACTATTTGTTATTGACGGCCTTGAAAACATGATGCAGGGCCCCAGGGAACTGTTCATCTACATTGCCAGGGTGGCAAGCAAGAAAGGGTTCACCCTATTCGGGACCATCACAGATGATTTCGTGGAGGATGAGGGTTCAATTTTCAGGTTCCTCAATCTGGTGGAGAGCGAGCAGTTCATCAACAGGATAAACTTCGAAAAGCCGAATATGGAGGATGTCAAGTTCCTTCTTAACCTGGAGAAATACAACCTCCCAAGCTCGTTTGTCCAGGAGCTGTACAGGCTCACAAATGGAAACATAAGGTCACTGAGGTACACTCTCAGGTATTACCAGGACCAGGGAATAATCAACGACAAGAATGCTCTTGAGGAGGTCACTTACAGGTACTTCCCGATCCCTCCAAGCACGGAAATAAGGTTTGAGCAGATAATAAGGAGCCTCACCGAGAATCAGAGGGCGATCCTCGAGGTCGTGTCGCTGATTCAGGAGGACCTGTCTCCCGGCTTTGTCTCAGAACTCACACAGATGAAAAGGGGCGATGTGGTTGAAGCCCTTGAGAGGCTTACGGAGCTTGGCCTTCTCACCAGAATGAACCTGAACTACAGCATCACCAATTCCAGGGTCAGCGAAATTGTGCTCAGGCTTGTCTATTCGTCTCCGGGTTACATCATTTCCGACACTTTCATTGCGCAACCCACATTCAAGAAACTGCCCTTCATTACAAGGCTCAAGACTTTCGAGCTCAGGAAAGACGTCTCCAGCATCGAAGAACTGGTGAATTCGGATTGGAGGCCATTCCTCGACAGGATAAGCTACATCGCTTTTTCCCATGATCTTTTCAGGGATCTCCAGAAGATGGTCACAGGCAAGGAAGCAAAGGCCCACCTTTCGCTGATGGTTGCACAGGCACTGGTGAATGTTGGGGACTACAACGGCGCCATGGAGATATACACGTCGAAGGAAGTTTCTGATGTGGAACCGGTTTACACCCAGCTCAGTGAAGCAAGGCTTCTCCAGAAGCTGGACAAGCTGAAGAAATCAATTGAGGGCTGCAAGAAATTGCTGGAAATGCCGAATCTGAAACCCTATGACCGCACTTCTGCAATGATCCTGCTCGCCATAAATTACTCATTTTCCAATATGCTTGAGGACGGCATCAACGTTGCCCAGGAAGCGCGCGACATGGCCATGGAACACTCTTTCGACGACCTCCTGTCCGATGCAAATGGGACACTTGGCACCCTCATGGTGAAGAAGTTTGACCTGAAGAAGGCCCTCGAATACTACCAGAAATCCATGGAGCTTGCACAGAAGAACAAGTTCTTCGACCGTGAACTGCTGATGCTCAACAATGTGGCCATCATACACAGTTACTGGGGCCAGTTTGAAAAGGCTGCAAAGATGCTTGTCGAGATTATTGAGAAATCCTACATCTCAGGGGAGCTTCTTTCAAGGGCCTATGCCACATACAACCTATGCGAGATATACTACGACATAGACAACATAGAGGATTTCCGTTCTTATTTCCCAAGTGCCACGGGCCTTGTGAGGCTGGTTGGAGAGGGAAACCTCTCCTATCCTTTCTTCAGGTTCGCGTCCCAGGTGTCCCTTGATTTCTTCAGCACCACCAGTGCGGTGAAGTACACTGAGGAACTGCTGAAAGTTACAAAGTCCCTCGGCAACAAGGAAAGGGAAAGCATATCAAGGGGGCTCTACCTTCTGGCTCAGCCGAAGCTGAGCAGATCACTAATGGAAGAGCTTGAGGAGCTGTTTTCCAGGGACATAGGTGAGGTGGATGATTTTCTCCCAATATGGTATCTTTTTGCCGGGGTCCACTTCTGCCTGAAGGGTGATATAGAAAAAGCAAACAGGGTATTCGAAAGGCAGAGCAAAGCGGCAGAAATCATGGGTGACTCACATGGATACTTCATAGCCCAACTGGGAAGGACATTCCAACATCTTGTAAACGGGGAAATGGATGAACTCTCCAGCATTATCAAGGAGGGCTATTCAATCGGGGAATTCAAGAATGCCTACAGAAGGTTCCACGGCATGTTCGTAAACTACCTGAAGGACAAGAAGAGCGCACAGAAAGATGCAGCGGAGCTTGAGACATATTTCAACCTTGCAGCGGCGATTCTCCTGGGCCTTAAGCCTGGAAACATTGATAGGGATGGACTCGATAACTTCAACTACTTCCAGAAATGTCG
>JBJKSX010000055.1:0-28086 GCA_046703545.1 Thermoplasmataceae archaeon | reverse complement strand
GGCCTGTGTTCCCTGTATGGTATTTGTCCTTCAGATATGGAACAAGCTCATGGATGATGAAATCTTCATAGTTGCCAACCGCGGAAGAGTTGATGTACTGGTTTCCGCCAAAAGATGTATAGCAGTCTGGAATTGCAACGACAGCATCCCTGAGCTTTCCATCCTTCCTGAGGCTCATGATTATGTCAGTGAAATTGTAAGACATTGGGCTGAAATTGAGAAAACTTCTCGCGCCTCCGCCAAAGCCTGCGAGCCCAATAAGCAGTGGGGCATTGTCCCTCAACTTCTCAGGGAGAAACAGCACAACTTCACGCTTGCTAGGGTCCTTCAGTGGATTGTTTTTTAGCGCCTCGCTTTCAAATTCAAGTATCTCTGTCTGGGGGATCATGAGTACATAACCGCTTCATTGGCAAATAAAATTCTCCATGGTTATGAACCCAATATCCACAGAGTGTTCAATACGCAACAGAGCCGTACGGGGAAGCTTGAAAAATACCATCCCCATAATCAGCTCTTTCTCGGGATCCTATTCACGAACTTGTAAATAGTCCAACCTACGCGTGACCAAATTGATTTCCTCAAAGCAGATCACCTTCTAGTTTCATGAAATTCAGTAGATATGTGAATGTTTTCTAAAGCAGAAAATATAGATTATAGGTCTAGCCCTGTGCTTTTTGGCTGTTCTAGTATTTAAAAAATTATGGATTATGTGTTCCACGAGGTCAGCACATTTTCCCGTCTGAATGCCTTGACACTCAGCACAAATACACCCAGAGCAGCCGCCAGAAGCGCAAATCCGAGGAGAACATTTACAAGCAGTGCCTCCCCCGCAGCAAACAGTGGGAGGTAAACCAGGATCAGGAGCGGAAGTACCACCAATGTGGACAGTTGCTGCGCCGATCTGACATCCTTCACCCTTGAGGATACAAGCAGCGAGGCGAACGTTCCAAGCGAACCCACTACTGGAACCAGGAAGAACATCTGTATCAGTGTGAGGTCGGTGGGAAACAGCAAGTAACCCAGTGAGCCATATGTCATGGCATCAACTGAACCTATGTAGATTGCGTAGGACAGGTACGAGACCAGGATTCCAACAACCAGTGGTGCAAGGGCCTTTCCAGCAAAGAATTCCATGTCTGTGATCGGCGTTGCCAGAAGAGGCTCAAGGCTTTTGTTGTTCTTTTCCAGGGTCACGCTTGTTGATCCAATGAGTGTCGTTATGATGGCAGGTATCAGGACAAACATTGAACCGAAAGTGGTGATGGGGCTGATTCCTCCCGGTTGGGTCACGGATGTGCCCAGAGTGCCGATGGTGGCAACGGTTCCCAGTACACCCACAATTGCCAGGATGACAGGCGCGAATATGACAGAATAGATGACATACCCGTTCTGCCTGATATCCTGAAGGTCCTTCCTCATCATCTCCCACACTAATTTCATGTTCATAGCTTTCCCTCCCTTGATTTTTCAACTATTGAGAGGTAAACATCCTCCAGGGAACGCCTGATCTCACCGATGAATTGCACCCTGAACCCCTTTGATACGAGGTAGCTTGTGATATCAGGATTGTTCTCCTCAGGCGAATCCACTTCAAGAACCAGTGCATTGTTGTTGATCCTCGCTGCCTTGACATGCTCCATTGCATTCAGCTCTTCTAAATTGAGGCCGCTGAGGTCGGAAATATGAAACACCACCTCCCTGTTGAAGGACTGCTGTTTCAGGTTGCTGGGCGTGTCCACTGCAAGCAGCCTGTTCTTGATCACTGCAACCCTGTCGCTCAGCTTGTCGGCATCGTTCAAATCATGCGTGGAAAGAATCACCGTCTTCCCCTCTTTCTTCATGGACTTCATGTAGTCCTTGACAAACTTGGACGCCTCAGGGTCCAGCCCTGAAAGCGGCTCATCAAGGAATAAATATTTCGGGTCATGGATAACTGTCCTGATTATGGCCAGCTTCTGCTTCATTCCCTTGGAAAAAGTTGCTACCTTGTGTTCCCTCTGTTTCACCAGGTCAAAATCCTCAAGAAGTGTTGACACACGCCTTTCGATTTCTGAATCAGTCAAGCCGTACATCCTGCCATAGAACTGGAGATTCCTGTATGCGGTTAGGTTCTCATAATGCCCGGGAGTTTCTGGCAGCACGCCAATCAAAGAGTGTATCTTTTTCAGGTTATCAAGGCCTTCTGCCATGGTCCCGTCAATCTTGACATAACCGTTGCTGGCTCCAATCAGCCCTGTCATGAGCCTGAGAGTGGTGGTCTTTCCAGCGCCGTTTGGTCCAAGGAGGGCGAATATTTCCGCATCCTCGATGTCGAAAGACAGGTCCTCCACACCCACTGTCTGGCCATAAACCTTTGTCAGGGTGGATATTTCAATCATTTACTCATCTTCATATCTTGAGTCTTCAATGAGGTCTTTCTCTGAGGATGCCTCAACCTTGTGGTTGGTTGCAGCCTGCACCTGTGTGGCTTCTGCTTCCCCTTCTGGAACCACTTCGAAATACTTTCTTCTCTTTTCTTCCTGGCAGTTGGGGCATCTGAGGACACCAAGCCCCGGGGGATTGAACCCAAGCCCTGTGAATTTCCTGTCCATCAGGGGCCTTTTAAAAACATGCCCGCAGTTGGGGCATTTGATATATTTTACCATGATGACCAGCATTATAACGCATTCGGAAATATTAAGTACACTCATAAAAATGGAAATGCAAAGCGGGCACTCAATAGTGAAATAATTGCGCCTTTATTTGCGGCATAGGAAATAATTTTTAGACAAACTGCGTTGTTCTAAAGAATGCAGATTACCATTTCAACACCTGTCAAGAAGGAACTTTCCATTTCACAACACGACGATCCATCAATACTGGAAGGGATAATTGAGCAGAAAGGGCTGTGGATAGATGTCCAGTCTTACGATCAGGAAGGAATAAGAGCAATTGGCAGAATATTTGGGATGGACCCCCTCACGGTTGAAGATATATCGGTGGGGAAACAGAGGATAAAGATCGAGGACTATCAGGATTATATTTTCTGTGTATCAAAGGGAGTCCACACAATTGAAGGAACTGACTTTGACCATGAGACTGATGAAATTTTCATAGTCATAAACCAGAACAATGTAATGACCTTCCACAAAAACCCTTCAAGGGTGATCAATAACGTCAGTGAGACCCTCAAGAACAGGTTAAGGACCCTGAAGACCGATGGCGTTTTCACTTCACTGGTCATGCACCTGATTTTTGATTTCTCAGTGGACTCATTCTATTCTGCACTTTCAAACATAGAAAACTGGCTAGTTTCCATGAGGACTGAAATTCTGGATTTTGATTCGCTCAAAGCCAGTGCGCTTTCAGACGTGAAAGGGCTTATGACACACATCTCAAAGGCAAGGAGGGAAATGAGCGAGCTGAGGATAATGCTATCCCAGCACAGGGACGTCGTGTCACTTGCAGAACGTGGAACGCTGAAGTTCATTTCCATCAGCCTGATGTCTGCATTCAGGGATGTGTATGACCATACATTCCAGCTGATTGAAACTGTGGATTCCTACATGCTCAGGACAGGTGATGTCAGGGACCTCTATTTCACATTGAGGTCAGCCTTCACAGACAATATTCTGAGACTGCTGACAATTGTTGCAACCATATTCCTCCCCCTCACATTTCTGACAGGCTTTTACGGCATGAACTTCACCCAGGGGTTCTTCCAGCCTGGCTCAGCCAACGTGTATGGATTCTATGCCCTTGTGGCCTCAATGTTCCTCATTGCAGGGGTTCTGCTGAGCCTGTTCCGCAGGCGCGGCTGGATATGAACAGCCAAAGAATATAAGACAGTTGGCAATTGACGTCCCGAGGACACTCAGTTGAAATTCAGGCTAAGCCCCATGATCATAGTCATGATAGTCTACGTTGCGGCAATAATCATTCTCTATGCGGTCCTGCCGTTAATTTTCCACAGGCCCTTTTCAATAGGCGGGTTCTTCCCGTTCTTTTTCTTCTTTCCCTTTTTCTTCAGAAGAAGGCCCAGCAATAGCTCCAGAAACAGGTCAAATATCCCCCGACCGGATGATGATATTCTCAAGGAGCCATACGACGCAGGGAAATGGGAAAAGGAAAGGGTGCAGAATTATGATGAGTATGGCATAAGGGTCAATACAGGAACCCCGAGGTACTGGTATTACATTGCAATGGCTGTGATCATGGCAGCTGCTGTGCTTCTTCTGGTATTTGGCAGGGCAATTCTCAGTTTCTAGCGATCTCAGAGAACAGGCTGGAAGAAGAAGTTGGCAGATGCAATATTTGCCATGACGAATATGGGCAGAACCTGAAAAATAGCCTGCACGCCAGAGAGCCTGAAGTTGGTCATTCCCAGGCGGCCTATCTTCTGGCCATCCGGGTTTTTCTTTCTCATTTCAATGTATATCCTCAACTCATCGGGGAGGAAAATGCCGAACCCCTGAACAAGAAGGATCAGGACGATGATTCCAGCAGCAATGAAGACAGGGTATATGATGTTGAAAATGGCCTCACTGCTTGCCAGATAGTAGCCCGCCGTTATGGCCACGCTGGCAGGTATAGGCATAGGGAAGAGCATGTACGGGTCCATGCGCTTGATGAACTCCAACCGTGTCTGTATGCTCATCTTTGGAGTATCCTTCCTATAACCAGGCCCATGAATATGCCTATGCCAGTCCAGAGGCCACCAGAAAGAACATGGATGTAATTCAGGAGAACCAAGTTCCCGCTGATTGTTATGAGAATCAGTGAAATCGCCGGGATAAGAACAATGGCAAGTGATCTGTAGCCCAGAAGCCCAGTCTGTTCTAATCTCTGAGTTGCACCTTGTGCATTTTCCATTAAATCATTGTAAAATCTCGCCCCATTTTAAATTGCGAGAACTGCAGAATAGATTTCAAAATCGTAAGGTCCGCGAAAATATGTTAAATAAAGATGGCACATTATGTTAACAATGGTAGATTTAATAAGAGATTCGCTCGCAGGAAAAGTGGCGGTAGTCGTCGGCGTTGGAAAGGGACAGGGAATATCTGCGGTAAGGATGCTCATAAATTTCGGTGCAAAAATTGCAATAGTTTCACGTTCAGGCAACATGTTTGGGCTCGTGGAGTCATCAACAGTAAAGGCATACAAAGCAGATGCGACCAATGAGAATGAACTCAATGCTGTTTGCGAAAAGATAGTGGCAGACTATGGGGGAATAGATACGGTGGTTTCCAACGTTGGTACCTGGAAATCCTTTGGCGGAGACATACCTGAGAAGGCAAGCGTCCAGGAGATGCTTGACATCAACCTGCTCTCACACGTTTCTGTCCTGAAGATCTTCTCAGAGCACATGAAGAAGAAAGGCGGTTCATTTGTGCTTGTTGGGGCCTCAAAGGGGATTTTCAAGGGCGGAGACTTCAGTTACACTGTTTCGAAATCAGCTCTGGAAGAACTTGTGAGAAAGGGTGCAGAAAACCTGAAGAAATTCAATATTCGGGTCAACGGAGTCCTGCCGGGCAGTGTTAACGGCGAGGACACCTACTACAAGGTTTTCCCATTCAATGTCACAAAATTCTCGGAAGAAAAAACACTTGAGCCAATAGAGGTGGCGATGGTGAATGCATTCCTGGCCAGTGAAATGTCACTGGGAATTAACGGCCAGTGCATCACCGTTGACAGGGGCCTCAATCTGGCCTGATTTTTTCTTTTTTTGTATAATTCTTAAAGAAAAGTTGTATTAATCTATCTTTTTCAATGTAATTTACGAAATTATTAATGAACCAGCATGCCATTCATGATTCATGTTTGAGAACGAGATGACTTTTGCAAGGATGGTAAAGGAGGGCAAAGAGGCAGAGTTCCACAGACTTTATGAAGAGGCACTCAAGGAAGTCCCCCAGTATTTTGGAAAGGAGTATCCAAACCTGGTGAACGGCGAGGTTATTGAAAAGGAGAAGATAAAAGAGACTTCCCCAATAGACCAGAGCGAACTGGCCACATTCCAGCTTTCATCCACGGAGACGCTGGAGAAAGCCCTAAAGATGCTGAAATCATCATATAAGTCATGGTACAACGCCGGTTATGTCCACAGGGCCAAAGTGATGCTGAAGGTTGCGGACGAGATCAGCAAAAAGAAGTTCTTTTTCTCCGCTTTGCTCGCATATGAGAACGGAAAGAACAGGACAGAGGCCATGGCAGACGTTGATGAGGGCATAGATTTTCTCAGGTATTATGCGCTGAACATGATTGAGAACAATGGTTTTGTTCATCTCACAGGAAAAGGTTACGACAATGAAGAGAGTTTCAGCGTGATGAAGCCTTATGGCGTGTTCGCAGTCATACCGCCATTCAACTTCTATGCAATAACAGTTGGAATGACCGCTGGACCCCTTACAGTGGGCAATGCAGTCCTCTTCAAGCCATCAAGCGACATACCCCTTTCCTCATATCTCACCATAAAGATATTCCACGAATGTGGCGTCCCAAAGGATGTGCTCGTTTTCCTCTCGGGATCAGGCAGTGTTGTGGGCAAGAAGATAGTTGAGCATGATGATGTGGGCGGAATAGTCTTTACCGGTTCCAGAGAGGTGGGAATGAACATATTCAGGAACGGACAGGCCAAGAGGCCAAAACCCGTCATTACCGAGATGGGCGGAAAAGATGCAGTTATAGTCACATCCAAGGCTGACATGAAGAAGGCCGTTGAAGGTGTCTTCAGGGGCGCGTTCGGCTTCTCGGGGCAGAAATGCAGCGCCACATCACTGGTGTATGCGGAGGAGGGCATTTATGACGAATTTGTCAACGGCCTGGTAAAAAGATGCCAGGGTGTAGTTCCCGACGACCCGAGAAAGAAGGATGCATTTGTAACACCCGTGATCAACAAGTCTGCGTTTGAAAAGTTCAAGGGGCTCGAGTCAAAATTCCCGGAGTACGGCAAAGTTGTGGTTGGCGGCAAGTCCATGGACAAGGCAGGGTTCTATGTTGAGCCCACAGTGATCAAGGACGTCCCCAAGGACTGCGAGCTGGTGAAGAATGAACTGTTTCTCCCCGTGGTCGGAATCATCAAGGTCAAGAGCCTGAAGGAGGCTGTCGAGGAAGTTAACAAATCTGAATACGGCCTTACGGGCGGAATTATCACAGAAGATCCTGATGAAATCAACTACTACTTCGAGAACGCTGATGTGGGCGTTATCTACGCAAACAGGGAAAGAGGGGCATCCACAGGAGCAGTTGTGGGGTCACAGCCATTCGTGGGATGGAAGCTCAGTGGAATAAGCGGAAAAGGCACAGGATCATACTATTACCTGCAGCAATTCCTCAGGGAGCAGTCCCAGACCATTGCCCACTAAATAATCCCTTCCCTTTTTTAAGTCATTAATTTCTAAATAATCTTTTATACCAAGGCTGGAAAGTATTTCTTCCTTCAGCATTTTTCTCACAGTTTCAGCATTTATGCGCTTTCCAGTTTCGCCCTCCATGCTTGTCATGACGCTTGAGTTCATTCCACAGGGCATTATCTTTCCAAACTTCGATAGATCGGTGTTTATGTTCAGCCCAACTCCGTGGAGAGTTGAGAATCCCTTTATTGCGAAACCTATGGAGCATATCTTCCGGCCTCCAACCCACACTCCAGTTTCTCCGTGGAGCATGCCTTTCCCCTCAATTCCATATGATGCGAGGACGCGGTTTATTGAAGCCTGAACCATCTCTATCAGCTGCTTCACATTGATTCCATGGTCCCTTAGGTTGACTATTTCGTAGACAACAAGTTGCCCCGGGCCGTGATAGGTGGCTGATCCGCCCCTCTCCACCTCGATGGGAGTTACATCTTCAGCCAGTATCTCTTCAGAATTCCTGTGAATGCCAATGGTATATACATCCGGGTGCTCAAGCAGGAAGATGCAGTCCCCAATCACTCCGTCATTCCTCAGGCTGTTAAGGTGCCTCTGGAGAACAAGAACATTCTCATAATCAACTTCTCCCAGGTCGAACACCAGATTTGTGCCCGCGGGGATCGGTATTTTTTCTGCCCCCATTTCTTACGAATGGACTATGCATTACTTAATTAATAATCCGTGGTTTACAGAACAATGGTGCTGGATCAGGGGTCCCTGACACAACTGATGATTCTAGTCAAGCTGTTCGACCATATGGAAAAGCCGGGCAGCATTGCCAAGGACATAGGCATCACTATTCAGGGTGTAAGCTACCATCTGAAACTCATGAAGAAACGTGGCCTTATTTCTGAAAATAATGAACTTACCAAGGAGGGGTTCAGTTTCATGGAATCAGGCCTGAGTTCACTCAGGGACTTTGTATCCGACAATCTCACCAAGATTGACAATATTGTGACCTGGGAGGCCATAGCCGATGACAACATAGGGCAGGGCAATGAGGTGAGCATTTACATGAAGGGTGGCTACCTTCACGCCGGCCTGTCTGGCGAGACTCCGAGAGGCGTAAGCAAGAACACAGTTTCAAAGGGGGAAGTGGTGGCTGTCACTTCCATCTCTGACATTATCAACGTGAGGCTGGGCTCTGTGGACATTTATGTTTTGCCTTCAATTGAGGGGGTTTCTGACCGGTCGTCCCTTCTCACGGAACTCAGGGAGTCGATCAGGAAAGGTCAGTTGATGGCAGTTTCTGGCGAACAGGCGTATGTGCTTCTGCGTGAGCTTGGAACTGAACCTGATCTTGAATACGCTTCCATAGATGGTGTTTTTGAAGCTGCCACACGAGGGATGAGCTCCGCACTCCTTATTTCTTCCAGGAGGTTCCATTATATGCTTTCAGACCTCAAGGAACTGGAAAACAGGTTCAAGGAGATCTCGGTCCGCATAAAATATTTGTGAATTTATAACTATAATTTAAATAAAATATTTAAATGAGTATATATTGCTTTGATTTGTAAAATATTAAATTATACTGAATTGAAAATATTAAAAAAAGCCTCTCAGCTTTATAAATATTTAAATACAACATATTAATACGTTGGAATATCGACACTTGAGGTGAAGAATATGGAGGAAGATGGCAGTGGCAGTAGGTTTTCAGATTTTGGCAGATCTTTATGGAATAGACTCGGAAATAATTTCCAGGGCCGATAGCATATACCCGATAATAGAAGAAGCGGTAAAAGCAGGTAACCTGACTAAGATATCATCAGACTATTACCAGTTCCAGCCCAAAGGAGCAAGTGGTGTAGTATTGCTTGCAGAATCCCATCTTTCTTTCCACACCTGGCCGGAACATGGGCTTGTGACTCTGGATATCTATACCTGTGGCGACCCCCAGGGTGCTGAAACAGCACTTGATTATATCCTTGACAACCTGAAGCCAGACACAATTGATTGCAAGAGGCTTCGCAGGGGAACTTCTATTGCAGAAGAGGTCAAGGTGGAAAGCCCCGAGCATATCCTGATCCCGTGATTGTTTGTCACGGAACCTTTTCCTTTTAATTTCTTTACTACTTTCACTCTATTTTGTTGTCTTTTCTATCCTCATCACAAGAGTGCCAGTACCCATAGAGATTGCCGGAGTGCTGCTTGCATTGTGGAGCCTCTACCTGGGTGGGGACAGTTTCATGGACAATGCCAGGGAACT
Source organism: Thermoplasmataceae archaeon (assembly GCA_046703545.1). Lineage (GTDB taxonomy): Archaea > Thermoplasmatota > Thermoplasmata > Thermoplasmatales > Thermoplasmataceae > JAJZOM01. The sequence continues at coordinate 18,489 of JBJKSX010000055.1, read as the reverse complement.
TGGCAGAAGAAGAGGGATCTCGTCCAAGTCCATAGGGGCCTATCTTCTCTCCCTTGGGGCAGTGATTGATGAGTTCTCCGTCATATTTGTTGCATCCTTCCACAGGTACGGGGACATAAGCTTCGGCACGCTTCAGGGCTCTAACATTGTTACAATGGCAGTATTTCTTGTGGTGCTCCCCATTGCATTTGCAGGTGTTTACAGGACTTTCTTCAAGGATGCAGTCATCCTTTTTGCAGCTTCCCTGGTGCTCCTGGTGTTCTCTGTGATATTTCCGGTGATCCCATGGTACATCGGTGTTGTCATGGCGCTCATTTTCCTCCTTTACATTTATATTGGAAGGGGCGAGGCTCCCCCAATAGAGGAAGAATACATCCACATTGAATACAGCCCCGCATCACTGGTTGTAGCACTTGTCATGCTTGCCCTTGCGTCTGAGGCTGTAGTGAATTACACCAATGGGCTGTCACTTTTCTTCCAGATCCCTCCGTTCCTCTCCGGGTTCATAATAACCGGCTTCGCAGGTTCACTTCCAGAGATCATAATGTTCTATCTGGGGGTAAAGAAGAATGACAAAGACGCTACTCTTGGAATAGTCACTGGCAGCACACTTTACAAAGCCACACTCATAATGGGAGTGACAATGTTTTTCGGCATAATTGATCTGAGAGTCGGGTATTGGTCCATCTACCTCATGATATTGCTGTCCGGAGTGTTTCTCCTTTACACATTGGTAAAAATAAGAAAGGTTGTTGCGGCAATACCCATTGCTGCAATGGGGCTGTTTGCAGTTCTTTACATTCTGCTTTAGGTTCTCGTTCCCCAGAACATGTTCTCTTTGCGCTTTATCTTTATAATTTCCTCAAGCGTGAGCATGGTCTCTTCGTCCATCTTCTCTTCCCTGAGTTCCTTCACAACAGACTCAGGGATGTCAACGTAGAGGGGCTCCTCAGGTGAAATCTGCCGGTGCAGCGTAACTCCGTCTATGGAGACTGCCACTTCTGCAGGGGCGTCCATGTGCTGTTTAGAAACGTCTCCGTCCCTTATGCTCTTGATTGTTCCGCCATACCTCCCATCGGACTTGATCAGCCTGTCTCCCACCTTAATCCTGCCTGAGTAGATCTTGACACCCACTATGACAGGCTTTGCGGCCCTGAAAATGTAATCCGGCATGATGGATATCTTTGACGGGACGGCCATCCTGCTCTTTCTACCCTCGTCCAGTTCAAGTTTTCTTGCTTTGAGCCAGTTTTCAGTATCTTCCACGAGGGAGTATATGACATCTCCAACCCTTGCACCAACATCCGAAACCATTGTAGCTTCCTGGGCCTCCTGGGTCAGGGCAACATTGAAGCCGATGATCATTCGGTCAAGGGGGTCATTCAAGGTTGCAACATCCGTGATATCCCTCTTCGAGATGTCCCCAACTTCTGCTGAGCGTATCTCGATTCCCTTCTCGGTAAGTTCGTATGCAACAGCTTCCAGAGATCCCAGTGCGTCTGCTTTTACGGTGACGCCATGCTCTCCAAGGGGTATGTTCACCTGGGATTCTTTTGTGATCTCTTCAAATGCGGATTCCGGGTTGTCCTTCACCACGATCAGCGGAGATCCTGACACCACATCAAGCTTGTCTGATATCAGCACTCTTACTCCGGAAGCCGAAGTGACGGCATCCTTTTCCACCACTTTCTTGGCCCTGCCCCGGGGGTTTACCAGCATTGCCTTGACCTTTGTCAAGGCAGGCCCATCCCGCGTGTTGATGGCTATGCTGTCGCCCTTGTTCAGGGTGCCCTGGTAAAGGACAGTGTCCAGGGTCATGCCAAGTGATTCCTCCTTCTTCAGCTCTATGATGGTTCCCCTGGCCTCAACGTCCTTCACAGCAATGTTGTCTTCAAGGTATCTCTGTGCAAGCCCTGCTATCACCATGAGGATGTCAGAAGTTCCAATGTTGAGCTTCGCACTCATGGGGACTATTGCTATGGTCTTTGAGAAATCGGAGATCCTGTCGTACCTCTCCGTTGTGAGGCCATATTCATAAAACTTGTTCACGAGGTTGTACAGCCTGTTTTCGAGTTCAGCCCTGTACTCTTCCCTCTGAGACTTCAGAATCTGCTGGAAATTCTTGTCCTTTGCCTGGGTGAACAGTGGTATGAGATCTATCTTGTTGGCAGCCACAACAAACGGAGTCTTGAATTTCTTCAGTATGTTGATGGATTCAATTGTTTGGGGCTTGAAACCCTCATTGATATCCACAACCAGAATGGCCATATCAGCCAGTGCACCGCCACGTGCTCTCATGTTGGAGAATGCAACATGCCCCGGCGTGTCTATGAAGAGAAGCCCGGGTATCTTCAGCTTGCTCTTTCCTACTGGAATATTCGCCCTCTCTTCAATGTCAGAGAGTGCAATGTCGGTGGCTCCTATCCTCTGGGTTATTCCACCAACCTCTTTTTTGGCTATGATAGTGCCTCTTATGGCGTCTAAAATAGATGTTTTGCCATGATCAACATGGCCCAGAACACAGACAATTGGCTGCCTGTAATGTCTGCTTTCCATAAACCACCTCAATAGATGTGTGGCTCGTCACCGTATTCGGTTTCTGAAATTTCGTCGTTTTCGAAGTATATGGGGAATTCGTGCTCATAGGATTCCTGGGAATCCGATGCATGAACTATGTTCTTCTCGATGCTCATCGAGAAATCGCCCCTTATTGTACCCGGCTGAGCCTTTGAACCATCTGTTGCCCCAAGCAGGTTTCTTGTAACTGCAATGCAGTTTTTTCCTTCAAGCACCGCTGCAATTATGGGACCTGAAATGATGTATTCAACGAGATCCTTGAAGAAGGGCTTGTCCTTGTGCACCGCATAGTGGACTTCCGCTTTCTCCCTGGAAAGCTGAAGCATTTTGAGTGCAACAATCTTCATACCCTTGTCTTCAAATCTCTGGAGTATTTTTCCCGAAAGGCGCCGTTTGACGCCGTCCGGCTTGACCAAAATAAGTGTTTTTTCCAAGTGAGTCGCCCCATCAGTTCTTTGAGCTGTTCTTCCTCATTTCCTTGATAGTGTGGTACTCATTGGTCCACTTGACTCTTCTCGGAACTCTTTTCATCTGAACCATGTTAACCTGGCATTTCCTGCTGCAGAAGTTCATGGTGTTCCCATCCTTCCTGACGTACAGAATGCCAGTTCCAGGCTCTATCTGGGTGCCGCAAAAGTTGCAGTTTCTTATTGTTGTAGCCATTTTATCACCTGATTGACAGCCTCTTTGCTTCTCTTGCGGTTTCCCTGAGCATCAGAATGTCACCGACTCTCACCGGGCCAAGAACATTCCTGGCAATGATTCTTCCCTGATCCCTGCCGGAAAGTACGCGAACCTTGACTGTTGTGGCCTCACCGGTCATGCCGGTCCTGCCCATCAGTTCGACGACTTCCGCCGGGGTGCCTTCATCTGCCAACTCAATTCACCTTACTTCTTGACTTCTGCCAGTTCAGAAATAATCTGCTTGTATATGTCTTCGCTCTTTCCGTAGTCTACAACGGAAATAGATGCTGCTGATGCAATGCCCACCTTGGCTCCGAGATCGCTTCTTTTCTTGACGTATGCATATGCAACTTTTTTCTCGTCACACAGGACTGGAAGGTAGAAAACAACCTCCGGCGGGGAAACATCTTCCGCTATTACAACTATCTTGCTCTCTCCCCGTTCTATGGATTTGATAACTTCATTAGTTCCCTTCTTGATCTTTCCACTTCTGAAAGAATTCTCTACAAGATCCAACAGTTTCTTTTCCACGGACTCGGGAGTTTCAAATTTCACGTAACTTTCTTTATCCATTTTGGAACCTCCTTCACTAAGGTAAAAGGGAAAGCCAAGTGCGTATTTATATTTTGTCAGGCTCCTCGGGGTTAAGCGCTTTGGCTATGTTTTTCTTGACCTCTTCCGGTGGTTCCAGCATGGGTACCCTGTACCCGCCCTCTGAAATCCCAAATTTGGTGTAGAATGCGTAATAGTATGCCGATGGGAATGTTGTTCCAAGCAGGGCATGAATGAGTGGGTCCACCTGGGTCACCTGTATCCGTGAACCCTTGGATCTGCTACCCTCATCATATTCGTTGTATGCGTTGACCACAAATGATGAGAAATTGGAAAGGCCGCAGACTCCTCCGTCAGCGCCTATTGACAAAGACGGGACAAGCAGGTCATCCTGACCCTGCAGTATTGAGAAGTCAGGCCCCGAGAATTCCATGAGCTGGGAGAAATACCTCATATCGGCAGAGCTTTCCTTGATTCCAACTATCTCAGGGTAGGTATTCTTGAGTTCTCTTACTGTATCAAGCTCAATTCTTGTTCCACAGAGTTGAGGGATATTGTAGATGAAGGTCTCTTTCTTAACGCTCGTAATGAACTCCGAGAAATGTTTCTTGATTTCTGTCTGTCCTGGCTTGATGTAGTAAGTGGGCATGAGGACCAGAGCATCTGCCCCTGCATCGGCAGCAAACTTGCCAAGCTCAATGGCTTCCTGTGTCGAGGAGGAACCAACACCCGCAAGAACCTTCAGCCCTTCCGAATTGTCTATCACGAACTTGAGGAACTCCTTGCGCTCCTCCTTGCTCAGAAACGTGAACAGGCCAGTGCTCCCGCAGGGGAAAAGCCCGTTGACACCTATGCTTTTCAGGTATTCGATAAGATTCCGGGTGTTTTCAAAGTCAATGTTTCCTTCAGAATCAAAGGGTGTAACCATTGGCGTAATTATCCCTCTGTATTTCATGATTGGTGGAACTGTTAAAAGTAAATAAAAGTGGGCAGTCAGAATTTCGTTCCCATATTCTCGGTCCTGATAAGGTCCACAAGCGGTTTGGGAATTCCCTTGGAGACCAGGTGGCTCCAGCCCGGGATGATTTTTCTGGCTATGGCTAGGCTGATGATTTCGCTTGTTGGCATGTAGAGTGTTCCAGGTGCATATGATGTGCCGAGCACCCATGGCGGATAGTCAAAGTAGTCCCTCATCCTTCCAGGCACAGCATCATGAAGCAGGTCATTCAGAATCCTTGCTATCTTCTTGTTGTAGTACCATTTCTTGACAGGGGTGTTGACGAAGCCCGGGCTAGGGGCATACACCTTCCAGTCTATGCCAAAGCTGCTTTCGTAACCAAGAAACTGTGATGTGTTGCCAAAATTGTCAAGTTCGGTTTTTGGAGGTATCTCCTCCTTCCCTGTCTTGGCATTTACAACCTTCACACCAAACCTGTTGTACAGGTTTATCTGCCTTCCAAGGACCCGTTCAAGTTCAGCAGCCTCTGCAGCAGAAATGAACTGGTCATTCTCAAATTGTTCATTGATCAGGGGTAGGTCTTCCAGAATCGAATTCATTATGAGTTTGAGGTAATAATTAAAGCGGTCACCAGTCATAAATACCTGCTCCAGGCTATCTCCCGTAAACAACGATCGAAGATATTTATACTTATTGAGTGGAGCTACGGCACAAACAGGAAATCCATTTGTATTGCTTGTTCTGCTAAATAATTGTTAAATTGTAGTTGTTTATAATGATTATCTGTAAGTTGGTAAAAAAATGAGCAATGAAGAATTAATTTCAAAATATCTCGCGGATACATTTTCAATCAGGGAAGTTGCAGAAGCCTTTGAGCCTCTTGATCAGGAAGAGGAGGGGACATCAAGAAGCATCCTTGCCCCATGGTCAATACAGTCTATTTCCTGGAATACCGGTGCCACGGAAGATGAGGTGAAAGCATTCCTCCAAAGCAATGATTCTTTTTCCTTGTCAGAGGTGAATATGGATGGCATCACCGCCACAGTTGCCAGAACGGTTGAGACGCTTGTTCCGGACAAGTCAAGCATAAGCATGGAAGCTGGAGCCAACCTTTCAGTTTCAAAGCTGATGAACCTCCATGCCCTGCAGTTTCTGAAGTCAAAAATTTCAGAAAAGGACTGCCCTGTGAAGATAGAGGATGCTATTTTTGACCTGAAAAACACGGTTTTCCTTCCCGATGATTTCATGCCTGAGCATCTCATGGGAATGGTGGAGGGGGATGCTGACTTCACCCAGGAGGAAATCAGGGAGGAATATGAAATCGTTGAAGGCCTCTCATCCATCTATTTCTTTCAGGAGCAGAAGAAAAACGGGCCCGGCAGGATCCGATACCTTTACCCTGCCTTGAGCGGTGCCATAGATGGCGCTCCCACAAATGAAAAGATCAGGGAACTGATCGGAAACAGTTTCAGTTCCATTCAGGCGGAGGAGAGTTATATCGATTTCGTCAACAGCAGGCTCATAAAGACAATAATATTCAACATGGAGCAGAAGGGCAACAGGGAACTGAAAAGGCCAATCTTCAACCCGGGAAAGATAAAGATACTGGAAGGCATGGGCCTGGTTGAAACAGAGGGCGATAAGGCATTTGTGAAGGGCAGTGTATCAGTTGACAGGCTGAAGGAGATCTATTCAAAGGCGAAGTCTGACGGCCAGAAACTTGCACAGAATTGGCTTTCCGCCAAAGTAGAGGTGAAATGAACTGCCCGATTCCCACAGGAATCTTGTTCTATTCAGTGTCCTGATTGGCACCCTGATGTCTGCCATCGACACCACAATAGTGATTCTTGCCCTGCCAACAATACAGGGCGACCTCAAGGCCCAGCTTTTCATTTCAATCTGGATTATCATCATATACCTGCTCATTGTCGCGGTCCTGACCACACAGCTGGGGGGCCTGGGCGACATTTATGGCAGGGGCAGGATCTTCAACGCTGGTTTCGTTATATTCATAGTGGGCTCAGCTGCCTGTGGCGCAGCCCCATACATGTACTTCCTGATAGCAATGAGGGGAGTCCAGGCAGTGGGTGCAGCCTTAATGCAGGCAAACAGCAATGCCATTGTGGCAGATCATTTCGAGCCAAGGGAAAGAGGTAAGGCCTTTGGCTACCTGGCAATGGGCTGGAGCATTGGCGGCACTCTTGGAATTGTTCTGGGCGGGGTTATAACCACGTTTCTTGGATGGAGGGACATATTCTTCATAAACGTCCCCATCGGGCTTGTTGGCTTCATCATAGGCCTGAAATACATTCATGACAACAACAAGAAGGAGACAAAGATCGACTTTGTGGGGATCTCCATTCTCACCACGATTCTTTCATTCATATCATATGGGGCGACGGACATAGCCGGACGCGGGGCCAACCTGTTCAATCTGGTGCTCATTGCTGCAGGCGTTCTGCTGCTGATCCCGTTTGTGCTCTATGAGAAAGGGTTTTCAAGCCCTGTCATAAAGATCAGTGCATTCAAGGTGCAGGAACTGTCAAGATCTTTGATAGCTTCATTTCTGCAGGCCCTTGGTTACCTTTCAGTGATTTTCATCCTCATCATGTACCTGCAGGGCATAAGGGGCTATGACCCACTGCAGGCCTCACTTCTTCTGGTTCCAGGCTACATCATATCCAGCATGATCTCACCGAAGATGGGCGGGATATCGGACAGGATAGGTTCAAAAATAGTGGCAACTATGGGCATATTTCTCATGGCGGCTGCTGTGCTCATATACATTCAGTTACACGTTGACACGTCAATTTACATCATAATTGTCGCATCCATCATATCCGGCGTTGGGGGTGCAATGTTCTGGCCAGCGAATAGCAGCGCGGTCATGTCAAGCACCCCGCGTGAGCTCTACGGGTCAATATCAGGATTGCTGAGGACCCTTTCCACCATAGGCACACTTCTCAGCTACGTCATATCTATTTCCGTGGCTTCTGTGAGTGTCCCCAGATACGTTGCATTTGAAGTTTTCCTGGGCACAAGTTCCCTCTCCGGCGATGTGTCAAACCTCTTCCTCGGAGGCATACATTATGCACTGGTCATTTCACTAATATTTCTGGTGCTTGCAGGCATAATGTCCTATCTGAGGAGCCCGGGCAAAAAGGGAGAATTGCCCCAGGAGAGCAAGACCTCTTCATGATTCTTGAAATAAATTAGAATGGTGCAACAGGAAGATCACCTGTCGTGCATCTTTATGAAGTCCGAGAGTTTGCTCATGTAGGGCCCCCGCTCCTCCCAGAATTGGAGGTGGGAACTCTCCTCGAAGATCGCCAGTTCCGAGGACGGGATGAGGCTGTGCATATGTTCCTGAATTTCAGGAGTGACTTCATCATACCTTCCGCAGGTGAGCAGAGTCGGTATGCCTATCTTGTGGAGCTCGTCAGTGAAATCTATGTCTTTAATTAGTCCCACTATTGTGAATTCGCTTGGGCCGTTCATCTTCAGGTAGGTTCCCCTTTTCTCTGTCATTTCCAGCATTCTTGTCACTTCATCCGGCCATTCGTCCATCCTCAGGACATGCTGCCTCATGAAGTACTCAGTGGCTTCGATGAAATCTGGGTGGTCATACTCCCCTTTTGATTCGTGGTCTTCTATCCCCTTCCTGTATTGTTCCGGAAGCATGCCAATCAGCCTGTGCATTTCGCTCACGGTCTCAGGTATGCTGGACAGGCCACTACTGGATGTGACAGAAAACAGGTTCTTCTGGTATTTTATTGCGTATGCCAGGGAAAGCATTCCGCCCCAGGAATTCCCAAAAAGATTGATGCGGGTGTTGCCAAACATTGATTTGCGAATGCCCTCAACCTCTTCAACCGCATATTCAAGGCTGTAATCGGATTCATTTTTGGGGTAGTCTGATTTCCCGCACCCAAACTGATCGTAAAAAACCACATCGAAACCCATCTTGGCCAGATCGGCAAGTGGCAGAAGGTAATCGTGGGTTCCCCCAGGACCTCCGTGCAGTGTCAGTAGCTTGTGTCTGTTCCCCTTTCCAAATCTCTCGTAATAGAGCTTTATTCCGTTGACTTCAACAAATCCATCTTCATGTGGCACTTCAATTTCAGGCATTCGAACGTCTCCTTATCCTCCCTGCTAGCGGTAAAGGCGGATAAAAAGTTTCTTTGACCAAAAATTGGGCAAGTTCAATTGATTTTGATTTGACTTAAAAAATGGATGGAATTGGTCTGCAAGTGGAATACTGTGCCTTCAATGCATCATGAAGGCGTAGTATGCCTTGTAGCAGCTCCAGAGATCCGCCTTGCTGACGAGTTCGTATGGAGCATGCATTCCCAGGACAGGGGCACCTGCGTCAATGACGTTCATGCCATGCCTGGCAAAATCCTGCGCCACAGTTCCTCCTCCGCCCTCATCAACTTTTCCGAGGGTTCCAAACTGATAGGAAACATTGTACTTGTCAAATACGCCCCGCAGGTAGGCGACAAACTCTGCAGGAGCTTCCGAGGACTCGAACTTGCCTCCGTACCCAGAATACTTGGCCACAACTATGCCGGAGCCAAGGCGGGCAGCGTTGTATGTGTCGTGGGCATCCTTGAAGCTCGGGTCCATTGCGGTGTCAACATCAGAGCTTATGACGTTGCTTTTCCTCAGGGTGGATAGGAGGTCTATATGCTCTGACCTCCCTGTCAGCTTCTTGATCATCATTGATACAGTGTATTCAAGGAAGTTTGACTGGGAGCCAGAGGTTCCCTGGCTGCCTATCTCCTCTTTGTCGAAGAACAGGACCAGTGCAGAATCTTCTGGGTCTTTTACATCCATGAATGCCCTGAATGAAGTGTACGCGGATGCCTTGTCGTCATGGCCGTAGCCAGCTACCATAGATGCATCTATTCCCGATTCCCTCGCGGGCCCAGCCGGAACTAGTGCAAGGTCGGCCGAGGCCAGGTCATCCTCTTCAAGTCCATATTTCTCCTTCAATATCTTGAGCATGTTGTACTTGAACCTGTCATCCTCGGAATCCCCGGGAATACTCCCAAATATTGCGTTGAGTTCCTCGGCCTTTATGCCCTCGAAGAGCTTTCTGTCTTTCTGCATCTTTGCGAGATGCGGGAGCAGATCGGGTATGATAAATACGGGGTCGCTTGGGGTTTCCCCTATCCTGACCTTTATGCATTTTCCTTCCTTGGTGAATATTCTTCCGTGTATGGCAAGGGGAATGTTCACCCACTGGTATTTCTTCACACCGCCGTAATACTGTGTCTTGAGCAGTGCCGTATTGGTTTCTGAATCCTCATAAACAGGCCTGGGCTTGAGGTCCAGCCTGGGAGAATCGATGTGTGAAGCTATGACGAAAAGGCCATTTTCTATGCCTTTCTTGCCTATGATTCCGGCAGCGAGCGTCCTTCCAATGTGATTGTAATAGAATTTCGAACCTGGTGCAAGCTTGTCCATTTTCTCTATGTCGCGGAAACCTTCCTTCTCGAGCTGTTCGACGAAGAATTCAGTGGCCTCTGCCTCGGTCTTGGCCTTTCCCAGGAAATCGATGTAGCCGCTGGATATTGAATCTATTGCGGACTTGTCATCGCCGGATAATTTTTCCCAAATAGTCTTGTTTCGGCTCATGATAGCTCAGTATGCAGACCTACCATAATAAGGATTGAGTAAAGTCTCAGAACACCTGTATCAACTGAAAATGGTTTGTTATGGGCTGTGCGCTTTCAGGTGCTCTGGAACTCAAGATTCTCCTTTGACAGCTCTTCAAGAGTCTTGCCCTTTCCCTCGGGCATCAGGAAATACATTATGATGCTTGAGGCAAGTGCAATTGTGCCGTAGATAAGTATGACAAATCCCAGGCCAATAGCATTCAGGAGCACAAGGAAGGAGGAGACAAAGGTCCCCACGGCAAGCCTGTCGATGAAAACGTTTATGGACTGGCCTCCCGCCCTCACTTTAGTGGGCAAGACCTCGGGAACAATGATGGTTCCCCCGATGACAGTGGCCGGGCCAACTGCGGAAGAGAAATAATTGAAAAGGTAGAACGTGAAGCCCAGTGCAGCTGCAAATCCTGTCAATGTTCCCAGGACGTCCTTTGATTGGGGGATTCCAAACAGGTTCGGGCTGATGAGCAGCAGTGAATAAAGGACCAGAGCAAGGAAGACTCCAGCGTATCCATAAACAACAAGTTTCTTTCTGCCAACCCTGTCTATGAGGTATATGGACAGGAGCGTGCCTGGAAGCCCCGCAAAGAAAACCGCTGCGTATGTGAACCCAACTGGAGACAGGCCAAGGTTTGCTGCAATGGTGATAGGCCCATAAATGCTGAAAGTTCCCGAATAGGTGTCATAGAGTATCCAAAGGATTGACCCAAGTATGATAACGGGAAGTGATTTGTAAAGCCTGCTGAAATAACCCACCTGATCCTTGCTCACTCCCTTCATCTCCTGTGGGATCGGGTAGTTCTCCAGCTCCTTGGGCGTCTTGCCCCTTACCCTCGCATTGAACCTGTAGGTTTCTGGGATCTTTCTCCTGAAGTACATCACGAACAGTGAGGGGACTGCCCCAAAGGCAAGTGAAACTTTCCATGCGAGTGCAGGTGCCAGGAACCATCCTGTAACCTGGACCACAAAAGCAGCCAGCACGGCCCCCATAAGAAACATTATGGAGAATGTTGTGGCCATGAGCTTACCCCTGTCTTTCCTGTTGGAATTTTCTGCCATTATCACAGGGGACATCACGTAATCTCCGCCAATTCCGAATCCAAGTATCATTCTGGCTATGAATAGGAAAACCAGGCTGTTGGTGAAAAGCTGGGCTCCCGCCCCTACAAATATGAGGAACAGGTCAATCCCGTACATGGGCTTCCTGCCGATCTTGTCAGCAATGGCCCCAAACAGGATTGCCCCAATGGCAGCTCCAAAATATGAAGCTCCGGTCAGTATGGACCCCTGGATGCTTGTGATCCCGAGAGTGCCTATGACAGAGTAAAAAACCAGCGATATTGCATATAAGTTGTACGAATCTGAAAAAACTCCAGCACCATTTATGATCACATTCCTGATGTGGAATTTCTGAATCGGGGTGGAGTCCAGTTCCTCAAACACATGTGAGGATTGCAAGGTGATATTAAAGAATTAAGTAATTACTAATTATTGAGTAATTATAATCAAACCAATTTAGGCAAATGTCCCCTATTTTTATGCCTCAACAGCGCATTCACTAAAACCATCATGTCTTTATATCTTTTATGTCGCTGAGATTTCAATAATTTAATATAAACATGTAAGTTGTAACGGCGTTATGCTTGACCATTTTGCTGAATCAGCCAAGACCCTCACTCTTGTTGCAATCATTGTCCAGGCCCTGTTTACGGGACTTTTTGCCCTGTATTTTTCCCTTTTCCTGGGCCTATTGGCAATGCCTCTGTCCGGACCAGGAATGGGGGCGAATTTTGGATTTGCAATAGTTGGCGTCATAGGCATTGTGTTCGCAGTGGTGGGATTGACTTGGATAATGCTGGATTATTTCCTTGTTTACAGGAGATTGCTCGAGGAGAACATACGTCCTGCTCAGGACTCTTCACTCATTCTGGGGATCATTCAGCTGATATTCGGAGGAATTGTTCCCGGCATCCTTCTTATTATCGCATACACGCAGCTTAACAATTCATCAAACCGCAGAGAATATCAAAAAGGGATGTAGTGGGATAGAATCAGCTTTTCAACTTCGACTTGCAGGATTGAGCAACTTCTTCCATGGTCATGAATGCCACATCTTCCCTCTGTGAAATGTGGTCTATGACATTCTCCAGCACCTGGATCCTGTGGCCCCTGCCAATCACCTGGGGATGTGTTGTCAGGGTGTAGACCCCACTCTCAAGGTGACCGGTCATATAGTCAAAATCAGCAGTCCAGTTCCACTGGACACCTCTGGCGTCCCTCAAGCCTCCACCCGGGGCTTCTTCGTCAAACTCGAACACGGGATAATCCTCAAGGGACCAGCTTATGGGAATCTCGATCAGGTTTGAATTGCTTCCAAACTTGAAACCTCCGTCAACCCTGGCTTCATCTCCGACCCTGACAAGGTATGGGAGGTAATCGTGGGCCATGAGGCTGCTGTCATAAAGGAATCCTTTCTCAATGACCAGATCTATTGTATTTTCGCTCAGGTCCCATGAAGGCGCCCTGTAACCTCGGGCCTTCCTGCCACTGACTCTGCTGATCACTTCATTGGCCCTGTCCATTACAGAACTCTCGGTTTCCCTGGAAAGTTCCCGGGGTGTCTCGTGCAGGTAATTGTGGTGTGCTATTTCGTGTCCACCAGAAATGATCTCATGCACAGTTTCGGGGAACGATTCAATGGTGTATCCCGGTATGAACCAGGTGGCCTTGATTCCACGCTCCTTGAGAATATCCATAATTCTCTGTGCGCCAACATTTCCAAACTCACTCTGGGAAATCTGGGTTGGAGAGTATGGGTTCATTCTCCCAATCCTGAAGCTGAAAGTGTCAAAATCAAAAGACAGGCAAACCGCATACTTCTTGCCTGCGGGCAGATCGGGGAGAACTGTTGTCATCATTCCGTCATCATCCCTGACAATATGAGACTCAAAGGAGAAAAACCTTTTTTGAAGGATGGCAAGGTTCTGGTCAAAGAGGAATGACTTCCTCGGTCTTCACCGCAGAAAAATTCTTCTCAACCACCGGGGATAAAAGGGCAAATGCCAGTGATGCTGCCATGCCAAGGGCTATGACAAGGTACCATCCCATGGTGGCCTGGACACTGTACCTTGCAAACATCATTAAACCCACGAATGCGGAAATGGCAGCTCCGGCCCTTGATGCTGCGAAGTAAAGCCCCTGGTATCTTCCACGGTTATGCTCCTCCGAATACATTGTCAGGATCACCTGGGTCGGCACTGCCACCATCATTTCACCAATTGTTGTGATGCTTATGGCCAGCTCAACAAGAATGAATGAATTTGCGACAAGCACAACGAAGAAGCCAAGGGCCATAATGAATGAACCAAGGGCTATTGTGTAAAGCCTTCCCCCCTTTTCAACACTGGTGACCTTTGATATGAGGGACTGGAGCAGAGTGATCAGGAGCCCATTTGTGCTCAGTATGATTCCTATCTCCAGGCTGTCAAGGGAGAGGAAGTTCGAAACGAACACAGAAAGGGGTATGGCCTGGTAAGCGACCACGAACCAAGAAATGAATACCAGGATGACAATGGGAATCAGGCCACGCTTCGGCCTTGGCCGTTTTCCCCCCGCCCCGGAATCCTGGGCCTGCCTCAGCGCATATCTGGGGTTGCTCTTTATTCCAACAAGTGCCACAATAAGGGCGCCAAACGTTGTGATTATTCCAAACACGAAGAGGGAGAAATAACCGTAGAACTGTACCAGGTATCCACCAGAAACAGGGCCAAGTGTGAATCCCAAATTATACCCGACGTACAGCATTGCCATGCCGCTCGCCATCTGGTCGGTGACCCTGTCCGAAATATAGGAAGATATTGCAAGCTGAAGGAGTCCGCTGAAGAGGCCGAGCAGTGGGAAAGCAATGAGGTACACAATTGTGGGGCTGTTGTGAAGCACGAAGAATGTGAGAGTCACATACAGGAGTGTTGCACCCAACAATCCCAGTATGGAGACCGTCTTGGTGCCAAGGTAATCTGAAAGCCTCCCTCCCACAACCTGGACAATAATGTCCACTGCACCGGTGGCAAGATATATCATCCCCACAGAAGAAAATGGGGCCTGTTTCACCTGTATGAGGAAAAGGGAAATGAAGAGGTATCCTGCGCTGAATCCGCTGCTGACAAGTATGACCACCAGGAAAATGATATAATTCTCCCTGCTCAGCTTCAATCTCCCGTTGGATTCACCCACCTGTGCCGTTTCCAATCCCACTTCACCCTCAGTTCCGAAGTTTCTTGCCACGCGTGCACCATTCGGATAGACTGTTGAGGAAGCTAATCTTTATCCAGTAGTTAAAGGAATCCTGGAACTATGATAGTTCATGTGTCAATTGATTCAAAAATAAAAAAATTAAAGTGATTATAGGTCCAGGAGATTGTCCAGACCTCTTATGAGCCCTTTGTATTCCGAGGCTTTTCTCGCTGCCAGAAGCGTCCCCTCCACGTAAGTCTGAGCTTGCTCACCGCCCTCAAAACTGAGAGTTAGCTTTTCACCCAGGCCTCCGAACATAACATCGGCCCCGATGATATAACCGGGAAGCCTGACGGAATGAACCTGATTTCCATTGAGGCATGCACCTCTGCTTTCCCGTGGCCCAACAACCCTGTCTATGGGGACTCTGACATCCGGCCTTGAGACATTGCCAATTCTGTGCGCCAGCTCATTGGCGGTGCCACTGGGAGAATCAACCTTGTCCAGTGATGCATAATCAATGATTTCCCAGCTTCTCAGGAATCTTGCCGCAATGGTGGAGAACCTCAGCATTAGTGCAGCCGAGATGGCGAAATTTCCTGCAGCAATCACTCCCACTCCATTTTTTCTGGCAGCCGAATCTATTTCCTCGTAATCCCTGTCTGAGAGCCCCGAAGTCCCAACAACCACATTCACTCCGTTTTCAATAGCAGTCATTACATTTGATTTCACGCAGTCAGGCGATGTATAATCAATCAGGACTTCAGGCCCCTTTTCAATAGCTTCCTGCACTGTCTTACTGATTGTAGTGTCAATGCCTCCCACATGGAAAATATCAGAAATTCTCTTTCCTGCAGACTTTCTTGATACTGCAGATACAAGCTCCAGGTCCCCGGACTCGATCACTGCAGGGGCCAAAGCTTTCCCGATCCAACCCGTGACTCCGGAGATGCAAACTTTTAGCTGACTCATGCTTACATCAATTCCACAACACTAAGTATGTTTGTCATGCTTGGAACCATCTGGCAACTTTAATTTGAACCATTTATGGGAATATACGGTTTCATGCTTGCAATTGCACCTTAATGAAAATTTTAAAAATTTTTTTCATCACAATTTAAATCCAATACACTGATCAAAAGTCAATGAGCCCTTCAACAGACGGAAGGAAACACAGTAGATTCGAGGATTTCATGGGTTGGGTTATAAACAGGCGCAAGACTGTCATAATCGTCTGGGTGGTAGCACTCCTCCTGATGACGCCTGTGATAATGACCTATGGAAATTATGTCAGTTATTCCAACTCCACCGGTGGCAATTCCAACACACAATCTGCCCAGGCAAGCAAAATACTCTCATCGGTCAACCCACAGAACTCCACCCTGACAGTTGTGGTCACTCTACCCTCCCTTACAGGGCAGGATGTGGCAAGCAAGGTGCTGGATTTTCAGAACAACCTCACCCAATCAGGCATACCATACGTTAGCAAAACCAGTTCTGCATTCTCCCAATACGCATCTTTCATCGACGGTATTGCAAGGCAGTCCGGTTCATTCATCAATTTCACATACGAGGCCATTTCCCACCAGAGCGAACTGATCTTCAAGTTTCCATCACAATTCTACCAGCAGTGGGAAAAACTGGGGTTCAACTCTACCCTCACATATGAAGCTGCAGTAAACGCAGGCTACACCAACACCACTCAGGAAAACTACTTCCTCAATGCTGTGAATTCGAGTATCTCGTCTAATCCAGCGACAAGCCCCTATGATATAACTGCAAACGCAACAGGTGCAACCGCCCTTTACTTCTTCGGCACCAGCCCGTATGTGCAGCACATCCTTTCTGGCAGCTCCATACTAAACTACAGCAATGCCTATTACAATGTCACATCAAGTTATCTGTCATCAGTCTCCGGCAATACAGTGACACCAGAGTTTGTCACTTCCATTGTCAATTCCCCCAATCCCGGTAACTACTTCGTGCTGCATTATGGGCTTCTTGATGCACCCTCCTTCATTCTCAAGCAATATGTGAGCCCCGACAAGAGCACAATGCTTATCAACGTTGAACTCAACGTGAGCGACTCATACAGGGGAAGCGGCAACTTCTATCCGGCCCAGAGCATAGTTCCCCAGGTCAGGAACGTTACTGCAGACTCATTCGGCCAAAATGCAAGCCTTACCGGCACAGGGGCAATATCCTATGATACCCAACAGTCCCAGTCCAATTCCTTTGTTGGCTTCATTTTCACTTTTGTGTTTCTGGCCATAATTGTGGGCCTGGTTCTCAGGTCATACATTTCGCCAATCCTTGCACTTGTGCTGGTGAGCATATCCACGGTCCTCGGGTATGTTGCGATTTTCATCGTTGGAGCGGGCTACAAGCCGGTAAATTACATCGTAACCTATACCCTTACAGCAGTCTTGCTTGGGGTTGCAACCGATTATCTGCTATTCATCCTTTCCAGGTTCAGGGAAGAGCTTTCCCGGGGAACCAGCCAGGGTGACGCAATCCTCACCGCTTCAACAAAGTCAGGCAAGGCAGTGGTGGTCAGTGGGCTCACGGTTGCTTCAAGCCTTGGAACCATGTTCTTCGTTTCCGGCCTGACAACATGGGGGCCAGTCCTGTTCATCGCCGTGCTCCTGACAGTGCTGGCTGAAATCACATTGCTTCCGGCACTGGCTGCCATACTGGGCAAGAGGATGTTCCGCTCCATGAAGGACAGGCCAACGGACAAGTCTGTGTTCTACCGGGCTGCCAAGTTTTCCTCCAAGAAGGGGAAGGCCGTTGCCGCTGCAGTGCTTATTGCAGCAGCACCCGCGGTTTATCTCTGGTTCACGGCACCGGTGTCCTATGACATAACCGGTGAACTGTCATCCCAGTTGCCCAGTGTCCAGGCGCTGAATGTAGTGAACCAGCAGTTCGGGGAATCTGCCCTGTATCCGGTTTTCGTCATAATGAACCTGAGCACACCTGCCATATCCGGCCAGAACGTATCCCAGGCTGCGTATCAGGAGATAGCTGGGGCACAGAGTTACATCAACTCCACCAGCGGCGTTGCGTCCATAATTGGGCCCTCCGCACAGAATGGCACAATAGGTAACAGCAATTTCCTGTTCAACAACAACCAGAGTGTCTACTTCATTGTTGAACTGAACTACACCCCATACAGCCAGAATGCAATCAACTCTGTCCAGCACCTCAGGGACAACAGCAGTTTCATTGTAGGGGGCCTCACGTCAAGCGTCATTGACCTGAAAAACACATCCCAAACCGAGTACACTCTGCTGGAATTGCTCATCGTGGCAGCAATAGGAATCATAATCGGAGTCTCTTTCAGATCTCTCAAGTTCCCTGTCATTGCACTCAGTGGAGTTTTCATCAGCATATCCTGGACACTGGCCCTTCTCTACATGCTGGTGACCTATGTCCTGCACGAGGCACTGATATTCCTCATACCGGCAATTCTATTCATAATACTGATGTCATTGGGGAATGATTTCACCGTCTTCCTTATTTCTAGGATCGATGAGGAACAGAAAAAGCATGGATATGAAGAAGGCCTATTCAGGGGCATGGCAGGTTCCGGCTCGGTTGTAACTGCGCTGGGAGTCATACTTGCGGCATCGCTTGGATCACTCAGTCTGGTTCCAATATCGTTCCTGCAGCAGATGGGCCTAGCCTTTGCAATATCCCTGATCATAGACACCTTTGTGATCAGGACTCTGTATTTCCCAGCAATGATAACACTGCTAAGGAGGAAAAAAACCATCAGTTGAGGAAATCATAATCGTAAACTACCATAAC
>JBJKSX010000054.1:0-40527 GCA_046703545.1 Thermoplasmataceae archaeon | reverse complement strand
CAAAAAGAGGATGGGAAAGCCTCAGCGCAGTGAAAAGAGGCAACGTCTTTGTGACCCCAGGGAAACTGGATTTCTTCGCCCACCATGGGCCGACATTCATCAGGGAGGTTTTGCCCTGGGTCATGGGAAAGGTAGAGACTCTTTGATGCAACCTGAAATGCGTATCCCAAAATGGACATGGTTAAATACATATTGAGAATCTGCGTCTGTCTTCTATACAGACAAAGGAAGTAATAGAATGGAAGAGACTACCAAAATAAAAGACCTTACACCAGAGTCCAGGAGAGTAAATGTCCTGGCCAAGGTTGTTAGCATAGGCGAGCCCAAACAAATACAGACCAGATTTGGTGAGGAAAAGACCGTCACCGAGGTCTACGTTGGTGACGATACAGGAAAAATCATACTCTCTCTTTGGGGAGAGCAGACTGACCAGGCCACCGATGGAAAGAATATTTTCATCGAGAATGGATATATATCCCTCGTAAGGGGCCACATGAGGCTGAACGTTGGAAAATACGGTTCCCTCAAGGTCGCTGAGGAGGAAATCTCAGAACTCAACGAAGAGCTCGACATGAGCGAAGCTGAGCATGAGAACACCTACAGAAGAAGACCCTACGGTGGTAGGGGAGGAAGAGAGGGAGGATACTTCAACCAGAACAGGGGAAGCAGACCTCCAAGAAACGACTATAACGATTAAACTTTTTTTACCAAAAATGATGGCCTCTCGAGCCATCAACCAACTTTTTTCTGATTGTGATAGGTTTCCAGTATCTCCTCTGTACTTGTAGCATCTTCAGCGTTCTTGTCATCCCTGAATCTGCCAGTGAACCTTGGGAACCTTATGGCGAGGCCCGTATCTTTGCCGACTCTCCCGAATGCACACTTGTGTATTGGACTGGCGGTGATCTCCGGGCCGATTATTTCAAGAACCTTGACCGGCTCAAACCATACATCGGGCACAAGGCCGGACTCCACTCTTGCCGGTTTGTGGTTTACCCTGTAATCCGCAAGCATCTTTGGGAGGTTGAACAGAACCTCATCGTTGAAGCCTGTTCCAAGTTTGCAGATGGATTCGAAAGAATCATCCTCCTGGTTGTAAGTTGCCATCAGCAGTGCGCCATATGTGCCTGCCCTTCTGCCATGGCCACCAAAGGCACCGATTATGACCAGGTCCAGGGTATCGTTAAACGTGGACTGGTAATCCCTCTTCACCTTGATCCAGAGCCAGCCCCTGGCACCTGCCCTGTAAATTGAATCGTCACTGACATTCTTGGCAACCAGCCCCTCACATCCTGCATTGACTGATTCCTGGAAGAATTTCTCAACTTTCTTTTCGTCGGATGTTACAATGGTGCTGGCACACTTGAAGTGGTCATTTTCCTGGAACATGGATTCCAGTACCTTCCTCCTTTCGGGGTAAGGCTCTTTGTGCATGGGCTTCCCATCAAGATATAGCACATCAAAGAGGAATACAACCAGCGGGATTTCCTCGGCCTTCTCGTTCAGGTCATGAATTCTGCCCCTTCTTTGTGAAACGACCTGAAAGGGATACAGTTCTCCAGTCTCTATGTTATAGGGAACTGCCTCACCGTCAAGTATGCAGGATTTGCACGTGAAGGTCTCCTTGGCGTACCTTACAATGTCCGGGAAAAATGAGGTGGTCTCTTCACTTCCCCTTGAAAATATCTTCACTTTCCCTTCCTTTATGTGTATCTGGGTACGCATTCCATCATACTTGTACTCAAAGGCAGCTTTGCCGCCCATTTTCTTCAGGATGTCGCTTATTTCAGGAAGCCTTTCCGCAAGCATCACCTTTGCGGGAATAAGGGGGGTGGGGCCGGTGTTCAGTATCTTGCCCACCTTGCCTTCACGGAGAAGTTCGGCAATTTCACCCATATCCGGATGGAAATTGTATGCCTCTTCGATCTCTGCGGAATGCTCCTTGTCGGCAAAAGCCTGGACAAGGCCTGCGAGAATTGTTGCGTCAGAAACGCCAAGGCGGAGCCTGCCGGTTATTATCCTTGTTATGTACATCCCCTCATCCGGTGTTGAATTGATGAGAAGATCCTGGTAAATGCCCTGCTTTGTTGCAACGCTTCCCTTTCCGGAAGTTTTTGCAAGCCTCATGAGTTCGTCATAAACATAGTCAACAGTGAGATCGTTCGCCATGAGCGAATTCTGGAGCTTGTTCTCTGAAATGATCTTGGCAACTGTGCCAAGATCCCCTTCCTTGATGAACATATCATCAATCACTTTCTCCTTCCTTCCGGAGACAAGTGAAAGGGCTTTGATAATCATCTTGCTTGCCATGCCGAGCTCAATCCCCTCGTAATCCGGTGCAAGCTGGCCCTGAATCAGGTAGACAAGTTTCTTCAGGTCATTCTCTGCGCTCCCCAGAAGTTTCACAAGAATCTCTGTCAACTCAAGGCGCTTGCTGGTCTCAGACATCTCGTTGAAACTCGCTGCCACTTCAGAGAACTTCATATGACTGCATATCCGCTCAGTCTATTAAATCTTGATTTCAGAAGGCATAAGTTCACTGGTTAACTCGGATTTCAGTGTAAGGCCAAGTGATGCGCATGCAAGCCCCAGGGCACCTATGGCAATCCATGAATCCGTGTAGCTGAAATAGAATGCGATCACTGAAAACAGTGTTGGGGACAAAGCCCCGGCAGCATTCTGTAGAAAATTCACGAATGAAAGTGAGAATGAGATCATGCCCCTGTCCTGGGCCCGTTCAACCACCAGTGTGTAGAGCATGCTCAGGGATATGACTGAAAGAATCCCAAGCGATGCCGCCAGGAAGAGTATGATGTAGTAATTGGACGGGAAGGCAAGGAGCATGGTGAAGATGGACATGACAACAATGGAGGCCATGAACATGGTGATTCTTCTCCTGGCCCTGCCGAACAAATAACCTCCAAACACACCTCCGAAAAAGCCCACAATGAGGAAAACAGTTCCAAGGGCACTGGCCAGGTTTTCTGAGAAATTCAGATGCACTTCAGCATAATACACAAGCAGCTGTCCCATCACGGTCTCCGTCAGCACTCCCGAAAGAGCCACTATTGAGAGTATCCAGATCTCTGGCTTCCTCAGGACATCCTTTGCCCTCCTGAAAATGTGAAGTCTGTTGGAAGGGTCCGGCCTGTAAGTCCATAAGACTGCCATATTCTCGGCAGCAAGCGAAAGCATCACAATCCCTGCCATGTAGAGTGGGATCCTCCAGCCAAAAAACTGGTCAAGTATATTCCACCCAAATATCCCGATCCCCCCTCCCAGGTTGAATGAGCCGTTGAATAGGCCAACATAGAAACTGTACTTTTCTCCGGGCACAATATCAGCAAGCAGTCCAAGCGCCGGAGAGAAAAACATTGCGGCCCCCATTCCGGCAGTGAGCCTGAAGGCAAAAAGTTCCAGGAGGTTGTTTGATAGGCCGGTTGCGATTACAGAGATGCCAAGCACTGAAAGCCCGAGAACCGAAGTGTTCCTGTTTCCTATTCTTGATGAGAGGAGGCCCCCGACCATCTGGAATCCGGCCAGGCCTATATAGAATGCAGTGGTGATAATTCCCAGCTGCACAATCTGCAGGCCAAGATCAGTTGAGATGTATTTCAATCCGGGAGCTATATTGAACCAGTTCAGTGCATATACTGCCCTGGAAGCATTGATGGAAGCGGCCCGGACCTTGTAACCCACAACAACTCCATACTTTGGAAATATTACTATTTATTCTCGTTGGCCATAACATCCCTGAAGCTTGACATTATGGAACTTCTAACACTTATGCTCCTGATTTTCTCATGAAACTGTCTTCTCTTTGAAAGGCTGATGCCCGAGGTGAATTCCAGGTCACTGTAAACCATCTTCAAGAGGACCAGGGGCTCAGGCTCCAGCAGTTTCCCATATCTGCTGGTGCGTTCAAAAGGATCTTCTTCGCTGGGTTCCATAGAATGCTCAACCGCATAGGCCATTATTGTCCGGATCTGGTTCCAGAGGAAACTTCTGGACTTGAAATCAACCATGAGCATTCCGTTCTTTCTCCTCACCTGCAAAGCCCTGATGGTCCTGATTGGGTTGCGTTCATCCATTTTGCAGAAATGCCTGAAATCATGCCTCCCCCTGAATTTCCCCAAAGAATCCCTGATGTACGGGCCCACCTCGTCCTCTGGAATAGTGTACCTGTAGACTTTGTATTCACAGTGCCTGGGGTTGAAATCGTGTGGAACTTCCGCATAACTGTGGAACATCATGCCATCTATGGAACTGTTCAGTATTCCCAGGACCTTGGAAGGCCTTTCCTCAGTGTCCACCGCAAAGGCATTGGATGTTGCTGAGACACCTCGGTCGGTTCTGGCTGCTGAATGAATCATATCTGCAAGGCTGTTCTTTCGAAGTGTTTTAAGTATGGTGTCTTCCACGCTCCTGTCACCATTGCCAGCCTGGTATCCTGTGTAAAGCCAGCCAACATAGCCGAACTTGATTAACAGCCTCAACACCCTGAAATAGCATGGGTATTTATCAGTAGTTCGTTTCCATCTTCTATGATTTCCATTGCAGGCCTTGGAATTTCCGGAGGGTACCTTCTCAGGAGACTGAAGCAGGAAGGGTTCCAGGTGGAAGGCTTCGACCCAAAGGCCAGCGGTTTCTATGTTCCATGCGGCTATGCCACCAACAGGTTTGGAATGGATAATTTGCTGAAGAATGTGGGCCTCAGTATTGACAATTACGTTGAAGCCGAAGCGGATAGTATAACCATCTCCACAGAAAATGGCAGGGAACTCCACTTTCCTTCAAAGGGCCTGTGCACAATTGACAAGAACTTGCTGGAGGCTGACATGATCTCGGGAATGCCCTACCAGAAAACCAGGGCACCTGCCCCAGATTCTGAAAACCACATACTCGTGGATGCAACTGGAGTTTCAAGATATTATCTGGGACCTGCAGAAAGGGATTTCCTCATGTTCACGAAGGAGTACCTCACCGGAAATGCAAGACACAGAGACTTCTTTTTCAGGTATTTCTCTGCGGGGAAGGGATATTATTGGGAATTTCCGCTCAATGGGAAATTCCATGTAGGTGCAGGAGGGGAGTCCCAGGAAATTGTTGAAAAATCGGTGGGATGGGTGCAGGAACATGAAAAGATGGTTTCCAGGAAGATCAGGCTTGCTCCCCTGTTTGGTCAGATTTACAGGGGAAACATAATTGGGGTGGGGGAAGCAATAGGTACGGTGAGCCCCATCACTGGAGAAGGAATACTTCCTTCAATGGAATCAGCTGAGATACTGTTTCAATGCATGCGGGATTTCAGCGATCTTGAAACTCTGAAGTCTAATTATGAAACAAGAATAAGGAAGCATTTCAAGAGGTACCCAAAGCTCTTCCAGCTGCTGATGAACACCAGGAACGGTGAATTGAAGAAAGCAGGAAATCTTGCGGCCATAAAGAGCGCAAAGGAAGATTTTGAGAATTTCGGGATCGAACTGAAAATCGGCAGAGTGCTAAAGCAACTTGCCCTTAAATGATCCCGCCGTCAACGGGTATCATTGCATCAGTGGTTGCACCGAATATATCCTCATTCACGAGAGAGAGGACGACGTTGGCAACATGCTCAGGCAGAACTTCCCTTCTCAGGAGATTCTGCGTCTTGTATTGCTCAACTGTCTGGCCCTTTGCCTTGGCCCTGGCCTCCAGTACTCCATTCTCCCAGATCTTAGAGCCCTTGAAAATCTTGTCCGGATTGATTATGTTGGCCCTGATCCCGAACTTGCCCCCTTCCTTGGCCACATAATGGCATATCTGGGCTGCGAATGCCTTTGAGGATCCGTAGGACAGCATGCCGGGGCCAGGATGCGTAAGGTTCTTGGTGATGTTGAAAACAATGTTCCCTCCTGTTCCCTGTGCCTTAAGGATCCTGAAGGCGCCCCTGGTCATGAGGAATGCCCCCCTGGAATTCACCTTGTAATGCAGATCAAGATCCTGCACCGGAAGTTCGTCTATTGGGGAACTCTTCAATACTCCTGCATTGTTAACAAGAATGTCAACTCCACCAAAGTTATGGATTATTTCCCTGTAAATCCCCTCAACCTGGGCCTCATCAGAAATGTCAACCACCGCCGGGAGGACAGGTGAACCAGTCTCCTTCTGGAGGTCCTTTGAAACTTCTACCGTTGAAGGGCTCATGTCACAGACGATGACCGCTGATCCATTCTCCGCCAGTTTCCTGGCTATCTCCAGGCCTATTCCTCCGGCAGAGCCAGTAACCAGTGACACCTGTCCCTGCAGAAATCCTGGCTTGAATTTCTTCAGTTTTGCCTCTTCAGGAGGCCAGTACTCAATTTCAAAAGCCTCCCTTCTGGTTATTGATCGGTTTCCAGCAACTCTCTTTGCAGTTGAATTGACCTTCATGGAATGCACGAACTGATCCCTGATAATCAGGGCGTCCTTCTGGGAAATTCCCGCTGTTATGAAACCAAAGCCCCTGATCACAAGGATGGCAGGGCTCGGGTCGTGCATGGTGAAATCGCTCGCATATTCTGAAAAATCCTTTCTGTACGCCTTTGCAAAATCCTCAATGACTTTCCCGGCCTGGGCAATATCAGGAATATATGCATAATCGAATTTTGTCCTGATAATCATATCCGGTGTAGCGGGACCCAATTTTGCAAACTCCTCAGCTTCTGCAGAAGTGGATATGATCTTGCCAATTCCCTTGCTTTCCACATGGAGGACCTTCTTTCTCTCCTTGGAAAGTAGCCCCCTGATTTCAGGAATCCTGTTGAATACGGATTCTTCTTCTATTTCACCATACTTCTTCTCAAATAACCTGTCTCCTGCCTTTGACCTTGCAAATTCCTCGGCTTTTTTCACAATGCTGATATGCCTTCCATAGCTCTCTTCTCCGGTTTTTCCAAAGGTGAATAGCCCATGGTTAACCAGAATGATGCCTTGAATATGGTCAGGCATGGAAGTGATTCTTGAGTGAATAAGTTTGGCCAGTGCAAAGCTCGGCCGCTCATAGGGAAGGACCAGGACGTTAGGAATGACCCTCTCAATGTCCTCTGCGGTCATTTCGGTATTGGTGAGCGACAGAATGGCATCGGAATGTGAATGGTCCACAAACTTGTGAGGTATGAATGCGTGCAGGAAAGATTCCACGCTTGGTGAAGGCTCAGAAGGGTCTATCATGCTTCTCTTCATGTAGTCTATCATCTGCTGGTCTGTCATGCCTTCTATTCTGAGGGCAGCAAGCATATCTGCCATTCTTAGGCCTGTAAACCCTTTCTCCGTGATTGTTGCAAGGTCAGAGCCACTGCCCTTGACCCTTAAAACTTCAATCTCGCTTCCTGTGTGATCCTTTTCGAGCTGCTTTACAGATGTGTTGCCACCACCATGCAGAACAAGGCTGGAATCTGCCCCGAGTTTGTGGGAATACTCCACTCTGGACTGAAGATCTGGCTTTGAAGGAGACTTGCTGGATGAAGCCGACATACCCGGACGATGGACGGAGATTATATTAATTTCATGAAGGAGATGCCTAGCTCAGGCGTATCATTGGCCTTCCGGGCCAGGCGTTTTTCTTCCCTTTTTCTGGTGTTGCTTCGGTTATGTCTATCTCACCCTTCAGCACAGACTCAAGATAATGGGAGTTCTCTGAAAGGATCTTCAGTTCATCCTTCACTGTGAAGTCTATGTTCCTCTTGTTCTTCATGAATTCAGGAATCAGGGCCTTGAATTGGGGATCAACTTCCTTTAGCCTGTTCTCTGACATCAGTTGGGCTGCTTCCCTAAGATCTTGTCCGCATGTCTGGATTTCCACCCTGCCAGGCGTGATTCCCGTGGCCTTGACTATTTCCCTGACATCAGACACGAAATCCTGCAGGTACCTCTCTGCGAGAATGGTGTCGTTGTCGATCTCTCCAACATCTTCTGGGCCCATCTCCTGGATGCTGACAAATCCGGAATGCCCAAATTGCTCCCAGAGCTCCTCACAGGTATGCGGTATGACTGGAGACATTATCTTGACCCAGCTATCACGGATTTCACTTACGCAAAGAGAGGCGTTTCCCCCTCTGCTTTCCACATACTTCAGGTCATTGAGCACCTCGTAGAATACGCCGATGTTTGCCCCCCTGATGTCAAACTGGTCCATTCTGGTGAAATAATCGGACAGATGCTGGTTGAATTTCGAGCGGAACCATTGCTCAACCTGCCTGTTGCTGGAGTGCCCTGCATTTTCAGATCCTTTCAGTGCCTCCACAAAGGCTTCATATTTCTTTCTGGTTGCGGTCACTTCAGTTTCATTCCAGTCCAGCACTGAAGCGATGTCTGCGTTGAGCGAGACGAAGAGCCTGTACAGATCCGATGTGTATTTTGAGGAAACCTTGAGAAGTGATATAACGTTCCCCTTGCTCTTGGACATCTTGGCTCCGTTTGAGAGAAGCATTCCGGAAATGATTATCCCTTTGGGCGCGTCCCTTTCGGGCATAAGGGCTGCGTGATTCATTATATAGAATGCAAGATGATTGCTCAAGTGGGGAGGGGCGGTGAGCCTGATGTCCACGCCATACCAGTAATCCTTCTCCTTTCTGGCTGCCCTGGCCAGGTGAGCCACTTTTTCCGGATATTTGCGAAGCACATCCTCATTTCCATCTGCGTAGACATATTCAACTATCTCTGCGGGGATGTCCCCAAGTTCATGGTAAATGCTGGAAAAGTTTTCCTTGTTGGTGTAAACAACTGGATACAGTGTCGAATCAGAAAGGGACTCGATGACCCACTCGGGATCAAAAGGAAGCTTGGTTCCAATGCCACGCCTTCTTGCGCATGGCCTCTCCCTGAGCCAGTCAACTGCATCGTTCATGGCATTCTTGTAGAATTCGGGGTAAAACAGCATTGAATTGACCACTTCATGTGATTTCTTCTTCCACCAATCCACTGAATAATCAATGAACCACTGGTTGCTCATCACTGCCGCTATGACCTTTGAACCTGACCTGGTCTGTGCTTTCCGGTTGGTTTCATAGAATATGAACCCCTCATTGCTGTTGTAGAGTTCTTCCTTGATCTGTTCCCTTGCGGTTTCCGTCTTGAGCCCCGAAAATCTGCCATTGTTGGCGAGAAGCTTGCCGTCATAAAATTCAATCTTGTAAAGCCGCTGGGTTGCCTCCTTGATCCTGTCAGCATCTGCAAGAGACTTTATCCCCAGTTCCTCAACCAGAGATTCGACAGTACTCTTGTCATTCCCTGTGTTTTCAAGCACTTTGATTGGCTCAAAGTCGATACCCGCATCTTTCAAAGCAACATAATCCCATACAGCGTGTCCTGGAACTGAATAGACAATTCCCGTGCCGTTGTCAGGGTCCACGAATGAGGACCCATATACACTGATTTCCCTGTGTGCTATGGGAGTCGTGTATCTCCTGGACAGAATCTCAGATGTGACAACATTTCCAATGAGCTCAAGGCCATGCTTCTGATGGCTAAGCTTCTCAAAAGCCTCCTTTGTTATGACATAGGCAGATCCATCCATCCTGAATTTTACATAATCTGCCCCGGGGGCGATCCACAGGTTTGTGACGCCAAAGAGCGTTTCCGGCCGAAGCGATGCGGCGATAAGGCTAAAATCATCACCACTGAAAACAACAGCCGTGAATTCCTCGACCGAAACCTTGTCAATGTCTCCATCTGCAATATCATCCTCCCCCACCGCGTTGTTGTCATCTATGCTGTAAACAACTGGGTACTCACCCTTCTTTATGAGGCCGAGCGACTGAAGCTTATTGAATTGCCACTCCACAAACTTCTGGTAAAATTTGTCACCTGAGGTGAATCGCCTTCTCCAGTCCATGGAATAGCCCAGGCTTGTGAAATCCTTGACTGTCCTCTCTGAAAAATAAGTGGCAATGTTCTGCGGTTCCTTGAATTCCTCTATCCTGGCAGGAATATCCTCAGGATTTTCGTATTCCTTGAGGGTGTCCTCATAGAGCTTTATGGTCTTTGGATCCTTTCTCCTGATCCTTTCAGAAAATGCGAGAATGGGAGTCCCACTCTGGTGGA
Source organism: Thermoplasmataceae archaeon (assembly GCA_046703545.1). Taxonomy (GTDB): domain Archaea; phylum Thermoplasmatota; class Thermoplasmata; order Thermoplasmatales; family Thermoplasmataceae; genus JAJZOM01. Next base: position 30,468 of record JBJKSX010000054.1, on the reverse strand, counting down.
AGGCCATTGGAAAGATCACATTGTATCCTGCAAGCCGCTTGTACCTGGCAATTATGTCTGCAGTTGTGTAAGTCCTCCCATGCCCAACGTGGAGGGAACTGTTTGTGTATGGCCACGGGACAGTGATGAAGAACTTCTCCTTGGCAGGGTCCACTTCAGGCTCAAATATCCCTGATTCCTTCCATCTCTTCTGCCACTTGGCTTCCACTGAGGGATCCATGGGGTTAATCTCCAACTATCAGAACTGCAGCAGAGATTACAGTCGTCCACTCACCAGCCTTCATCACTACGGCTGTTGAGCAAATGTTCTTTGTTGTAAGAATCTTGTCCTGCAGGGTGTATTCCTCGGTGTTTTCATCCCAATTGAGCTGGTCAATCTGGCCAACGGTGCTTGAAAGCATTTCGGCTGCCAGTTTTTCAGCAAAGAAACCTGCAACCTTTTCTGTCTCCCCAAAACTGTGGTGCTCGCTGAGGTACCCCCATTTGCTTCTGTCTGTGGGTATGGCGTATCCAATGGCAGCGGAAACCATGCGGTTCAGCTCATCGGAAGAATTCCTTGCAAGCACTGTAAAAAGTATCTGGCCGGGGGACAGAAGCTTCAGGCCTTCCTCTCGTGAAATGGATTCCGCAAAAGGAGGGAAAATGGAGCTGATCCCCACAAGATTATAGGGGGCAATTCCCCCATCTCTCAGTGCTTCCTCGAATGACTGCAATTGGCTCTGGCCTCTTCCAACACCCCTGGTGAAGAAGATTTTCTTTGGGACAAGTGATGGCATTTCAAGGACATAATTGCATTTTCCAAATAAAGCTATAGTCAGGATCAGGATCAGATATCGAAAATCTGGACTCCGAACCCTTTCTCAGCGCTGATTTCCATCTTGTGGTAAGTGGGTGCCTTCATTATGTAATTATACTGGAATTTCTCCGTAATCCTGCATCCTTCGAGATCCATTTCTGCTTCATTCCTATAAAGCTCCATCTTCAAAATCCTGTCCAGCAGAATCTCCTCAACTTCAAAGAAATTGATTATTCTGTCCAGAAGCTGGTACATCAGGTCAAGGGTGTCAGTAAACTGGATCTGAACATGGACCTTCTCCCTTGTGCAGTTCTTTTCAGGTTCTCCTATGAGTGCAGCGGTCCCTTCAACAGCACTGCTGAAGAGTTCTTCAATGTTGGAGCCAAAGTATCGTATGCCAACGTCGCCAGTATGTTCAATAATTTCAAAAGTCAAGTTAAAAGAAAATTAAAAAAGGGAATAAAAAGGGTGGTATTGGTTTACTCAGGTCTTTCTGATGATATGACCGGTATCTTCTCGTCGAGGTTGATTCCGATCTCATCTTCACTGAGTTTTCTGCCTATGCTCTTCTCGTAGAAAGCCAGGATTCTTCTCTTGTCTTCCTTTGTGTACTCTCTGAAGTATTTGTCCTTCTTGAGCACCTTTCCTGTTCTCTCTTCGTATGTCTTTGCAGGCATGGAGTACTTTCTCTGTGTTGCATCCCTGTAAAGTTCAGGGATAACGTTGAATGCACAGAAGGGAACTACTCTGCCGTCAGGCATAGCATAGTGGATATCACACCTCTCAACTCTGTCCACATCGTATGTGTATGGGTCCATGAAGTGCATGAATCCAATGAACATAGACTTGTAGTGGAAAGCCTTGAGTCCGTGGTAGTCTCCATCAGTGAAGGCGTTGTATATCATGTCCTTGAGCTTGAAGTCCTTTGGTGCCTTCTCGTAGTCAACAAATTTGTTCAGGCTAAGAAGCAGTTTTGGTACTGTGACTGCCTTGCTGAGTCTCTTGAAGTTTGAGTTCTTTATCTCATCAGCGAGCTCACCAATGTGCTCAAACATTCCTCTCACATCTATGAACCTTGTAATGGGTATGATCCTCTCGTCGTCCTTGAAGATGTATGTTCCCATTCCACAGGCGAAGTGGATTGAAAGTTTGTACATTTCCTTGCCCTTGAGCTGCTCAACAAAGTCAGAGACCTTAGCTGTGGATGGCACTGTGAAGAAGTCTTCCCTTCCAATGAGGCCATCTGTCTGCTGCTCTATCTTCTTGATTGCTCCAGGTATGGTGACTCTCTGCTTCTCCCTCATCCTGTCAGGCATTCTGCCCACAAGACTTACAGGCTGGAAGTTGACAGCTCTGACTGAATCAATGTTTGAAAGTCCGAACCTGATGATATCTCCAAGATACTTGTCGTTCACACCGCCAATGACGGTTGGAACAAGCACAACTCCCAGAGGAGCTTTCTTGTAGTTCTCAAGAGCTGCGGGGATCTCCCAGAAGTTCTTGGGGTTTGATCTTGGTGTTGGACCATCGAAACTTGTGTAAATGACGTTTGAACCTGCTGACCTGATCTGTTTTGGGAAGTCAGGGTCGAATGCAGACCTTATGCTGTTAGTGTTAAGCTGGATGTGCTCATAGCCCTCTTCTCTGGCGATCTTGATGATGTCAATGATATCATCCCTTATTGCTGGTTCTCCGCCAGTGATCTGGACAGCGTTTGCTCCAACAGGCTTTTCATTCCTCATCCTTCTCAGCATCATTCTTACCTGGTCCTGAGTTGGCTCATAGATTGGCTCGTTCTCCTTTGCATAGAAGAAGCAATACCAGCAGGAAAGGTCACACCTGTTTGTAACTACTACATTGCCGAGACCTGTGTGTGACTTGTGCTTGACACAGAGACCACAGTGGGTCGGGCATACAATCTTTGATTCGAGGTATGCAACGTGTGGGTTGAGGATCTTGACACCTGGGTCGAGCCACTTCTTGGCTTCCTGGTACATTTCGTAGTCTTCCCAGTATTTCTCTTTAGTAATTCCATGTTCGGCGCACTCCTTAATGAGCTTAACTTCGCCGGCATGTTCGTATACCGCTGCAGGCACCCTCATCTGGTCGAACTTCTCATCATCAACACATATTGGGCACAGACTTTCTGTGACCCTGATCACCATCATATCTGAAGTAATCAGGTGGCCCATTTCGTTGACAAAGTCGTCCACCGTTGTAAACGGTGCGTTCTTAGAGATCTCGAAATCATTTGAAAATCTGATTTCAGGATACCTGTTTTTTTCCTCAGACATTATCATTCTTGGAATCACCTATTTGATGCATAAGAAGTCATAGTATTAAAAGAGTTTTGTAGTATTTTTAGCGAAGTGAGCTTATAGCGAAGTAGTTTTTGGAATAACAATTTGCATTTTATGCCAATATGCTTAAAACTCCTCATTTTGGGCTGTCCGCACATAATTAATATATAACTATTATTGTGTTTGTTGCTTAAACCGCAACAAAGGTTTTTCACATCAAAAATTGACCCTTGACCCTTTGTTTTACGGTGTTGGGGTGTTCTAGTCCCACAATATGGGCAATTTATTTCGCTTGTATCGCTAAAATTCTACCCAACTTTTCGCTACCGTGCAAGAGAGCAGCGCAAACATATTAGGGTAGTCATTTAAGTATAGTGAAATTCGAGGGATTTCGCTTTCACCTGTGGATGCAATTCCCATAATTAACTTTCCTCTTCCATTATCCCTTTAAGTGCTGTTTGTCTCTTTTAACCACCTGATTGCAAGCCCCTGTTTGAAGGGCCATCAGGAAAAACTTGGAGCAAAAATTAATATCAAAAAGGCGATGTCAGAGGCAAGCGGGTGTGGTGTAGCCTGGTAACACTCGAGCTTGCCAAGCTCGTGCCTCGGGTCCAAATCCCGGCACCCGCATTCTTTATTCAATCATTAGTGTGCATAACTCTTGTTTTCTGGCCATAACTGTTTCATAGGTGGTTTCCCATGTACTCCTGTAATCATGGCGGATGCAGTTGAATTGCTTTTGATAGAACACCTACAATGCAGATCATTCAGGAGGCTCCAGGATGTATCGCCGGATTTTGAAAGATTTGTTGCGTTCCACCAATTTCTCATGGATGTGCATATTGAGATTGAGGAGAAGATCGTTTTTCCTAATCTTTATGAGCCACTCTGGGAGGATGCAGATGAGTACCGTGCCACCATCAGCAAGATAGCTGCGGACCACAAACTGCTGGACAAGCTTGCTGGAAACCTGATCCAGTGGAAAGAAAGCGGAAATGAGGAACTTTACCTGGAGAGGATGCCACTCTACACCAGACTACTTATCGAACACAATGAAAGAGAAGAATCAGACATCTTCACAAGGTGGAGGAGCCTGGACAATTACGTCTACCGATCCGCATCCAAGGAAATAGGCAGTGTTATCTCTTCCTTCGGTGTTAAGAATTACAGGAAGGCCATGGGCATGACAGAAAGTGCATTCAATTACCTGTTCATGTGAACAACATATGCGTCCCTTTTCCTTATCTCATTATGGATTTCTTTAACTCCCATTTTAACTGAATTGGAAGAATTAAGCCCAAGTTGGTGCAGTCGGAAATCTGCACGAACTGGCACTGTGCATTTGGTCAAAAGTGGAAAAATGATTGGCGGGAAGGTTAACCGATGAGATCTTCCCTGACTGTCTCAACCTCAAGAGGCCTGCCCGAGTAATCAATGTAAATGTTCTTCAGTTTGAGATATTCCCCTATCCCATATGCGCTGCCTTCTCCAGCCTGACCTGTAAGCCTGAATCCAGTGTGGTAACCCTGGGATGACTCGGGGCCAGGCATGTTCACATAGACCTCTCCAAACCGTATTCCTTCGGTTGCCCTGAACATGAGGTCCGGATCCCTGGTAAATAGGTACGAAGCCAGCCCAAACTTTGAATCGTTGGCATACCTGAAAAGGTCATCCTCGCTTTCCACAGGCATCGAGCCGATTACTGGTCCAAATACCTCCTCCTGGAAAATTTCGGAATCCTGGCCGGCACCGGATACCAGGGTGGGCCTGTAGAAGTAACCATTTTTGAATCCGTTTCCAACCTCCGGCCTCATTCCGCCTTCGATGATCCTTGAACCGCTTTCTCTTGCCCCTTCGACAAACCTCTCCGTTGTTTCCAGCGCTGATTTGTTTATCAGGGGCCCCATGTCTGAAGTCCGTGGGTCTCCCACTTTTATTCTTGAAAGTGCAGAAGCTGCCATTTTCATGAATTCATCGTATATGTCCGAGTGGACATAGAGCCTCTCGGCTGCGATGCATGACTGCCCTGCATTCCACAGTTTTGCCCATATGAATGCTCTCAATGCGTTCTTGAGGTCAGCATCCTTCCAGACCATGAAGGGAGCTTTGCCCCCAAGCTCCAGAACCAGCTTGGCCATGTTGGCTGAGGCCTTTTGCATGATTCTCTGCCCGGTAGTTGTGGACCCTGTCATTGTCACAACTGACACTTTCCTGTGCTGAACTATGTGGTCCCCGATTTCGGACCCCTTTCCGGTTACAAAGTTCAATACTCCCTTTGGCACACCTGCCTCCAGGAACTTCCTGACTATCCATTCTGCAGTGAAGGGTGTGTCACTGCTGGGTTTCAGCACAACCGAATTTCCCGTGAGCAGGGCAGGGGCAAGCTTCCTTGCAACCATTGCAGCCGGGAAATTCCATGGGGTTAGCGCAACCACAACTCCGTAGGGCACCTTGTACTGGAAGATCTTTCTCTCTGGTGTGTCACCTTCCACAATGTCCCCATTTATTTTCCTTGCGAATTCTGCATAGTATTGAATCTGGTCTATTACTCCATCAGTCTCCTGCCGTGCCTCTATTGGCGTCTTCCCATTCTCATCAAGGAGGAGTTTTTCAAGTTCGTCCCTTGACTTCTCAATAAGCTCCCGTGTCCTGTAGAGAATTTTTGACCTTTCCACAGATCCTATTCCAAACCACTTTTCGTATGATCGTTCCGCCGCATCAATTGCCGCGTTCACGTCCTCCCTGGAGGCGGCGGGGAAAGTCCCAAGCAGCTCTCCTGTGGATGGGTTGTATTTCTTAAGCTCTTCCTCATTTTCAGAGTTTTTCCACGTTCCATCGATGAGGATTTTCATGATTTAACAAATACGGCACAGAATAAATGATTTGCCGGAGGTGAATCAGTTTCCGGAAAGCCTGTCAGTGATTTTCTTGCTCGTCAGTTCCCTTCTGGCATTGTCTCCTATCCATCTCCCTGCCTTTGATCCATTGTTGAGTATATCTTCTGCAGCCGCCAGTGCAAGAAGCCTGTTCTGGTTTGAGCTCTTGCCGATTTCCCTCAGTGCCCAATCAACAGCTTTCTTTACAAAATTCCTGCCGTCATCAGAAGCATCCCGTATCAGGCACAGAAAATGCTGGACATTTTCCTTTCCGTACATCAGCGAATGATCAACACTGGCAATCAGTGAGAATGCTGCCCTGCGGACGTACTCCCTCCTGTCACTTCCCCAGGTATCTGCAAGTTCGATCACAAGTGCAGGGCTGGAATTCGCCACAAGGTTTCCCGTGAAGTGGTCGCACACATCCCAGGATTTGATGTCCCCTACCATTTCATTCGCAATAACAGCCGTGAGTTCTGCGGGAGGGAACACCATTGTGGAAAGGATCATTGCCTCGTGGATGCCTGTGGCCCAAAGCTTCCTTGAAACAACAACGGTGTGCGGAAACTTCTTAGAAAGCTTGCGGATTTCAGGCACAGGCACCCCCAGGGCATTTTGAGAATCAATGCCAAATCTTGACATTCTTTCCCTGTAATCCGATCTGGCCAGTTTCTTCAGTTCTCCAATGATCTCCTCAGCCTCAGCCATGATGCCCTACTCCTTCTCCTGCATTGCCAGGGCGTATTTTAGTTAGGCGTGAAGACCCTTTTCCTCAGCCTTCCCCGCAGAAGGAGGGAATTAAGCACAACACTTGTTGAACTCAAGCCCATTGCAAGGGCCGATAGGATTGGGAGAAATGAGTATATTCCGAGCCCAAACAGGGGGACTAGTATTCCCCCCGCAATTGGAATGAGTGCTGAATTGTACCCGATTGCCCAGTAAATGTTCTGCTTCACTTTCCTTATGGTTTCCCTTGAAACGCCGATTGAGGCATTCACCAGGGAAATGTCGCTCTTTGCAAGGATGATGTCCCCCGCATCCTTGGCAATGTCAGATGCATCGGAAACTGCGATTCCTGCATCAGCAACCTCCATGGCAACTGCGTCATTTATACCGTCGCCCACAAAGAGCACAAAATCTCCACTCTCCTGATATTCCATGATGATCTTTGACTTGCCCTCCGGATCAACTTCAGAGTGTATGTCAGAAATGTTCAGTGATTTTGCCAAAGCCTCAGCCTCGCTCTTTCTGTCTCCAGTCACGAGTGATGTCTTGATTCCAGAATCGTTGAGCGATGAAACTAGCTTTGCGGATCCATCCCTTATCTTGTACTGCAGGAACAGCCGGCCCGCATCTTCTCCATCTATCTTCACTTCAATTCCCGAGAACTCTCCTGTCCTAAGCCGGCTGATTTCAACCCTGGAACCGTTTACATTTCCTGATATTCCAGCCCCAGGAATTTCCCGGACGTCAGTAGCGTCAAGTGGCTTGATTGCCTTCTGTTGGGCATAAGAAACAACGGCTCTTGCCACCGGATGGTTTGACTGCCTCTCTATTGATGCCGCATATTTTAGCAGCTGCTCACTGTCGGATTTGGCATCCATCCTGATTACGGAAGGCATGCTTTCTGTCAGGGTGCCCGTCTTGTCGAACACCACCCTTGTGACCCTCGAAATCCTGTCCAGTGAACTGGTATTTTTCAGAATGACGCCATTGCCGTATGAATATGAGGATGATATGAGGAGGGCTATTGGCGCTGCCAATCCTATTGCACAGGGACATGCGATAACCACCACAGATACGAAGGCAAGTACCGGCACATCCCAGAGGCCTGAGCCTGTCCCATAAACAAAAAATGCCCATATCATGGCCGAGACTGATGCGGAGACCAGCACAACGGGAACAAAATAGGTTGAAAATATGTCGGCAACTCTTTGAATTCTCGCACGGCCGGAGGAAGCAGCCTGAAGCATGTCGTATATCCTGCTCACAGTCGAATCGTTTCCTGCACGCTCAACCTCGATTGTGAGGGTTCCGTTCAGATTCTTTGTGCCGGAGACCACCCTGTCACCCACGGAAGCGAAAACCGGCTCCTGCTCGCCTGTTATTGTGGATGTGTCTATATCGCCAGAACCCCGTATTACGTATCCATCTGCGATGAATACTTCTCCTGCCCTGACTTCAAGATGGTCTCCTGAATGGATTGCATCGGCCGGGACATTTTCAACCGAGCCTCCGGACAGCCTGTGGGCAGTTCTTGGGATGAGCTGCATCAGTTTTCCTGCCGCATCGCCCGCAGACTTCTTTGTGAGGTTTTCAATGTAGCTGCCCGTCAGTATGAGCGTGATGATGAAAGCCGAGGCATCAAAGTATGGCAAAGAATTGGATATTGCACCGGGGAAGAACGTGACAAACAGTGAGAAAAAGAATGCGGTTAAAGTTCCCAATGAGATGAGGATGTCCATATTGCCCATCCTGTTCCTGATGGACTCATACGCACCCTTGTAGAAACCGAGGCCAGAATAGAACTGGACGGGCAACGTGAGTGCGAGCAGGATGAACGATTTGCTCCCAATGCTTGTGTAAGTGAGTACAAGGACCGGAATCGAGAAAACCCATGCAACCGCAAGCCGCAGCCTGAGTGACCTTAGCTGCTCTTCCGGGGACTTGAACTTGTTCAGGCAGTCGGAAGAACAGAAATAGTATTCCCTGCCATCCTTCTCAAGCTTGAGTTTGGATGTGTCCGGAACGAACATCCCGCATACGGGATCGGTGGGCATACCCTCACCTGGTGTATTTCAGCGGGTTTGCGTCAAACTGCTTCTTGCACCCTTCCATGCAGAAGAAATATTCCTTGCCCTTGTAGGTTGAGCGGATCTCGGTGCTGTCATCCACAGTCATTCCACAAACTGGATCTACCTGTTTTCCCATAAATGGTTATATTGAAAATATATTAAAGGCTTGACTTTACACAATGTTTAAACATACTAACTTCATTTTGCATTATGAGAAGAAATCTCAGTGAAACAGAGCAGCGCATGATAACTCTCCTTAAAGCGGATTCGAGGAAGAGCATTTCAGAGATTGCCACATCGCTGGGGATATCCCGTGTTACTGCCAAAAAGACACTGGATGGCCTGGTGGATGATGGAGTCATACAGAATTTCACAATCACCCTCGACAATGAGGAAAGCAACCTGGTAATTGTCCATCTTGAAGACCGCGAGGGAGTCCCCGACGGCCTTGTACTTGAGGAATACAGCCTGATTGACGGGACATATATTGTTGTCCTCTATTACGAGGACCTTCCCAGACTCACGAATGTTCAGATACTCAGTGTGAGGATTGCGACAAAGAGAGTGTCAAACAACCCCATGGGAAGGGTTGAACTGGTTCACTGTGACCTGTGCGGCAAGGAAATTGAATCACATCCCATCACAGTCTCCCTGAACAGGAAGACATATTACGCATGCTGCCCGACCTGTGAGAAAGGCCTGAAAAGGAGGGGCACACAAGCTCCTGCCTGAGTTACTGCACCCCAGAAGATCTCTTCAGGAACTCTATCTCTGAAAGGGCCCTTTCCCGTATCTCCCTGGCTTCCTCGCTTTTTCTAGCGGTCTCGCCCTGGGAAATGAATTTCTGCATGAGATTTTCCATGCTGCCCCCACACTGGCAGGACATGCCTTCATCAGTAATTGGGACCACCAGGTGCTTCCTGCATTTGTCGCATCTAAGGACACTCTTAGAGCCCGAGAATTTACCCCTCTTTGTGTGGGGGGAACCATTCAGTTCCACTATGTCCATTGCAAAATCATAGGGCGCAGCGGATGAGATGGACGTGCCTATGCCGAATGAGTCTGCCCCTGATTCCTTAAGTTCCGCGAGATTTTCAAGTTTCAGGCCTCCAGACACCATCAGCTTGACATTCTTGTAGCCCCGCAGATCCAGTTCCCACCTGACTTCCCTCAGCAGGTTGGGGAAACTGCCTCTCCTTGATGATGGCGTGTCAAGCCTTATGTAATCCAGGTCAGGAAACATTTCAGCGGCCTTGATGGCAGCAAATTTCTCATCCATGTAAGTGTCAATGAGCAGAGTCTTGACACCTTCTTTGCCTGCTTTCTTTACCGTCATCTCCCATGCCCTGTCATCTCCGAAGATCAGGGAAAGTGCATGAGGCATGGTTCCTACTGGGCTCAGCCCGATGACCTTTGCCCCGAGAATTCCAGAAACGCCATCTGCACCACCTATGTAGGCGGCCCGGTCTATCATGGGAGAGATGGCCGGATGCATCCTCCTTATTCCGAATGAGAAGAATGGGGTTTCACCCAATTCCATCCTGATTCTTGTTGAATACGTGGATATCCCGGTTGACTGGCATATGAAGCCAAGGAGCGCCGTTTCAAACTCTCCGAAATCATCGTAATTCCCCACGATCTTCATGAACGGCACCGGCCTTCCGTCGGCATCCCTAGTGTCCACCAGTGTGCCCTCTGGAATTGCATAGAGGTCCACTTTCTTTCCCTTGAGCATGGCCACAACCTCAGCGAGGCCTGAAAAATTCACCCACTGGTCCTTGGGGCCCGATACGGTAAACTCTGCAACCACATTGGCCTCGTGCTTCACTTTGGAAGCCGCATCTATGCTCCTCTCAAAGTATACGTCTGAAGCTTTTCCTGTTAATATGTCCTGATCCGAGGCCGAATAGAAAATTCTCGCCTCCTGTGTTTCTGTCTGCTTCTTTTCAAGCATTGTTAAGTTCCTCCAGTGCTTCTTTTGAATTCAAAATTCTGCTACCGTAGTTTCTCTCCATGAATGAAAGAGCCTCCAAATGCCTTTCGGGAGAAATTGCAGCGCAAAGATCTGATATGACACTCGTGTCGTAGTACCTGAAGAATGCCCCTGCAGCGGTGTGCAGCACGCATATGTCAGTACTGATCCCCAGAATGTACAGCTTGTCTATTGACTTTGCCCTCAGGTAACCGTCCAGATCTGTGTCATAGAATGCGTCAAAATGCCTTTTTGTTATCCTGTACCCCTCAATGTCCTCAAGGTTGTCCACCTGTTTGCTCCCCCACGTGCCCATGAGGCAGTGTTCTCCCCAGACCTTGAATTCAGGATCATCCTCAATGTGGGAATCAAGGGTGAAGACCCTTGTCAGGTTTCCGGGAAGTGATTTCATGAAATATTCTATCCTTTTTGACACATTCGCTGCACTTTCTGAGCCGAATACTCCCGAAACAAAATCGTTGACCAGATCAACAACTATTACTGCCGACTTTGACATTTTGATCACCTCACTCCTGCCACCACGTGGTTTCCCCACCCTTGTCCTCGATATATATGCCAAGGTCCCGCAGGCTTGACCTTATGAGATCAGATGTCTCGAAATCCCGCTTGTCCCTCAGCCTCTTTCTGATTTCAAGGGCCAGTTCCACGACTCCCTTTGCGTTTTCCCCAGAACCCCGTTCCCTGATTATGCCGGTGAAGCTGTTCACCCATTCAATCGTACCAACGGCCTGAGCCCGTTCATTCTCATCGAGAAGTTCGATCTGGTTGTTCCATTTTCCAACGAGGGCGATGAATCGAGTGAAAAACCCTCTGAGGTCAAAGCCAGCTTCCAGTGGTTCCCTGAGTTCCCCTATGAAGGTATTTTCTTCCCGGCCCACCTGGCTTCCATCTTTGGCAGCCGCCTTGAGCTTTCGGTATAGGATGTTGATGCTGTTAACGTTGGACCTTGCCTCAACAAGCATGTCATCGGAGAAGCTGACCACCGACCTGAACTGGACATTCAGGAGGGTGAACCTTAGCTCTTCAGGAGAGAAATCCTTCAGTGCATCCTCGATTGTGATGAAGTTGTGAAGTGACTTTGACATCTTCTCCTCGTTGATGTTGATCATTGCGCTGTGCACCCAGTACCTTGACAGGTGATCGGCCCCGCTTATTGACCTCTCGATTGCGATCTCGGCTTCATGGTGCGGAAAAACCAGATCTGTCCCGCCGCCGTGAATGTCATAGGTTGGGCCGAAATATTTCTCCGTGATGGCGGTGTCCTCGATGTGCCAGCCCGGCCTCCCCTTCCCCCATGGTGATTCCCAGTGTGGCTCACCGGGCTTCATCTTCTTCCAGATCACGAAATCCCTGGGATCTTCCTTTTCTTCAGTGGAATCAACTCTGGCGCCAGACTTCAGCGAGTCCATGTCCTGGCCGGACAATTTTCCATAATCAGGGAATTTTCCTACCCTAAAATAGACCCCGTCTCCGGTCTCATAGGCAAATCCTTTCTCCACCAGTTTGGAAATCTGTGCGATTATGTCATCCATATGCCTCGTGGCAAATGCATAGAAATTAACACTGTCAACCTTCAGGTCTTTCATTATCCTGAAGAATTCAGCGGAGTATTTCCTTGAGATTATGTCAAATGTGGTGTTTTCCTCCCTTGCACGATTGATTATTTTGTCGTCTATGTCCGTTACATTCTGAAGATAGAAGACATCATAACCACTGGCCCTGAGATATTTTGCAAAGGAGTCGAAGAAGATGTAAGTCCTGGCGTGGCCCAGATGAAAGCTGTCCTGAACCGTGGGGCCGCAGACAAACAGCCTGGTGACTGTGTCCTTGCGGATATCAAGCTCTTTTTCGGTCCGGGACATCGATTCGTAGATGAACATGATTGCAGGTATATTGCTTGAAGAAGCTAAATATTTTATTGGGGCATTTTGTTAGAGCCGAAAAAATATGCTCATTTTTCCCCAAGAATGAAGTCACTTACCCTGACCGACAGATGCCTTGACCCTATGCACAAGACCTTCCCATGATCCAGGTCAACGACTGTAATGCTGCCATTCCTTATGTTTATGCCATAGCTTTCGTCCTCGTCAAATCCAAGGAAGTATGCCACTGCACTCCTGATTGGAAAAGCATGGCTCACCATCACTGTGGTTCCAGTCACATCCTTCATGGCACTGAGAAACCTCTCCTGGTGAGATTCCCAGGTCTCCATGCCCAGTTCGGAACGTTTCTTTTTTGGGATATCTTCAAGGGACTTGTTGTTGTGCGGCCCCATTCCTGATTCCCTGATCCTTTCATCCACAGAGGGCATGACCCTAAGAACTCCTGAAATGATTTCCGCCGTTTCCTTGGCTCTCTGGACCGGGCTTGTAAGAAGTCTGTCAACCTTGGTTCCGCTGAGCTCCCTGGCGGCTTCCCTTGCCTGTGACTTCCCCCTCTCTGTAAGAGGGTACCCGGTGTAGTCAGAGGTTATGATGTTCCTGGTGTTTGACAGGCTTTCCCCATGCCTTACAAATATGACAGATGCCACGCCCACATAATTCAGGCAACGTATTAAAGGGAGTTTGTAGCCTTTGCCCTTCAATAATTGTTATAAGGTGTGCATAACTCATCCAGTTACCTAGAATAATCAAATCACGGTGAAATTATGGGAGACTCCAACTACACAAACAGGCTCGCGAAAGAGAAGAGCCCTTACTTGCTGCAGCACGCACACAATCCTGTGGACTGGTACCCATGGTCCGAGGAGGCTTTTGAAAAAGCGAAGAAGGAGCACAAGCTGGTATTCCTCAGCATAGGTTACTCCACATGCCACTGGTGCCACGTGATGGAGAAGGAGAGTTTTGAGAACGAGTATGTCGCAAGGGAGATGAACGACTTGTTCGTGAGCATCAAAGTTGACAGGGAGGAGCGCCCTGACATTGACAGTGCATACATGACAGTGAGCCAGATGATGACCGGGACCGGAGGCTGGCCACTCAACATCATCATGACACCTGAGAAGGTCCCGGTATTTGCCCTGACCTACATACCGAGGGAAAGCCGCAGGGGAATGGTTGGTATCATTGAGCTCACAAGGCAGTTGAAAGAACTCTGGTCCAATGGCCCAGAAGAAATTGAAAGGCGTGCCGAACAGGTGCTGAATGACCTGAGGGGAGTGACTTACGGCAAGAAGGGAAATGCAGTCAAGGAAGAGACTGTCAGCAACATCCTGGGTCAGCTGAAGGGTGCGTTTGACAAGGAGAATGGCGGATTCGGAAATGCACCCAAATTCCCGTCCATACAGAACCTGATGTTCCTCATGAGGATTTACAGGAAGACCGGCAATCAGGATCTTCTTGACATGGTGACCAAGACTCTCACGTCCATGAGAATGGGAGGGATATATGATCACATTGGATATGGCTTCCACAGGTATTCCACTGATGCAGGTTGGTTTTTGCCCCATTTTGAGAAGATGACCTATGATCAGGCGTTCATGATTATGGCTTACACCGAAGCCTATCAGCTCACTGGAAACAAACTGTTCCGGGACACTGTCTACGAAGTCCTGGATTTCCTTGGCAGGGAGATGGTGTCCGATGATGGGGCATTTTTCAGTGCCATTGATGCAGACAGTGAAAATGAGGAGGGGAAATTCTACACCTGGAGCGCCCAGGAAATTTACCAGATCCTTGGAAAAGAGGACGGTGACATTTTCCTTTCAGTGTTCAATGCTGAAATGGCTGGAAATTACCTGGATGAGGCCACCGGCAGGAACACGGGGAAGAATATTCTTTACCTCAACAGCCCGCTCGATAGGGAGGCAAAGAGGCTTGGCCTTGCCGCAGATGAACTCAAGCAGATCCTGGACAGGTCCAGGGAGAAGCTATTTGAAGCAAGAGAGAAAAGAATCAGGCCCCACATTGATGACAAGATACTCACCGACATGAATGGGCTCATGACTGCCGCCCTGGCAAAAGCCCACAGGGCTTTCGGGGAAGCTTCATTTCTGGAACAGGCCAAGAAGTCTGCAAATTTCATACTTGGGCGGATGTATGAAAACGGCAAGCTCCTCCACAGGTACAGGGACGGGGAAAGTGCAATCAACGGTTACCTGGACGATTACTCGTTCATGACCTTTGGATTGATTGAACTCTTTGAGTCAACCATGGATGGAGAATACCTCGAAATTGCAGTGAAGCTCGCACAGGCTGCGAAGGAACAGTTTTATGATGAGAAGGAGGGTGGATTCTTTGGTTCCCCAAGGGACGGCGAGAAACTTCCAGTCAGGATGAAAGAGGGCCATGACGGGGCGATTCCCTCTGGAAACTCCGTTCACATGTACAACCTCCTGAGGCTTGGGACAATCCTGTCAGATGATGGATTCATCCAGGATGGGCTTTCTGTTGCCAATGCGTTTGCCGCAAATATAGAAAAGGGGCCAATGTACCACAGCTTCATGGGCATCGCAGTAGACTATGCGTTGTCCGGTAGCTACCTGGTCAAAGCCTGGGAAGCAAACAGTGAATACGACAAAATACGGGATTATTCACAGAGGGAATTTCTCCCATACGTGGTGGCTGTTCTGCTCAAGAAGGACAACAAGAAACTTGCGAAACTTCTTGATGAACCTATTTCAGCGGATTCAGAAAATAATCATTCACAGATACAGGTATGCACTGAAAATAATTGCCTGCCTCCGGTGAAGTCTCTAGAAGAATTGAAGAAAATTATTGGATAAACATCCAACTATTTCTATGACAATGGACTGGTACTGAAGGAGAAAGTTGCAATCACTCCGTTGGAATTCATATCCACAAGCTGAACCTGGGAGATTCCTGTTGGTTGCGGCGACGCGCTATCGCCCACAATCTTCACTACAGTTGAGGCCGATAGGTAAGAGGTTCCATAAACGGTCAGGTTCCAGATTCCGCTCAGACTTGTGCCCGGATTGCTGAAGTCCGAACCCAATGTGGTGTAATAGGGGGTGTTGTTGGAGTTTGTTATAACAAGCTGCACCTCATTCAAGCTGATATTTCCACCAAACTGTTTCACATACAACATGTAAACTGGAGAATTGCCACTTGAGACTGAGTTCAATTGGATAGAGGCTTGAGGGGTTGACTGGCCGAGAAATGTCGTGTAACCACCCAGTATCGTGTACAGGGTCGCTGCAAGTACTACTGTAATGGCAACCAATAGGATTGTAGCAATGATTGGAGAAACTGCTTTGTCATCTTTCATTATGACTTCTTTCATCTAGCACCACACTGTAAGGTAAATCTATACCTATGATCTATACTTAAATTTTATTGCAGTTGTAATGAAAAATTCGCTAATGCGCAAACCCGTAATTAGACCGTTCCACCCGTTCTATCCGAGGTCGCAATTCATGTGCATGAGGTTGTGTATGTTTCGGGTTACATATTATGCTTTTCAAGGCAGAAACTGACTCCACACCGGTAAGATGCCCCGGGATCCAAAGAAATGATGCCAATCCTGTTGTTGAAACTGTCTGGTGCCCCGGTCATTGGTTCAATTGCAACAGACCTCCCCTCAGAATACTCACCATTGTAGACAACCAGGTAAGGCATGTCCTCTGAATCTATCCTGACTCGGCTCCCCTTTGATACGAAAGTGACAGGATTCCCGGCTATGAAGGTGGTGTCATATGTTTTGCCCGTAAGGGACCCAATGCCACCGGGCATTATTGGATCAAACGACCCGTCAGGGAAATACTGGTTCTCATAGTTCAGCTTGAGAAGCGACCTCTGGCTTTCCAATGCCCATTCCCCCTCAAAATTGAAATAGGGGTGCATCCCTGCCATGAAGGGGGCCACCTCACTCCCCTCGTTTTTTGCATCTATGGAAACCCTGAAACATGCTTCATCCAATTCATATCCCACCTTCAAAAAAAGCGGGACTGGATATGATTCCGTGTTGAGGCTGTATGAAAGAGAAACTGTGCTTTCTCCCCTGTGGGCCACATTCCATTCAACGTCCCGTGTCAATCCGTGAATACTGTGATTTCCACTGTTCTTGGGAAGCTCGTATTTATTGCCATTCCATGTGTATCTGCCATTCCTGATCCTGTTGGCGAATGGCAGCATCATTGCCATCCCGCCATGGGTATCCTTTCCGTCATGGCTTGGCTTGAGGACCTTCTTGCCATTCAAGAGCAAGCTCTTTACATAAGCACCTGTTGTGTCTATTTCTGCTTGGCTGCTTCCCCGTTCGATGGTCAGTGTGTTTTCAGGCAATGCTGCCATAATGATAGAATAAACTTAACTCTTGCTTGCATTTAAGAACCTGTTGAAAGAAATTCAGGTAACTGACGATGTGTTCATTTCTGATCTGCACTGCATCTATCTCCGGGACATATCGGCCGCAGTGATATCAGACCTTCACCTGGGCTTTGAGGAGGAAATGAATCTCCATGGGCTGTTTCTCCCTAAACTGCAGAGAGACCATGTCGAAAGAATGGTTGACAGCATTATTGAAAGGTACAGCCCCGAGACGCTGATCATAAACGGGGATTTCAAGCATGAGTTTTCCAAAAACCTTCCCCAAGAATGGGATGACATTATGCATTTCATCAACAGGTATGAAAAGCAGTTGAAACTGCATTTTGTGCGCGGGAACCACGACAACTACCTGATCACAATATTGAAAAGAAAGGGCATTGAAATTTCAGAAATTTATGAAACTGACAGGTATTATATTTACCACGGCGACAGAGACCGGGGTCTGAAAAAAATAACAATACTTGGCCACGAGCATCCCTCTCTCGTGCTGAGGGACAGGGTTGGGGGCATGTTCAAGATTCCATCATTCGTTTACAGTGAGGAAGCAAAAATCCTCATCACTCCTGCAATGAGCTTCTTCTCATCTGGAACCGATGTTGCACAGAGCCTCCTTAGTGAGGACCACTTCACTCCGGTCCTTAGGCATGTCAACTCAAAGGCCTTCAGGGTGTATGGGATAACTGAGGAGTTCGGCCTAGTGGATTTCGGCTTCATAGGCGACCTGCAGACAGAAAGGCGTTGAACTGCAAATCATACATTTTAAATAAACCCAAACAATCAACGGTAAAGCCCCGGTAGTGTAGCGGCCTATCATACGAGCCTGTCGAGCTCGTGACTCGGGTTCAAATCCCGGCCGGGGCGCTTATAATGCAGCACCTGAACCAATCTGTCTGCCAATTATGCTGAGCACATAAAAAGGCAGGCAATTTCCTTGCCAATCAACAATTTGGCTATAAAAATACCCGTTGCAGCACAAAATTGCCATCGGGAGATGCGTTAATCACCACGGCATGAACCATGAGATGGTGAACCAGGAAAATGGTGAAGGCGAGAATAGCAAGGGCTGACAGTGAAAGGCCTATGGTGTTGATTTTATGCCTTATTTTCTGATTTCTAGTCATTTCAACTGGCAGTTCACCCTTCTCATCCTGTACCAAGAACTCCTCAAGTGAGACCTCATAAAATGGGTTTTCGCTGTCCATTACCCAGTAGTCCTCTGTGGTGAGGCCCTGCCCGAATATTCCAAGAGTGTATCTCCCGTACACAAGGTCCAGGCCATTCCTGATCGGCGAATACTCATATGGTCCAGCCTGGTCCCCTGGAATGACCCAGCCTGCATCAACCTTCCAGAACCTGCCCACACGTGGGTCCAATCTTATGTTGGGAGTCAGTGGATTGCGTGAAAACTCCGCAATCTGCAAATCTATGCTGTCCATGGCCAGTCACCTGAATCCCCATTCAAACCTGGGATTGATTAACAATCCCTTATCTTTATTAAACCGGGATTCCAGCTATGTGAGGAGACATATTGATAAGCCGGGGGGACGCACAGGTTTCAGGTGACATGAACCCATGGTTCGCTTATGTTCACTTCTTCAATAAAATGAGTGCCGAAAGGCGTTATCGAATAAAGGCCCAGCTTCAGCACAAGGTAGTACTGCCCGGTATAGAGCGTGAACAAGGCATTGCCTGGGCCAGGAAACTGTTTGACCGGGTGAATGAAGTACACGTTCCCTAAAGTTCCAACGTTCACTTCCCTCTGATTGAAGTATGCGTGTTCGTACACCACATACATGCTCCATGGAGATGGGCTGCTCGCATTCCCAAAGTCTATTGGGCTGACATAGGGCAAACTGGAATAGGCCGTAATATCAACTGCCTTTATCCCCAGGTAGCCGGAAAAATTGAGATGTTCACTGAGCAAACCCAACCACACCGTCGGATTCACCTCTGAGTTGAATGGTATTCCTGTGATGTTGTCTGAACCATTTGGCCAGAACCCAAACGTCAGCCCGAACTTGAACTGGCCAGCCGAGTTATTCTCCCACATAGTGTACGGAAATTCTGCCAGCGAGTAATGCGCAGTGAAATTGCCTGTCAGGTTAGGTAAAACCTCCGCTGCCGGCATATTGTATGATGGAGGCAATGGTTTGCCTGAGTAAAAGCTGTCAGGAGAAATCCTGTAGACTCCATTGAAGTCAGTCCTCTGCAGGTAGAAATGATCGAAAACTGCAAAAGCAGATGAGACTGCCAACCCGGATATCAGGACCGCAATTGCCACCTTTCCCCTGCGTGAAATCATGATTGCTTTCTAAAATATATTTACGAAATATAAATATTATTGAATCTGGCTCAGGAGTATTCCAATAATGCCTCCGGCACTTTTGACAAGCTGGTTGCCCAGGTGTCGGCCAACCGGTTTCCCGTAAGTGGAAATTGAGATATACTTGACTTAGCTAGAATTAAACATGAAATATGAAATCAAATACAAACCAAGTTATGCGATGTTGGAAGTTGATTTGGCTGAAGGTGAGAAAATAACGGCTGAGGCAGGAGCCATGACTTATATGGACCCCACTGTGGAAGTGCACACTACAATGAGGGAAAGGGGCTTCTTCAAGACCATTGGGCTTTCACTGTTCGGTGCACAGTCTTTTTTTGTGAACCATTACACTGGGCCAGGCAGAATTGGCTTTGCTGCAGCACCGGTTGGAGATATCGACAAACTGGCGGTATCATCGGAGAGTGGGATGATAATACAGAAGAGCGCCTATGTTGCATCAACCGGAGACCTGGACCTTGATGTGAAATGGGAAGGCTTCATGAAGGGGCTGTTCGGGCAGGGGCTATTCATGCTGAAAGTCCACGGGGATGGTGAGCTTTTCATCAACACTTTCGGGGCCATTGACAAGCATGAGTTGGGCGCAGGCGAGTCACTTATAGTTGACAATTTCCATTTGGTGGGATTCACCGAATCCTGTTCCTACAGGGTGACCAAGTTCGGCGGGTTGAAGGAAACCATCTTGAGCGGGGAGGGTTTTGTTACCAACATTACTGGCCCTGGAACAATTTATGTGCAGACAAAGAACATGAGGGAATTTGTGGATTGGCTGTGGACATTACTGGAACCAAGAATACAGGCAAGGGCAAGATAGGTTGATCGGGCGAGATTGCCCTGGCCCCATAGAACTCAATGTCTCCAGAGGATACACTCCAAAACCAATGTTATAGGCATTTTGCAGTGTGCTTTTGCCAGGCCGCAACCCATTTTAGCAGTTTTTTAGCTGATCCTAATATATAAGTTAAAAGATTGGAATATGCCCTATGCAGTACATTGACCAATGATGCGTGAGGAAATAAGGTACAAACTCTACGGCATAAGAAAGGGCGAGAAGATCAGAATAACCCCCATGAGCACAAAGAACGGCGACCCCTTCACCACATTGGCTATCCCGGGATTTGGACCTGCAAAGGAGCATATCGAGATGCACGAGCCATTCTACGCAAGGCTTGACAACTTTGACGGCGAGACGCTATGGCTGACATCTGATCAGCATTTAACCCTGAGAATGGCGTATGATGACCTCAAGGAAGTATCGGTTCTCCTTCAAAATTCAAACAGGCAATCCAAAACCCTGTTCCTGTGAATTATTATGAAGCCACCTTCATTTTCCTCCGTTGGAAAACTGTATCCTTTGTCCAGGATTCTGCGAGAAATTTTTTAAAAAATGAGGGATTTTCATTTTGAAACCCATGAGAAATGGCGAAAAGAGAAACCTTGATTTCGCACACGTTTCAGGGGGAAATGGTTCATCGTACAGAATAACACTTCCTCGGAGCGTGGTTGAATCAATCGGTCTCACAGAAGATGACAGAATAGTGGTCTTCTACCTTGAAAATGGGAAACTGGTTCTTGAAAGACATGGCAATGGCATTGGTCAGGAGTGATTTCCCAGCATCACATTCCCAGCTGTCTTCTGCTTTTTGGAGATAGGTCAGATATATCTGCAAGATCAATGAGCGCCACCTTCAGGCAATACAATGAGTTGGTCCTGAGCTTCAGGACCTCTCCGTCAAAGTCCTCTAGAAATGCCTCAAATGGATCGAAAAGTTCCACGGGGTTGCTTTCATATGTGCTGCACGGCACCCCGATTGCAGTGGATTCGTCCCCATATTTCATGCTCTGCGGAAACACAACCACTTTCTGGCCCTTGCAGATATGGGCAAGTTTTCTCCTCAAGTGAAGCTCATCCATTGATTGATGGAGATGTTAGTGTATATAACAATATTTCCTCTATTGTATCTACAAGATTTCTCATGAGCTCCAAAAAGATGTTGAATTTTGGCTTTCCTGAACCTTCACTTTCGGGAGAAGATGCAATTATGGCCTGACCCCCAGTTTAAAAAGCCCAAAGGGTCTGATTCCACATTGGTCATCCTTATATTTTAGTGCAGTAAATGTTATTCTAGTAGTGTATTAATACCACATGGAAAACGATGGCAAGAGATCCATTCTTGATGTGGCCCACGTTACCTCTAGGGGAAAATCGTTCAGAATAACCCTTCCCAGGAAAATTGCCGAAACTCTTCAACTCAAGGGAAATGACGACATTGTGGTTTTTGTCAAGGAAGAAAACGGCTCAGTCGTCCTCGAGAAAATGAAGAAATAGATTACTTAAGGGGCGGAGCCGCCCGTTTATCTCATCTTTTGAGTTCAGTGGGCCCACCTGTCGCCCCACTGCCCAAGCATCTTGAAAACCTGCTCCAGTGAATGCCCTTTCTCAGTGAGGGAGTATGATACGGAAAATGGCTGGGTTGAAATCACCATTCTGTCAACAATGCCTTTGTCTGCCAGAGATTTCAGATTGCTGGAAAGAGTCTTTGAACTTATTCCCCTGGCTGCCCTGAGCAGTTCATTGAATCCCATGTTCTTTTGCATCAGGTGCCTTATTATTATCAGGTTCCACTCTCCACCAAGCTCCCTGATAGCTGATACAATGGGACATTCCTCCATTTCCTGGCTATGCTTCATTTCAACCACTTTCTTTGATGTAATCTAATTTACTTTTTATTCCTAAATCATATCAATTTAAACATGATATCTGATTTGACTGGTTACCTGTCACAGCAATTACGCGGGTATGTTCCAAAAATTGGAAGATCAGATAAATAACTATTTCCTAATCAGTTCAGATATTAGTGGAGGGGTTGATAATGGCAAAGGAGACAGAAGGTCGACATGAAAAAAGAATCAGGCACGTTTTCACAGGGCAACAGACCTATGATGGTGCCGGTGTCAAGCTAAACAGAATACTGGGTGGCCAGGCATCAGCCCAGATCACTGATCCTTTCCTGATGCTTGACCATTTCGGATCCAGCAAGGTGGAAGATTATATCAGGGGTTTCCCCTGGCATCCGCACAGGGGAATAGAAACTGTGACCTACCTCATGTCAGGGAAGGTATACCACGAGGACAGCGAGGGAAACAAAGGGGTCATAATGAGCAATGACCTCCAGTGGATGACCGCGGGAAGCGGCATTTTCCACCAGGAAATGCCCAAGCCCCTGGATGAGAATGACCCCGATGAGCTGCTGAAAGCGGTTGGGCTGCCCACGAAGGTTTCTGGTCTGCAGTTGTGGATTAACCTTCCCTCAGAACACAAGATGACCACTCCGACTTACAGGGACATCAAGGGAAACGGAGTCCCTGTCATTGAGCCGAATGGAGGGGGCAGAGTCAAGGTTATTTCGGGCGAATATGGTGGAGAGGTAGGAGTTTTCAAAGGAGAATACGGCGTCGATCCATCATACCTGGATGTAACCCTTCCGGAAGAATCAGAATTCATTTTTCCCGTGAAGAAAGGCTACAATTCGTTGGTTTACATCATGGGGGGAGAGGGGAAATTCGATTCTGAGGATGAAAATCACTATGTTCCGGGACAGGCTCTTGTCTTCTCCGAGGAAGGAGAACATATAAGGATTGTAACCGAGGACTCCTCACTGAGGCTCATCACACTCTCCGGAAAACCCATCAGGGAACCGGTGTGGTGGCATGGCCCAATTGTCATGAATAGCCGTGAGCAGATAGTGGAAGCAATGAATGACCTGAACAATGGCACATTCATCAGGGACAGGAACCCTGTTTTTGTGGACTGACAGGGGATATCATCTGACTTTGCTCATCATTTAGATACTATGTCATGATTCACATTTGAAACTATGTCTCACGTATTATTTGAAACAAACATGGGAAACATCAAGATCGAACTGTTTGAAAAGGAAATGC
This sequence comes from Thermoplasmataceae archaeon, assembly GCA_046703545.1. GTDB lineage: Archaea > Thermoplasmatota > Thermoplasmata > Thermoplasmatales > Thermoplasmataceae > JAJZOM01. Next base: position 7,135 of record JBJKSX010000054.1, on the reverse strand, counting down.
CCGTCACTGCAGGCAATTTCAGGAAACTGGTGGAGCAGGGATTCTACAATGGAGTCATTTTCCACAGAGTGATCCCGGATTTCATGATCCAGGGAGGAGACCCCACTGGTACAGGCATGGGAGGACCGGGATACACAATAAAGGACGAGTTCACAAAGACCAACAACAATGCCAGGGGCACAATCTCAATGGCAAACGCAGGACCCAACACTGGAGGTAGCCAATTCTTCATCAATGTTGTCGACAACAAGTACCTAAACCCCATGCACCCTGTATTTGGGAAGATTGTGGAAGGAATGGACGTTGCTGACAAGATTAGCAAGGTGAAGAGAAACAGCCAGGACAAGCCACTTTCAGAAGTCAAGATACAGAAAGCGACATATCACCCATAATCATTTTTTTAGGAAATAAGGTTCATTTTAAAAATCAGGTATCCATTCCTGATTATGAATCTCAGTGACCTTGTTGGACAGAGAGTGCAAGTGTGGATCCTGAACCAGTCTCAGGAAAGCCTGACTCCGGGAACCAAATTTGAGGGCAAACTGAAGGGCGTGGATCAGGGAACATACATTCTTGAGCCTACTGACCCCGAATTTGGAAAGATCGTGGTTCTTCCGGTGGGGTCCTGCAGGCTGATGTTCATCTGAATTCCCTGAGTTTTTGTCAGTTGGAAAATTTCATTGGCTCAACAATGTCAAGCAGCACTTCCAGAATTCTGCCTCTGTAGAAATCGGCATCCATTCCCTTGAATTTGGCTGACACCATGATTATGTAGGTGTTAAGGGTGGTCTCATCAACGGAAACAGAAAGGTTGCCAAGGTAGTCCTCAATGCTGCTCACCTTCTTGGAAACCTGGCCCTTTAGGGTTTCCAGGCCAATGTACTTTGGCACCTCATATCTCGCCTTCACGATTATTCCCGGAGTTCTGACAATGACCGCTGCCTGGACTATCACGCCATTAGGGAGTTTTATCCTATCTCCAGAGACCAGTGTCATCACAGTGTAGTTGATGGTCACGTCCTCAATGATTCCCGTATACGCAGTGGCCTCTATCCTGTCCACTGAAAAGTATTTGGGAAATAATGTTGGGAAAGTCCCACCATATTGCCAGGTGTTTATTGTGACCAGATCGCCTATTTTGAAAGGCCTGGTTACAGTCAGGAGAATGCCTGCAAACTGGTTTGCCAGTACTGTCTGTGAGGCAAGGCCTATGACAACCGTGACCAGTGAACCTCCAAGTATAAGGGATGAGACGTTCACTCCAAGCATTGCAAGGGCAGCCACTGCCATTACAAAATAGCCAAATATGTTCAGAAGGAAGGTCAGGGGGTGAATTTTTGAGCGGTCCGTGTATTTTGAGAAGTAACCGTTCAGGAACCGGCTTATTATCCTTATGATGACATAGACAATGGCGGCAACAAGAATTGCGTTGGCGAACCTGTACCACTGGAAGGGAATGATCAGATATGTGGACACAAAATAAATGAACACCAGGAGAACAATCAACACAGCTATGGATGCAGCAATCGACGCCAATACTCTCGTTCTGACATTTCCTGCCATCTATTTTCCCCTGAGGAATAATATAGTGTTCTGGTAATGTTTGGAATTTACCCTCTTGTTGCCTGGAACAATTTTTTCAGGAATTTTCTGTCCCTTCTGTGGGAAGCCCTGAATCCTTCCATTCCTGGATCCCGCCTTCATAGGCCATTGCATTGTATCCCATTCCCGATAGAATGGTCGCCGCATTCTTAGAGGCCCCGCAGGTATAGCTCTTGCAGTATGTAATGACATTTTTGCTCTTTCCAAGAGCTTCAAGTTCGCCCTGCTCCAGAATATCAAGAGGTATGGAGACTGCTCCCTTGATGTGTACCCTGTCATATTCAATTTTCCCAAGAACATCCACCACAACGGCACTTCCATTCTTGAGGTGTTCAAGAACGTCCTCTTTGGTTACAATCTTGATCTTGTCTGCCATTGAGATTTCATATATTTTTCATATAAAAGGCTTAAGTGACTGCAGTAGGAAAATTGGGCGCCTTTTGGAAATAGGAGGATTATGCCTCAACAAAATCCCTGATGCGCGATATGCCTTCCCTGATGGTGTCGTCGTCGGTGGCGAATGAAAGCCTGAAGTGGTATTCACCCTGTTCCCCGAATGCAGAACCAGGTGTTACAACAACCAGTTTCTCCTTGAGGAGTTTCTGCGAAAAAGTGTCACTGGGCATGTCGCCTTCATATCTGACAAAGACGTAGAATGTCCCCTCCGGCTTATTGAGAGTCAACCTGTCAGATTCCGAAATGAGGCTGTATACCAGGTCCCTCCTCTTCCTGAAGATTTCCCTGAACTTCTTTGGTGTCTCCCTGTCCTTTATTGCAGCAAGGGCCGCATACTGGGAGATTGAGGGGGCACAGGTAAGCGTCTGCTGCTGGATCTTGTTCGAGGCCTTTATTATCTCCTCGTCCGCAACCATGTATCCGATCCTCCAGCCAGTCATTGCATAGCTCTTGGAGAACCCGCCCATTGTTATTGTCCTGCTGAACATCTCCTCCCTGGAAGCAGGCGAAAAGGGCTTTCCCTCAAAGATGAGGTCTTCGTATATCTCATCACTGAGCAGGTACATGTCGTTTTCAAGAATGAAGTCTGAGAGTTCCCTCATTTCCCTTTCAGTGTATACTCTCCCTGTGGGATTGGTTGGATTACTCAACATCAGCATCCTTGTTCTGGGGGTGACCAGCTTCCTCATGTCATCAAGGTCAAATGAATAGTCTTGCTTGGTGGGTGAAGTGAGTACCTTTGCACCGTGAAGCCTTGCGATATCCGGATATGAAAGATAATATGGCTCAGGCAGCATCACTTCATCCCCGGGGTTAAGGAGGGACATTACGGAAAGATTCACGGAGAATTTTGATGGCGTCACAAGAATGTTGTTCACAGAGGCATCTATCTTGTTCTCGTCCCTGAGTTTTCTGGAGACTGCTTCCCTCAATTCCATGATTCCATATGAAGAGGTATAGTGGGTCTTTCCCTGCATGGCATTATCAAAACCTGCCTTTATTATGTGTTCGGGAGTTGTAAAATCAGGCTCGCCAATACCGAAATTGTAGACCTTCTTTCCCTCCTTGACCAGCTGTGCTGCTATGTTGCTGGTCGCCACGCTCTTGGATTCTGAAATGGAAGACACCCTGGATGATAACATTCAGATGCCTATGACGATGAATATTATAGATTTCACTATTGGTCCACAATTTACAGGTTCTTGTGAAATGAGCTTCATGAGGAGCAAACAAAATTTATAAAGTACTGCGGGAATAATATTGGCTGTGACAAGCGGAAGAAGGGCCGAAACAGGGGAAGTTAACAATAACAGCTTGCTTGCGCCCTCATTTGTACTATTGGGCCTTTCACTTATGATTGTCCCCATACCAGTTCTGGATTTGTTTTCTCCTGTCCTAGGTGGCCTTGGCATAATTATACTCCTCGGAGAACATTTTCGTACAAGCAGAAATGAGAGGAGTGGAATATGGCTGAGTGCCATGATATACCTCCCTGCATTTTTCCTCTTTCTTTTTTTGTTTTTTGCGGGCCCAGTTGCTCCTGCTGGTGTGAACCCTTCAATGACGCCAGCAGAAGTGGGATCAAGGCTGAGGGACATCATGATCGCGGGTGTTGGATGCTCCACGTTGTTTCAATTGGCATACACCATTCTTCCTTACAGGCCGGCTGACAGGAAGGAAAGAAGTCTTCTTCGCGCAGCATTCCTGCTGTTTTGCGCAGGATCATTGTTTACCCTGAACTTCATCGTGAATGGTACAATATACATGCAGCCGATTCCCGGTTCAACTGCAGATTCCTTTGGGTATAACTGGGTCAATTTGTATCTGGCCCGATTTGCAGTCACACCCGGAGTTCTTCTATTGGGCACCACGTATTTCATGATGGCCTCAAGATTCCGCATGGAAAAATTGCTGAAAATCAGGCCTTAGTCAATACTCTGGCACAGGCATTGGCAAATGCCCTCATTTTTCAAATGGTTTTATACTCAGTTTCAATAGGGCGGTTGTCCTTCCTCCATCTTATAATGGAGCATCAGGGTGACCCAACATGATGATAAACAGGGAATTTGCAGCATCGATCAAGAAGCTGATGCCGGAGAAGCAGCGGGAAACTGACCTCAACTGGCCGGTTTCACTGTGGCGCGAGAAAGTCAGGATCAGAGGGTATCCAGAAACCACAATGGTTGTTATCTTCAAGACCACTGGTTGCTCATGGTACAGATTCTCTTCGTGCTCCATGTGCGGATACTTCAATGATGTCTCTCGGAACGTAAGGACAGATAACCTGAAGAGGCAGATAGACGCAATGTCTGAGGCCCTGGAGGACACAAAAGTCCTAAAAGTCTTCACTTCCGGAAGTTTCCTGGACCCGCAGGAATTTCCGCTGGAAGCCAGAAATTATTTCTTTGAAACAATCAGGGGAAAGGTCGAGCATCTTCTGGTTGAATCCCGGACAGAATACATCACTGAAAGGAACATCTCATACCTTAAAGAATATGGAATTCCCATTCGCATTGCCATTGGCCTTGAAAGCGCCAATGACGAAATAATGAAGAACTCCATAAACAAGGGGAGCACGTTCTCCAAGTTCGTCTCAGCAGCGGAGGCTGTAGGGAATATGGGGTACGAGCTCAGAACTTACCTCCTATTCAAGCCCCTTTTCCTTTCAGAGGAAGATTCCATTATTGACATGCTGGATTCAATAAGCAAAGCAGCACCCTATTCGACCGACATATCCGTCAACCCCATGAACATTCAGAAAAACACCATGGTTGAGCATATGTGGAAGAAGGGGCTCTATCGCGTTCCAAGGCTCTGGAGCCTTGCCAGGATCCTTATTGAGTCAAGCAAATCTGGCACACAGGTCGTTTCGTACCCAACAGGCGGAAACAAGGAAAGGGGAATACACAATGATTCAAGGGATACAGAACTTCTGCAGCTGATATACAACAGTTCCCTTGAGCAGGATTTCAGTGAGCTTGAAAAGTACTACGAGACCTCTGACAAGTCAGCATACCTGGAATACCTATCAGCTGAGAATGCAAATCTTTACCAGCCTGATCTGGAGAAGCTGGTAAGAAGGACAGCGGATGCTTCAGTCTTACTCTGAGCTGTCAAATTTGTAAAGGCCGTTGTCCGGATCCCCGTTCTCCTGGATATCCCTCTTTTCCATTTCCCCATCCAGCCTGTCGGCGACCTGAATTGCCCGCCTTACTATGAGGTCCCAGTATTTCTGAACATCATCATCGTCTATCTCCTCGGATGTTATCTCAGAGTTCCCGAACTTGACCACAATTCCCCTGTATCTCTTTCCAGATTTCTCCTCGAGCATTTTCACGTACGATGCAAGCTGGGTCTTGTGGTATTCCTCGATTCGGTCTGAACTTGTGGAGCTCTTCAATTCTATGATTTCATTCAGATCATCATGGATCAGGTCGATGACCCCTACAAAGTCGATCCTGTCAAAACCCATGTAATGCCACCTGTGGGGGATGGAATAATATAGCCTGTACTCTGATTGGTACCCCTGGTTCTTCACGAGGTTCTGGACATGATTGTGCAGCGCAGTGCCACGGAACATGTTCAGCTTGTCCCTCAGGGTTTCCTCTTTCTCTCCCAGCTTTCTTTTGATTTCCTGCTCCGCACTGAATGATAGGCCGCTTATGCTCAATCTGTTCAACGGTATCTTCTTCGTGTATGGCTTGCCTAGAACAAGGCCCCTGAAAAGAGCTTCAACGTCATCCTTCCTTGCCATTTCATGTCCTCAATTAAGTGGTAGGTTAAAAGCATGTTCAGAATTCTGACTGCTATGGGTCCCTCATGTATTCCAGAATCGGAATTTTTTGAGCCTAAGAGAATTATAGCTGTAACAAATCATGTTTTGCAGTGAAGCTCAAGGACATTGGGGAAAGGAAGCTTATCGACGGCATTTTCAGCAGCTTCGGCGTCAAGCAGGAAAAGGATGACTGCGCACTTATTGACATCGGTGAGGAATACTTCATGTTCAGCACCGATGTGATCAGGGGAGAATCACACATACCAATTGGCGCAAAACCAAGGCAGATTGGCAGATTTGCCGCAAATGTCAACCTGAGTGATATCGCAGCCATGGCTGGCCAGCCAGTTGGGCTCCTGATGTCGTACCTGGTGAACCCTGAAACGGAGGAAAGTTATTTCAGGGAGCTTGTTGGCGGAGTTTCCGAAGCCTTGAAAAAGCAGGATGCGGAGATGTTGGGCGGCGACACCAAGGAAGGTGAGGAACTTGTGCTGAGCGGAACTGCAATAGGAAGGCAGAAGAAAACCCTCACAAGAAAGAGGAGCCAGATAAAGAAGGGCCAGATACTGGGGGTGACCAACAAGCTTGGAAGGGCAGCATCCGGTTACGTTTACTACAGAAGCGGGTACCAGAAATCAAGAGGGATAGACCTCATGTTGGACATCTCTCCCAGAATAAAGGAAGCCCAGCTGATAAGCGAACATGGCGGCAGATTTATGATGGACCTTTCAGATGGGATTTATGCCAGCATAAGCCAGATGCAATCTGACTATGGCGTGTCTTTCAGGCTCGTTGAGGACGAGCTCCCCATGGACAGGAACGTGAAGAAGGCGTCTGATATTTCTGGGGCGTCCCCAACTGATATCATGTGTGGTTTTGGCGGGGACTACGAAATCCTCTTCACCATAGACAATGAAAACTACAAGGATTTCCTTTCAGCAATGGAATCTGAGAAGATTGATGTGAGCTTCATTGGCGATGTGTGGGATGGTGGCAATATTATGAATAATGGCTCGCACTGGAAAGATATTACAGACAAGGGCTATGAGCATTTCTCATCTAAGCCAAGCCTGGGAAGGATATAGGGTGATGTTTAGTTCGGAACTCGTTTGTTTCGATCTTCGGCATCATTATTCTCAGAGTCAAGGAACTCCTCCTTGAACCTGTGCCCGATCCTTTTGGCCTCGTCTTTCAACTCTCCTTTAAACTTATGAAGCCTGTCCTTAAACATACTATAATATCTACATAAGAAGTATAAATATTTTTCGTAGGATTACTGCACGAAATCTTTCCAGAGATGGA
>JBJKSX010000053.1:0-154696 GCA_046703545.1 Thermoplasmataceae archaeon | reverse complement strand
CTCGTGGATATTGCGGTGAGGACATCCAGGAGCGGTTACATGCAGAGGAGGCTCATTAACGCATTCGAGGACCTGAAGGTCGACGAGGACAGAAGAGTTCAGGACACAGTTGGCGCAGTGATTCAGTTCAAATACGGCGAAGACGGTGTGGACCCCACAAGAAGCTACAAGGGAGAAACAGTTGATGTGGATTACCTCGCATTCGACCTTGAAAACAGGAAGAAGGAGGAGGTGAAGTAATTGGTGTCAATTATTTTCAAGGACACAAAGAAGAACATGGAGACTCTGAAGAAGAGGGCGCCTGCTGCATACGCAGTGGATCATGACATAAAGCCGGGTGTTACCTACGCTTATGTCACCTTCGACAAGAAAGCCTTCCCATACAGGCTCCAGATAACGGGCATAGAGGAGTTTAAGGATCTCGAGGGCGTGATCCCCAAGAAGAAGACCGGCCTCAAGACCGTAATACAGGTTGCCTCTGTTGAATCAGTCGATCCCATACCTCTTGGAAACTTCAGGCAGGGAAAGAAGAAGCTCAAGGACTTCTCTGATTTTGAGGAAGTGGAACTTCCAACAATAGAGATCGTCGAGAAGACCCCTTACATCGATACCCTGAGCCCAGAGGTCAAAGAGGTTCTGGACATCGCATCCAAGAAGAAACTCGAAATATCAGTTGCAATGGCAGAACGCCTTGCAAAGTACAAGAATTCACTATCACAGGCTGAGTTCAATGAACTCATGGTGAGGGTCGGCAGCGATATCAGCTCAAAGAGGATAGATCCTTATGAGGCAGTAGGGATCATCGCAGCACAGAGCATAGGAGAGCCAGGGACCCAGATGACCATGAGGACCTTCCACTTTGCCGGTGTCAGAGAGATGAATGTCACTCTGGGCCTTCCGAGGCTCATTGAGATTGTGGATGCCAGAAGGATCCCGAGCACACCGAGTATGACTGTCTACCTCAAGCCAGAATTCGAGGACTCTGAAGACGTCGTCATGAACGTGGTCAAGGAACTTGAGAACACGACCATCATTGATGTTGCTGACATTGTTACCGACATCACGCAGATGCAGCTGACCATCAAGCCAGAATCTTCAAAGATGAACGAGAGGCTGGTGAACCACTCCGATCTTCTGGATGCACTGGCAAAGATGAAGGGCATAACAGTCATAAGCGAATCCGATGGTGAAGACATCGTCGTCAAGCCGCAGCAGGAATCCTTCAAGAGGCTATATCAGGTCCAGGAACAGCTGAAACTGCTCACCATCAAGGGTGTACCCGGAATCAAGAGGGCCATTGCCAGAGTTGACCAGGTGACCAAGAACTGGATCCTTTACACTCAGGGTTCAAACCTCAAGGAAGTGCTCGAAATAGATGAAGTGGATGCAAACAGGACTTTCACAAATGACATCATAGAGATCGCACAGGTACTGGGCATCGAGGCTGCAAGAAATGCCATCTATGAGGAATCACTGAGGACTCTGAGTGAACAGGGCCTTGAAGTGGACCAGCGTCACCTCATGCTCGTCTCTGACATGATGACTTTCGGAGGATCAGTAAGGGCAGTGGGAAGACAGGGTATCTCGGGCAGAAAGAGCAGTGTACTGGCAAGGGCTGCATTCGAGATTACAACCAAGCACCTTCTCAGGGCTGGCCTTCTTGGAGAAGTCGATCCACTCACTGGAGTTGCAGAAAACATCATCGTTGGGCAGCCGATCACATTGGGGACTGGAGCGGTAAATCTAGTTTACAAGGCAATTTCCAAGTGAGAGGTTAGCGAAAATATTTTTTATATCCTACTTTATGAGGTTCATATAGTTTATTAAAACCTGGATCCGTGTATTAATGAAAGAAGTAACAATAGATAACAAAATCATGGGCTATATAGCCCTTTTTGAAAAAGTTGGCCGTGTCGAGGTGAGGGAATGCCTTGAGAATGAGGACATGGTCCTGTTCATTGTGGGTGAGCGAAGGCTCGCCGAACTGTTCAAGAGAAATCCAAACGTAATCACAACGCTGAAGGACAAGATCAACAAGCACATACTCGTTGCTGAATTCTCCAGGGACCTGCTCACCTATGTGAGGAACGTCTTCTTCAGGTTCAAGGTCAAGGAGATCCACCTCAACTGGAGAGAAGGGCAGACTGACATTCTGGTCGGAGTTGAACAGGGAGAGGTTGGCAAGGCCATTGGCAAGGAAGGCCGGAACATAAAGCTTTTCAGGGAAGCCATATCCAGAGGATTCAACATAAAGAGCCTCAACATCAAGCAGTGAATTCTGTCCCACCTGTACTGAGCACCTTGGTGTTCACACCAATTTCTTTCCAGGCATTTCAGTCTTCCAGAATCCTTTTTCCAGACACCAACAGTTCTTTAGCGAAACCCAAAAACTAAGTGTCAAATTTATAAGGCAGTTGTATATGTTGTAGGGCTCAAATGGAAAACCAAGAAGCTGGCAATGGATCGGATTCACCTGATGAACAGACAGTAAGGGTGATTCTTCCAAACAAGAGAAAAGGAGAGATGTTCGGAATCGTCGAAAAGCTAGCGGGAGCTTCAAGGTTAAACGTGATGTGCGAGGACGGATTCACCAGGAACTGCAGAATTCCCGGCAAGATGAAGAAGAGAATGTGGATCAGGGAAGGAGACCTGGTTGTGGTGAAGCCATGGCAGTTCCAGAATGAAAAAGCCGATGTTGTATACCGGTACACTCAGACCCAGGCAAATTACCTGAGCAGGAGCAGGCTTCTTCCGGATGTTATCAACATCTTCAAGTGAATATGGCAGAACAGGATAAGTCAGCGCTGGAAACACTTCTTAAATCAAGAGAATTTCTTTACCATCTCAATCTTGACCGCAAGACAGCAGACCTAGTTTTTGACAGAAGAACAATGAAGGCTCTTTACGAGCTCATGTCAAAGAATGCTGTGGACTACATCGATTTTCCAATTTCATCAGGAAAGGAGTCCGTTGTCTTCAAGGCTTTCCTGAAGAACAAGAAACCTGTTGTAATCAAGGTATACAAGCTTTCAACCCTCCGGTTTGCCAACATATGGAAGTACATAGAGGGAGACTACAGGTTTTCCAAAGAAAGGATAGACAGGTCGAACGTTGTGAGCATATGGGCGAAAAAGGAATACACCAACCTTTCCCTGCTGAGAAGGTACAAGATCCCTGCACCGAGGCCCATGACCTTCCACAAGAACCTGCTGATGATGGGCTACCTGGGGACTCCCGCTTCACCCGCCCCAATGATAAAGGAAATCAAGATTGATTTTGGAGGTCTTTTCCAGCAGGTCATGGAGAATATGGCGACCATGTACAGGGATGCAAAACTGGTGCACGCGGACATGAGCGAATACAACCTTCTCTATTACAGGAAGAAGGCGTATTTTGTCGATTTGGGCCAGGCTGTTGCAAGGGACCATCCTGCTGCAGACTATTTCCTGGAAAGGGATGTGAAGAATCTTGCGAGATTCTTTTCAAACAGAGGAATCAAATGCAGCCAGGATGAAATGCTCAGGACCATAGTTGGCGGCAAGACTGAATAAAATATTTGTGCAATGTAAGCTAATGGATGAGTGAAAGACAAATGGAAGGAATGACAGGCGATCAGGTATTTCAGCTGAGAGTCCCGAAAGACAGGCTGGCAGTGCTTATCGGCAAGGAAGGGGAAACAAAGCGGAGCATCGAGGCACTTGGAGAAGTGAAGCTCCGAATCCAGTCCACCAGCGGTGAGGTCTCAGTGGTCAAGAAAGGCGACCCCCTGAAGGCCAATATAACTGCCAGCGTGGTTCAGGCCATTGCACGGGGCTTCAGCCCGCTCAATGCTACACTTCTTTTCGAGGATAATTACCAGTTCATGGTCATTTCACTCAGGGACTTCGCGAAACCGGGTTCAAGAAGAATTGACCAGATCCGTTCCAGGGTAATTGGCTCAGGTGGGAAGACCAGGAAACTCATAGAGGAGCTCACGGCCACACACATTTCAGTGTACGGTGACACAGTTTCGGTGCTCGGAGATTACCTGTCCGTGGATTATGCAAGAGAAGCACTGAACATGCTCATTAATGGCAGCAAGCAGAGGACAGTGTATACATACCTTGAGAGAAACGCAAGGCAGTTAAGGCTCAAAAGAATTGAAGAATCCTTTGGATAACCGCCTTTTTGAATAAGTATTATATCAATACAGGCAATAACGGAAGGAAGCGGGGTGGGGTAGTTAGGAGATCCCGACGGGCTCATAACCCGTAGATCAATGGTTCAAATCCATTCCCCGCTATTTGTTTTAACAATATTTCTTGCTGATTTCATTGAGCAGCAAGTTCAGGTTTGACCTTCCGACCGGCTCGCTGGTCTTCACTCCAAGTTCACGAAGTTCCTTCTCGGTGGTTCCTCCAATAGCGAAAATTCTCTTTTCGGAACATAATTTCTCTCTCTGGCTGGGATTCAGGAGGTGTTCAAAAATCGCCCTTGCCTCAAAGGAAGAAGTGACCACTATGCCGAAGCATTCGGAGTGAAGCACCTTGGGGACAAAATCGGCGGCCTTCAGTACCCTTGCATTGTAAAGCACTCCGACTGTGTGGCGGGTATGGCTCTTTTGGAGATGATCCAGGATGATTCCATTGCTTTTGGAACTCACAAACAGTGCAACGCTCAGGCCAGAATACTTATCCTGCGAGAGGAGCTGCACAACCCCTTCTGAAGTTCTCTTTGCAGGAATCACTGCTTCCTTCCCCCATCTCTCAAGTGCCTTTGCTGTTTCATTGCCTATGCCAATGAAGGTTACTTCTTGACTGAAGCTTCCCTTGAACACACTGAAAAAAAGGTCCACACCATAAGTACTTGTGAATACTGCAACATCCGGGTTAAACTCAGAGATTACGGAAGGCCGGAAATTATCATTTGCCTCAAGTGCAGTAACAGGGACATTGATTACGTCAAAACATCCTGCAGCTGATTTGGGGGCAATTTTAGCAGAGGGCCTTGTTGTTACGATAAATTTCCCCACTACCATCACCTCCCATGAAAATTAAAGCCATAGCTTGCCGGCACTTTTTCCATTATTTCTTCTGCGAGGCTGTCCAATTCAGAAATATCTGAACTGACTCTTGAAAATTCCTTGAATTCCCTGGATGTTTGTGAATAGAACCTTGCCCTGATGCTGTACATGCTGTTCTTCTTTCGGCACAGGATTGCAGCAGGAAGAGAGCATCCGAGTTTTAGGGAGGATATCAGCCTTCTCTCGGCCGACATTTCATCAAAGGTGTTCATGTGCGAGATTCTCCTTATTTCAGAAGCAAGAGGGGAATCAATTTTGCCAACAATGGCAATAATTCCCTGGTTTGGGGCTGGGAGGAAATCGTCAATGCTGAGGTCGTGGAAGGCCACATTCACATTTAGCCTTCTTATTCCGGCTTTTGCCAGAATGAGGCCGTCAAACTGCCCTTCCTTGAGTTTCCTCAATCTGGTATCCAGATTCCCACGGACGTTCTCCGCCTTCAGATCCGGCCTCATCATCTTCAACTCGTGAATGCGCCTGATGCTTGATGTGCCCACAACTGAACCCCCAGGCAATTCCTCGAGGCTATGCTCGGAAATGATCACATCTCCCGGGTCCTCCCTCTGGAGAACCCCCAGTATCGTCAGATCCTCGGGAAGTTCCGATGGCAAATCCTTGGCACTGTGCACTGCAATGTCCCCCTCACCACTCAGGACCTTCCTGTTTATCTCCTCGACAAAAACGCCAGTTCCGCCTATTCTGTAAAGTGGTGATGAAAGATCCGTATCACCGGTTGAATTAACTTTTATGATCTCCGTATCAAGCCCAATCCCGTTCAGGGCGTTGGCAACCATTTCGGCCTGGGCTATGGCAAGCCTGCTGGGCCTTGTGCATATCCTGGCAGAGACCATGGTCGCAATATGGCTTTTAAGGTAAAAAGGATAGCCTACTGCTTCAGGAGATGGGAAAATGGAGGAGTGCGATTACGTGGATGCATCCAAGGAAGAGGCAAACAGAATTCTTGCACATCTGCTGAAGAATGATCTGGTGAGGAAGGACCTCAAGATCAGATATGAGCAGGGGAAAGTTCTCATTCCCGTCAAGGATAAATTTCCGCTCACGAAGTACAGGACTTCCAGGGGGAGCTTCATGGAGAGGGAACTTCAGATAGCCCCCACAGAAAAGATATTGCGCAAGATGCAGTCCAGCGGCTCAGATCAGGGCATACCTTCCAAATACATAAAGCTGGGAAAGGCACTGGTCTTCAAGGAATCCCGTTTCAAAAGGTGGTCGAAGGGTTTACTTGAGGCAACAGCAGGGCAGTTTGGTGTGGACAGCATTTACATCGATTCAGGGATCGGAAGCGATATCAAAAGGGAACCTTCAATAGAACTGATATACGGCCCAGGAGGTAAAATAATACACCAGGAGGGTGATGTCAGGTATCGCTTTGACCCTTCAAAAGTGATGTTTTCACCGGGGAATGTAAACGCAAGGCTATCCAAGCGCGATGAAAACCTTGACGGCAAGGTGGTGCTGGACATGTTCGCCGGCATCGGCTATTTCGCCCTTCATGCGGGATCAAGGTCAAGAAAGGCAACAATCTATGCCTGTGAAATCAATCCCGTATCCTTCGGATTCCTGAAGGAGAGCATTTCCCTCAATTCACTTGAAGAGACAGTACAGCCATTGGCAGGAGACTGCAGAAACATCCCACGGGACATAATCGCAGATGAGATAATCATGGGCCATTTTGATAGCCTGGACTATCTTTCCAATGCCCTTCTGCACAGCAGAAAGGACACGGTGATTGACATGCATTTTCTCCTTGATACGGGGAATCTCAGAACCGGCTACATGGCAGCGATCAATAAGGCTCATTCATTTGGGTACACTTTGGATTGCACTGGGCAGGATGTTGTGAAATCCTACGGCCCTCATCTCTGGCATGTTTCAGCAAAGTTCTTGGTCACAGGAATAAGGATATGAGCCTTGCAGGTGGCATCGGATTCGGAGGTTCTTTGAAATGCTGTATTTTACGGTTTGTTTCATTGGTCTTACCACTAACATTTTTATAACTGCCCCCACTTCAATATTTACCGATGAGAAGATTCCACAGAAGACCAAGAACTCCATATCGCCAAAAGGTGAATCATGGGGGGTCTGAAAACAAGAGATTTCGAAGACTAGACATGAGAAAGACAGAAGAATTCAACTACATGTTAAACTCAATTGTTGAAGAGCTCCCGGACAGTGTCAGGGGGGCAATAAAGGGCAGCCTCTATTCCATAGCTTCAAAGCAGGGCTACAAGGAGGCAAAGGAATACCTGTCCTCCCAGCACGAAGATGGGACCATTGATGATTCTACCCAGAAGAAGCTCAATGACCTTTTATCAGAATACTGCAAAGTAAGGTAACGCTACTTTTCACGCCACCTTGTAAGAAATCTTGCAAGGGCGAAAAATATTATTGTTTCCAGCACAAGTATCACGAACTCCAGAGGGAGAGGGGGCGATAGCCCGAATGAATACTGAACAACCACTGCCGCGGGCGTTACGGGAGTGAATGACAGAATGTACAGATACACTCTTGGGATCGCGTTATACGGGTAGTAGGTTGGAGGAAGGATTGTCATGAGAATGGACAGTATTCCTGCTATCCCCCAGATGTTTCTTATGTGCCTGATGCTGCTGGAAATAATGAACGATATGGATGAAGTCGCGATTACAAGGAGAAACAGCACAAGCACCAGCATCAGTACCGCGTAGACTGTAAACAGGTGGTAAAGTACTCCAAGAATTGCATACAGGACTATTCCCGGAAGCGAAAACATCAGGTAGCTCAATGTCAGGCCTATCATGTAGTCCGAAGGGGAAACGCCACTTGCCACGTACAGATCCTGAATTCTAAGCTGAAGCCTGAAGAATGCTGCGTCACCAGAGCTCTGGAGAGCAACAGATGCCACAATTGCAATGAAACCTCCTGCCAGTGCGAATTTGACCAGGGAGCCGTCGGATATTATATACACCAGGAAAAGCAAGGCAAGTGGGGTGCTGAGGGCTGCAACAATATAAGAGGGGCCTCTTGAAATGGTCCTGATTCCGTAATACCAGGAGAGCAGGAAGGTGAACTTATAATTCAATCCTTACACCTCTGCTTATGAACAGGTCGTCCAGATTGATCGACTTTATTGTGAACCCCTTGTCAACATATTCCTGGACCCGGTCACGTTTGATGTACCTGATGTTCGTGTTGGCAATTCTGATGCAGTTGTCGCAGGGGGAAGTCGTTTCAGCCCTCACAAGATCATCAAATCTTGAAAGGAGGCTTTTTACCGTTCCCTGCTCAAGTATATTGCCAGTTTCAACAAGTATCACTTCATCTGAAAGCTCCTGCGCTTCTTCCATGTAATGGGTGGTGAGTATTATGTCAGAGTTGATCTGCCTTATGGCGGACCAGACCTCCATTCTTGATAGTGGGTCCAGGCCTGTGGTGGGCTCATCAAGGAACACGGTATCGGCGCTTGAAGCCAGAGCCATGGCGACAAACACCTTTCTCTTCATGCCTCCTGACAGGGTGTCTGTAGGGGTATTCTTGAACTCTCTGAGCCCTATTTCGTCAAGTGACCTGTTGGCTTCCTGGGTTGAAGAGCTATACGAAAACCCCCTGCCAACAAGGTACATCTTGACCTGTTCGAATGCGGTCAAAACACCTATAGGGGCTGCTTCCTGCGGTATGCTCACTATTCTGTTCCTGATCCTGTCTGGATGCTTCACTATGTCCACCCCGTTCACGTAAGCTTGTCCAGAGGAGGGCAACAGTTGTGTTGAAAGAATTCTCAGAAGGGTTGTCTTTCCTGCCCCGTTTCTGCCTATGATTGAGGTAACCCTCTTTTCAGCTTCGAATGAAACATGGTCCAGAGCCAGGACACCATCAGAATATTTCTTTGTCAACCCTTTTGTTTCTATCATTAGGAGATTTGGAATTTTCAGAAAATACTTAAAAATGCTGATTTACAAATGTTATAAAATAAAAAAAATCACAGATATTCAAGTTCAGAGCAGATAATGGGTCTGTTCATAAATCACAGCATTGTCTATCTTGTTTGCCTGTGCCTGTGAAGCCTGTTTGAGAACAGAAATGTTGCTGTCATAAACGCCCACGAGCACTATATAGTTGTCAACTACAGATAGTACCGCCCCCGTTCCTCCAGTCTCGTTGAAGAACGTCAAATTCCGGTAATGAAAATCCGACAAGGTGAATGTGGACAAATTCCCGTTGGAAATCTTCTCGGGGAGGAAAGAATTCACTGCATTTTTCACGTAATTAAATCCAGATACTGCAGACTGTTCACTGCTGTTTTTAATGATGTAGATGACAAGATTGGGTGAGGTGACGCTTCCTCCAAAAACCGGCAGTGGATTGGATGGAGTGAAGTCAAGGGCGGCAAAATTGTTGGCAGTGGGGAATTGTGGCATTATAAAACCATTACTTCCCGGCAGAATCTTGTCCACTTCGCTTTGATTCAGTATCAATGTAGAAGGGGAAAGTTGGTGGTTGACGGCAGTCACATGCGACACGTATACACCTAGAAGTGAAATGCAGATCAGAGTTATGGTCGCTATAACCGCTATTGTGCGATTTGAAAGGTTTTTCTTCTCTTTTGGAGGTTCGTGCGGCTCCACAAAAATATAGTTATTTTTATTATTTAAAATTCATCTTTTTAATTTGGATGGCAATCATCTAAGGTCTGCCTCGAAGAATATTTTCAATATGGGGTCATGGTGGTATGTGGAACTCGAAGAAAAGGTGGAAAAGTACATTGCAATTGAGGAGGAAGCGTTGAAAAAACTCAGTGTAGCGGTACCTGAGAATTCACTGATGGGAGAATATGCAAAAAATGCATTGGAGATGATCACAAGTTACTTCAATGATGCAAGGCATTTCAGGGACCAGGGTGATTTACTGAATGCATTTGCTGCCCTGAATTACTCCTATGGCTGGATCGACTCACTGGTAAGGCTGGGTGTATTTGACGGCCAAGGTGACAACAGGCTTTTCACACTTTTCAAGTGAAGCGGGAATATTGACCGGGACATGGGTATGGACGCCCTTTATTTCACCTATTTTTGAGTAAGTTCATATAATAAGGCTGGATAAAGGTGTTACCTTTGTGAAAGTATCTTAATATACGAATCAATAAGGGAAAGCAAAAAACTAGACGAAGGATGGTTCAATGGCTGAAGAAAAGAAAAACAGAGATGAAGATTTCCAATACATCGTCAGGGTCGCAAACAAGGACCTCGATGGAGAGCGCACCGTTCAGCTCGCGCTTGCCGATTTAAAAGGCATTGGAAACCGCTTATCAGAAATGATAATCAAACAGTTGAATTTGCCCAGAAAGAAGAAAATTGGAGAGCTCAGTGAAAAGGAACTCGACAAGCTAAGGGAATACCTTGACACAAAACAGTATGAGGGTATCCCCTCTTGGGCATATAATCACAGGCAGGAAATGGTTTCAGGCGAAGACCTCAATCTCGTCACCAATGACCTAGACCTCCAGATCGAGGATGATATCAACGCAATGAAGAAAATAAAGTCTTACAGAGGCGTTAGGCATGATAAGGGAAAGAAGGTAAGGGGACAGAGGACCAGGTCAAACGGCCGCCATGGCTTGACAGTCGGTGTGCAGAGGAAGAGAGACTGAGGTGAGCTGAATGGGAGACCCGAAATTTCCGAAGAAAACATATTCAACGCCAAGACACCCTTGGCAGAAAGAGAGAATAGACTCTGAGAAAGAGCTTCTCAAGAAGTTTGGACTCAAGAACAAGAGAGAACTCTGGAAGAGCATGGAAATGCTCAAATCCTTCAGGAGCCAGGCAAGAGACCTCCAGGCAAGGATGAGGGCAAATGATCCCAATGCCCAGACCCAGTTCCAGAAACTCATCACCAGACTGGAAAGATACAACATTCTCGGACACGACGCCTCTCTTGACGATGTTCTATCGCTAACAATCGAGGACATTCTAGCAAGAAGGCTCCAGACAATCGTGTTCAGAAAGAACTTGTCCCGCACCCTAAAACAGGCAAGGCAGATGATCACCCATGGCCATGTGACCATGAATGGCAGGAGGGTGACCGTACCTGGAATGCTCGTTGAGGGGCAACATGAAGAAGAGATTATTTATCATGACAGATCACCCTTCACTGATGATCTTCACCCAATAAGGCAGGTTATCCTGAATGTGCCTCCTGAAGAGGAAGCCAAGGAAGACGAGGAATCTGAAGATCAGAAATCGGAGGACAGACGCCCAAGATCCTACAGGCCTGGTTCAAGAAGAGAGGGGCCGAGGTCAGATAGGAGGGGAAGATCCGAACAAAGGCCTTCAAGAGGGGAGAGGCCAAGAGAGAATGGGACCAGAAAAGAAGAGCCAAGGAGAGAAGCCCCCAAGAAAGAAGAGCCTGTGAAGGAACAGAAACCCAAAGAGTCTGAAGCTAAACCTTCAAAGGAAGAAAAACCAAAAAAGGCCGAGGAGAAAGCTGAACCCAAGGAAGCAGAACCAAAGCAGGAAACCAAGAAAGGGGGGCCTGTGAAAGAAGAGAAGCCGTCAAAATCTCCCGCAAAGGAAGAGAAGAAGGCAGAACCCGTGAAGAAAGCAACTCCAGTTGAAGAAAAGAAACCCGTAAAGCCAACTCCGGAGAAAGCAGAAAGCAAGGCCAAATCTGAAGAGAAACCAGAGGAAGACACAACGGCAAAGAAGCCGAAAGCTGCACAGCCAAAGGAAGAGAAGCCGGCAGGAAAAGAAAAATCAGAGGATTCCAAAGAGGAAGCCCCTGCAAAAGAAGCCAAGAAAACCACTTCTGCCAAAGCTCCTGCAGCGAAGAAGAACACGTCCAAGGCAAAGGCCGAGGAAAAGCCCAAAGAGGCATCAAAGAAAGAAGAACCCAAGGAGGGTGAACAATGAACAAGATTGGCATTGCGCATATTTATGCTTCGCAGAACAACACAATCATCCTGGTCACTGATACCACCGGCGCTGAAACCATTGCGAAGGCCACAGGTGGAATGGTGGTCAGGAACGACAGGGAAGAATCAAGCCCATACGCAGCTATGAAGGCAGCAGATCTCATAGCTGACAAACTCAGGGAAAGGGAGATCTCAGACCTTATCATAAGAGTCAGGGCACCGGGCGGTGGCCATTCAAAGATTCCCGGACCTGGAGCCCAATCGGCAATAAGGGCCCTTTCCAGGGCAGGGTTCAAGATCCTTAGAATTGAGGAAGTCACTCCTATTCCGCACGATGGAACCAAGAAAAAGGGCGGAAAGAGGGGTAGGAGAGTATAATCCGATGACCCTGAAGATCCTCAAGGTGGATGATAGATTTATCAGGTTCTCAATTGATGGAATCACCCCCACAGTTGCAAATGCGCTCAGAAGAACATTTCTCGATGATATTCCGAAGCTGGCAATAGAAAAAGTCATATTCCACCATGGTCAGATAAGAGATCATGAGGGGAATGTGTATGACTCATCACTGCCTCTATTCGATGAAATTGTTGCACACAGGCTTTCACTGGTTCCACTAGTAACCGACCCAAAAATGAACTTCAGGGAAGAGTGCACATGTGAAGGAAAGGGCTGCCCACTTTGCACAATGTCGTATTCAATCAACAAGATCGGGCCCGCCGTTGTTACCTCTGCTGACCTTCAGCCAATGGGAAACCCAGAACTCGTTCCCAGCGATCCTGGAATACCAATCGTAAAACTCGGCCCAAAGCAGGCTATTCTTGTCACTGGCGAGGCCATAATGGGCCGCGGCAAGACCCATACAAAATGGCAGGCCACATCCGGAGTTTTCTACAAGTACCACAGGGAATTTGCGGTGAACAAATCGGAACTGGATTACTGGCAGAAAATCAAGGAACACTGCCCAGAAAGCGTTGTGGGCGAGGACTCCAAAACAATAAGGTTCACGGACGATATTCCTTGCAGAATGGTGACCCAGCTCATTGATGTACCATCGGTGAAACTCATTGAAGATGACACGACTTTTGTATTCCAGTTCGAGACGGATGGTTCATACAAGGCTGAGGATGTCCTTGAATACGCTTTGAAGAGGCTTCCACAGAGATTGAACACACTCCTGGAAAGTCTTACCACGCCAGATTAAATATCTGAATATTTTTTTATTACCAAACGACATTTACATTTGAACATGGAAGATTTTTACAGAGAATTCTCAGAAATAGGCAAATCAATTTTCGAGCTGCTCAACACACAGGTCCACATTCGTGATAAGAATGTTGTTGGCCTCGGGGCAGACGGCACAGCAACACATGCCGTGGACAAGGCCTGCGAGGATGTGATTGTAAGTTATGTCAAAGACAATGACCTCCCATTCAACATAATGAGCGAGGAACTTGGGTTCCTGAACAGGAACTACGAGGAAACGCTGCTCACAGACCCACTTGATGGGACATTCAACGCAGAAAACAGCATTCCTTTCTACTCGGTGTCAATGGCCACCCTTGTGGATAATTTCACCAACCTCAGCCGGGGCTTCATCATGGACCTTGCAAGGGGAGACATCTTTTATGCCGAGAAGGGAAAGGGAAGCAAACAAAATGGAGTGCCGATACACGTTTCACCCGTACCGCTTAAGGGCTATTCCATTAGTGTTGGTTCTTGCGATGATTCACAGAGGAGAAAACTTATTGACCTTCCCGGCAGGCACAGATCATTTGGCTGTGCCTCACTGGAGATGGCTCTTGTGGCAAAGGGGTCGCTCGACCTCATGGCATACGTGGGCAAGGGCAGCTATATAAGAAACGTCGACGTGGCTGCAGGTGTCCTTCTGGTGAGAGAAGCGGGCGGTTTTGTTGTGAACCAGGATGGGGATGAGTTCAATATGGGCATGGACATAACTGTAAGGTCCAACGTAATGGCGGGAAGCAACAGGGAGATACTGGTCGAGTTATCATGAAAATCGCGTTTACAATTAGGAAGAACTGTGAAAGGTGTGCAAGGGTAGTCCAGAGGATAGTGGATATTGTCCCAAAGGACTGGAAGCTCATCTACGACAGGGAATGTGCAAAATTCCTTGAGGCCAAGGGAACCGATCTTGAAGCAATAAAGGCAGATATCATCATTGCAATCGGCGGGGATGGTACTGCCCTTAGGGCGTTGCAGATGGCAAAGGGGCCTGTCCTGGGAATAAACATGGGAGGGCTGGGCTTTCTCACCGAGGTGGAAATAGGTGACGTGGAAAAGTCAATTCACAAGGTCATAAGGGGCGAGTACAGCATTGACCGGCACATGAAGCTCAGGGTCAGGATTAACGGGATCGACACCGTGGAATGCACAAACGAGGCCGTGATCCACACCAGGAAGACCGCCAAGATAAGAAGATTCAGGGTCTATGCTGGCGACAGGTTTGTGGATAGGACTTCCGCTGATGGAATAATAATTGCAACCCCAGTTGGCTCCACATCTTACAATTACAGCGCAGGAGGGCCCATAGTGCATCCTTCCATCAACGCAATGGTGATCTCTTACCTTGCACCCTTCAGGTCAAGAGTCAGGCCAATGGTGATACCAGGGGATCAGACACTGAAAATAAGGCTCACAGGGAAGGAGCAGGAATCATACGTTATCATGGACGGGCAGCAGGAATATCCGGTGGATGAAAACGATGAAATTGAGATTTCTGTTTCCCCAAACAAGGCTGAATTCATCACGTTCAGGGATTCATTCTATGACAAACTCCGAGAAAAACTCATCAAACAAGTGGTCAATTAGGCAGAGGACCCTGAGGCTCATAATGGAAGCCTCCCTGGATTCCTATCCCCGTGAATTCGGTGCCCTCCTTAAGGCAGAAAACAATGTGATCTATGAGATTGCGGTCCTGCCTGGAACTGTACAGGGAGACCATCATACCCTTTTTTACATGTACAACAAACCCATTGATTTCAGCATTGTAGGCTCAGCCCATTCCCACCCCTCCGGGGTGACAATCCCTTCTGATGCGGACAGGAACATGTTTTCCAACACCGGCCCCATCCATATAATAGTGGGCTACCCCTATGGCCTCCACAACTTCACGGCATACGACAGGAATGGGAATAAGGTCGAGCTGAGAATAATATAGAGAAAAAATAGGCCCTGATATTGAAATCAGAGCTTGAGGCCTGTTGGCCCTGTGTATTCGGACGAAGGCCGGATGATCTTGTTTCCCACCATCTGTTCCTTGAAGTGCGCTATCCAGCCAAAAACCCTGGATGCTGCGAACAATGGGGTGTAGAAATCCTGCGGTATCCCAAGGGTGTCCATGTAAATCGCTGCATAGAAATCCAGGTTTGCGGGAACGCTCTTCTTTTCCCACATCCTGTTTTCTACAGCCTCGGCTATACTTAGAACTTTGGAATCTCCTGCAATTTCCTTGAGCTTTGCCTTCACCTGTTGTGCTCTTGGATCCAGGCGCTTGTATATCCTGTGCCCGAATCCCATGACCTTTTCTCCCTTTGCAATCTGTTCGTCAACGTATTTGACAGCTTCTTCCGGGTCCTTGAATTTCTTGAAGAAATCCAGTATTTCTGCGTTTGCCCCTCCATGGAGCGGGCCCTTGAGGGTCGCCAGGGCGGTTGTAAACGATGAAACCGGATCGGCAAGGGTGGAGGCCGTGACTCTTAAGGCAAAGGTTGAAGCGTTGAATTCATGCTCCATGTAAAGTATCATGAGCATGCCAATGTATCTCGCCTTTTCCGGCTCATTCCTCCCAGTGATAAGGTGGTAGAACCTCTCAGTGAATGTCCCTTCAACTGGCTCAAGCGGTTCAAGCCCTCTTGCCAGCCTGTATGAGAGTGATATGAGTTCTGGGAACTTGGCAGCCATCTCCAGCATCAAACTGTCGTCATCCTTGCTTTCATAGGGATATAGTGAAACAAGGGAACGGAGCGATCTCATCATGTCCTTTTCCTTCAGGATGGATATAACTTCCCTGACTTCTTGAGATACTCCATAGAAGCCCTTCAACTTCTCAACAAACTTCTCTTTTTCCTCTTTTCCTGGCACAGCACCATACGCAATCAGGTAGGCAGTGCTTTCAAAATCGCTGTGGTCCACAAGATCGGCGGTTTTGTATCCCCTGTACAATAGATTGCCTGAGGCATCGGTTGTGGCTATGGCTGTGCTGTCAACTATTACATTTGCAAGTCCCTTTGGAACCTTGATTTCCTCCATCGATTCACTTCCCTCTGATTTCAGACAGCTCTCTGTCCTCTTTCTCATAGGTGTCGTACCCTATGAGATCGTAAAATTCTGTTCTGGTCATGAGATTCTCCATGTAATCTCTCTGTGTACCATTATTCATGATTTCCGCATAAGTGTTCTTCATTGATTTCAGCGCTACCCTGAACGCTGTCAGTGGAAAAATGACCGCATTATATCCTGCCTTCTCAAGCTCTTCCACAGACATGAGTGGGCTCTTTCCAAATTCTGTCATGTTGGCAAGCAGCGGTCCCTTGATCTCCCTGCCGAACTTAGTGAATTCATCTGGCGATTCAAGGGCTTCAGTGAATATCATGTCCGCTCCAGCTTCAAGGTACAGGTTTGACCTCTCAATTGCCTCTTCAACTCCCATTACAGATCGGGCGTCAGTTCTGGCAATTATTGTGAAGTTGCTGTTTTTTCTGGATTCCACAGCCACTCTTATCTTCCTCACCATCTCCTCCCTTTCCACGATTTTCTTCCCATTGAGGTGGCCACATCTCTTGGGAAGCACCTGGTCCTCCAGATGAATGGCAGCAGCTCCCGCCTCTTCGAAAAGGCGCACAGTGCGCACAACATTGATTGGCTCGCCGAATCCCGTATCCGCGTCTACAATAAGGGGAAGTGAAGAAGCTGCGCATATTCTCCTTATTTCCTCCGCAACTTCTGTGGAAGTGGTCACGGACAGATCGGGAAGGCCCATTGCACCTGCAACACCGGACCCGGAAAGGTATATGGATTTGAACCCTGCATTTTCCGCCAGTCTTGCACTTATTCCATTGAAGACTCCTGGGGCAATTACAAATTCACTGTCCAACAGTTCCCTGAACCTGTCAGGGCCACCGTTCACATTATCCTTTAAAATTGACACTGGAAATCACCTCAAACAGCTCCTTGATCTGCCTTTTCTCGAAGCCCTTCATGAAGTTAATCAGTATTCTGGCGTTGTCTTCGCCCATCACAAGCTTGCCTTTGTTCTCAAGGTCATCCCAAGTGTAAGGTTTCCTGAAGTGTCCCTTGGGGACATCCATCTCTTCCTCGTAGGTGCCGGTATCTGTTATTACCTGTATCTTGACAGGTAGGTTTTCCGGATACATTTCATTGAATCTGTCCGTGACCCTGTAATTTGAAACATCTATGATATCGAGGATGGCTTTGTCTTTCAGGTGGTCGTCATCGTATGAGTTCGGAGTGGGTGCTCCGTATTTGAGGGTGTAAGCCACAATGTAAGGCATGCTGTGGTCAGCTGTCTCCCTTGTTTTTGGCCTGAGTTTCTCAGGGTCCTTGATTATGATCTGGTTAGCTACCTCAAAGGTTTCAACGTTGACCTGCTTAATCTTTCCCTTGATCCTGTCCCGCAAGTTAAGCGCAACTTCTGCTGCACTCATTGCATGATACTCAACAGGGAAATTCTTGATCATTGTCTTCAGGACCTTTCCAAAACCCAGTTCAAGGTCAAATTCACCGGACACCTGCTTGAAGAATCCCATCTCCCCAGTGAATATGGGTGATGGTCCTGTAAAGCCCTGCAGGGCAAGAAGCGCTGCAAATACAGAATTTCTGCTTGCATCAGCTGCGGTGCAACCTTTCCACATGCTGAGTTCACCAGCCCTGGTCTGCCTCAGGCTGATATTGTTGTTGATCGCGAGATTGATAAGATTTTCAAATTTCTTCTCATCCAGAGAGAGAAGGTTTCCGATTCCTGCAGCTGAGGAAATCGAGATATATGATACGTGGTCCCAGCCCAGGTCCCTGATGGACACCGCATCTGACAGGGCCCCTACCACATCATATGCCACGGATGCAGCCTTTGAGACAGCCCCCCCGTCCAAATCCATTGCATAGCCGAATGAAAGAAGTGGAGGTATATTGTCTGAAGGGTGCAGAGCCTCCTTGGAAAGGTACGTGTCATTGTAGTCAAGATAACGGGTCATGGACCCATTTATGAATGTGGATATGTCGATCGACGCATTATTTTGAGTGAAGTAAACAGGAGAGTTGTACTTGCCGGAAGATGGCAGAAGCCCCCTCTTTTCGAGAACCACAGGAGAGGCGTTCATTGCCCCGTAAGATGTGATAATGGAATCAGCAATCCTTCTTTTGATTTCTTCCTGTACACGCAGTTCAAGTGCCCTTGCGCTGACGTCGCGGGAATGGTTGAAAATCTTGTCAACGATGGTGTCCATGCCTTGTAATAGCAGGTAAATATTTAAAATAAGTCAAAAATATTGTTCTTTCCCGTAAATGAGTATAATAGCTAAAAAATGTATCTTAGATATATTTGTTTCATGGAACTTAGAAAATCCCGTTTTAGCAATGACGAATTACGGCTCACACAATGCAAAAATTTAAATGCTATTTTGCTAATTGTTGGTAGCTTGGAACAGAACAGCTTTGCAGTACATTCTACCCAAGAAGTACTACGTAAATCCGCATTCAGGAGATCGACACTCCACATCCACAGCGGAAACACTGTTTGCTTCAGGTTTTTGAAAACAGGTGAGGAAATTTGATAACAATCGGAATTGACTTGGGATATGGAGATACAAAAGTGATAGGGGGCGATGGAAGCCGGGAAAAGTTCCCGTCCAGGTGGGCCCCTACAGAGTCAAAGAGCTGGGGCTTTGGGGGAAATACCACAGTTCTGACAATAGATGATGGCGAGCCTTTTTTCTTTGGCGACAATGCGGCAGGCTCAAACGTAAGGGAACCACAGGGAGACGGAAGGCTTTCCGACCCGGATTCACTACCACTTCTTGCCGGAGCCCTCTGGATGAGCGGGGCCGGAAAGGATGGCAGCACTGCAGAACTTACAATTGGAAGCGGCACCCCTCTCGGAACCTTCGAGCATGAAGTTGCAGCTGCAAAGGCATTCCTCGAAGGAAAGGAGATGACAATAAAGGATGTTTCAGGCGAAATCAGGAAATTCAAGATTTCAAAACTCGTCATGAGGCCTCAGGGCGTTGGCGCAGCACTTTACCTGCTGGACCAGGGACTGATCAAGACCCAGTATGGGTATGGTGTCGTAATTGACATAGGATCAAGAACTACTGATGTCCTTACCGTTAACCTCAAAAACATGGAACCAGTGGTGGAGATGTCGTTCAGCATACAGGCAGGCATAGGGGACGTGGTTTCAGGCATAGGCAAAGCCATTGCCAAGGAAACTGGTTTCATAGTGCCAACCGATATCGCAAGAGAGGCAATCTCACAGACAGTTGTCTTCAAGCAGAGGGAAGTTGGAGGCCCAACAGTTTCAGACCCAATACTCAACAACCTGGCTGCAAAAATACTTGACAAGCTGAGAGAGAACCTCAGGGAGGAATTGGACAGGATCACTGCCCTTATACCCGTTGGAGGAGGTTCAAGCCTTATCGGGCACAAACTGGAATCTCTTGCCCCTGGCGCAATGATCAAGATTCCCTCTGATGATGTTCAGTTTGCCAATGCCATGGGTTACAGGGACGCAGCTACCAGGTCACAGTGAGTGATCTGGTTGCCACTTTATTTCAGCCTCAAATTATTTATATCAACTTCAGATAGAAACCATCCTTACAAATAGAAAGGATGTAAGATATGCCTTCACGAAAAGAAAAGACAGAAAAGCCGAGAGACGAGGATTTTGACGAACTTACAGAAGTTACTATCACCTTGGGACTCGATGAGCTTTCAGCAATAAACCTATTACGACAGGAAAACGAATCAGTACTGGAAGTAATACAAAGGGCACTGCAGGATTCCCTGGAGTATGGTGTCATGAAGCATGTATTGAGTTCGGTAGATACAAGGATAGCTGAACTGTCCAACAGGTACAAGACCTCGAAATCCTCGATTATAAACTTCAGGTATGACGTGGGTGAGGGCCTCAGATCGCCAGAGGAAATGAGGAAGAAACAGGACAAGAGCGAAGTGACCACCAACCTTAAAACCTCTCTGGAAAAGAAATGGGCTGAGCTTGAGAAGGCTGAGAATGATTGAACACTCACCTTAAATTCCCCAATTTTTATATGATACATCCCGCTGTTTATGCATGGTCCTGAAAATAGGGGATAAGGCTCCGGATTTTGAAGCTGTTTCCGATGATGGCAGTGTTGTAAAGCTGAGCGATGTGCTCAAGGAAAAGGAGGTAGTGCTGTACTTTTACCCGAAGGACGAGACACCTGGCTGCACAGCAGAAGCCTGCTCTTTCAGGGATGAGTGGGAAAGCATCAGGGAAATGGATGCAGAAGTGCTGGGAGTGAGTTCTGACAGTGCGGAGTCACACAAGAAATTCAAGGAACACCATAACCTCCAGTTCACCCTTCTCAGCGATCCAAAGAAGGAGATACGGGTGAAGTATGATGTCAAGGGCTCAATAATGCCTCCCAGGACAACTTTTGTCATATCCAGGGACGGAACAATTGCACACGTCTTCAACTCACAGATAAATGCCAAGAGGCATGTGAAAGAGGCCTTAGACGCACTTCAGAAGCTAAGGTCCTCCTAATTCTCGGGGACCGACTCAAAGAATATCTACTGGTGGATGCCTTATGGATAATATGGCTCATGAAGATCAACGCAGGAAGATTCTTGTGACCGGAGGCAACAGGGGAATAGGAAAGGCAATTTCGCTGGAACTGGCTCGCAGCGGTTACAACATTATATTCACATACAACTCGGGGTATGATGAGGCTGTGAACACAGAGGAAGAACTACGGAATGCAGGCGTTACAGTCGAAAGCCGTCGGGTCGACCTTTCCTCCACTGACAAACTTGAGGACTTTTCCAGCAGCATAAAGGACAGTGGCGCCAGGCTCTTCGGATTGGTCAACAATGCAGGAATCTACAGGGGAAGCAAATTGGATGAAATCACAAACCAGGAATGGGAGAAGATCATCAATCTCAATATGTCCGCTCCTTTTCTGCTTGCCAGAAACTTGCACACCCAACTGGATGACGGAGGTTCAATAATTAACATCTCATCTGTGTATGGGTTCAGGGCAGATCCCTGGGCACATGGATACCAGGCTTCCAAGGCAGCCCTGATTCACCTCACGAGGGGACTTGCCAGGGAACTGGCCCCAAGGCTAAGGGTCAATTGTGTAGCCCCGGGATATGTCAGAACAGACATTAACCGTGGTGGATGGGAAAACGAGGCTTTCAGCAGCAAGATAGCAAGAATGACTCCAATGTCAAGATGGGGGGAGCCAGAAGACGTTGCCAGAGCAGTCAAGTTTCTGATAGATCCGGAAAATAGCTTCATAACAGGACATACGCTCGTGGTGGATGGAGGAATAGGCCTTTAGACTACAGTCATTCTTCTGGTGAAATGAAAAGGACCTTGTCAATAATGTGAATGATCCCGTTGTCCGCTCTGATATCTGCTGAGACAATGGATGATTCATTCACCGTGAAGTGATGCTTCAGTGTGCCCGAATACCTGAAAGCCAATCTGTGCCCTTCCATAGTTTCAACCTCAAGGCTCTCTTTATTCTTCAGTTTCTGCGCGAGTTCTCTTGAAGTGAGAGATCCCCTGATGATATGGTACTTTATCACTTTTGCAAGTTCTTCCTTATTTTCCAGAATGGAATTTAAGAGACTTCTTGGTACCTGTGCAAAAGCCTCATCGTGGGGGCAGAGAAGTGTATATGGGCCATCTGCACTGAGCAAATCGACCATTCCCCCTATCTTCATGGCATCTGCGACACCTTTCAGTTTCGCAGATCCTACTATGGTTTCAATCAAGTTGCCCATGGTACGACATGGTGCTATCATTTAGTAGTTATGGCAAGATATGAATAATGAAAATGTGGGCACCGACTCCGGCTTTTATGGGTTGTGAGTTAAAAATATTTAAAAATATGCGGGCTAGTTCTTCAATTTCTCAATGAGCTCGCTTGCTTCCTTTCTGGTCAGTTCTTCAAGAGACCCTTTCTTCACTTTTTTGAGGTAAGCACTCACGGTGTCAGTGCCATTCTGGTTCTTGGCAAGGCTCTGTATGAATTTGATCTGCTTGCCTGTCGGGCCCATTTCTGACGCGTCAAGCCTTTCTCCCCTGGGCATCTTCATTAGCGTGTCTATGAGCTCTGAAGCCTCGTTTATGGAGAGTTCATTTACGGAAGCTTTTCCTATGCCGTCCAGATAGTCTTTGGCTTTCGCCCTTCTTTCTTCTGTATCCTGGAGATTCGTGAGGAAACTGATCTGCTTCCCCGTTGCATAGCCACCCGACATGGTCTCGCCCTCAACTTTTATCTTTTTGAGTGAATCGATCAGGTCAGAAGTTTCCGGCACACTGAGCTCCTGTATGTCTCCCTTTCCAACATCCTTAAGGAATTGTGAAACTGCCTCCTCTCTTTCTCCAGAAGCTTCTCTGAGCCTGTTAAGAAAATCAATCTGTTTCTTTGTCGGTGAAGAACCTCTCTCTGCCATTTTAATCACATTTCAGCTGACGCATTGGAAATCTTTTTGGTTTTCCGCATCGTGAATATAGGTATGCATATAGGCAATCTGATTTTAATCTTGTCCTGCATCGCAGGAAATGTGGTGCGGGCTTCATTTCTGAAACTCAGTATTTCTTGAAGTCGCCGTATATGTTTTCCCTGAACTTCCGGTTTTTCGTAAATTCCAGAGCCGTCTTGCTCAGTACCTCTATGATTGAGTCCAGCCCATCACTGGCCCTGGGGGATCTTGCAGCTTCCAGGGAAGCTCTCGAATGCCATGGGGTTCCCTTGGGGGCGATCTGGAAATCCACCTCCAGGGCAGGCTTGGCTTGGGAAACGTTTGCAAAGTCTGTGGATCCGCCCGGCTGTTCCGCAAATGTCTCTTCAAGCGGCGGACACTTGATTCCCCTGTCAAGAAGTAGGTTTCTTATGAAACCTGAAAGGGTGGGGGCCATCTTTGTGGTGGCGAAGAGTGGACCTATCTCCTTTAACTCATATGTGGTCTCGGTTGCGATGGTGCAGCCTTCAATGATCTTCTTGAACCTTGTGACAAGTTCCGCATGATATTCAATATCCGAGGATCTAATCCCATAAACAAGAACAGCCTTTTCAGGAGTGACGTTTGAAGCGGTGCCACCTTCCTTTATGATTCCATGTATCACCACATTGGCATCCCTCCTGACATGCTGCCTCATCATATTGACCGCAGTGTATGTGAGCAACGCGGCATCAAGCGCGCTCCTTCCCCGGTTCGGGTTTCCCGCTTCGTGAGAGGCCCGCCCCTTGAATGTGATCTCAAAATCCTGGACCGCGAGGGACTGCCTCCCAACATCCCATGAATCTGAAGGATGTGAACCCAGTACCAGGTCAAGGTCGTCAAACAGGCCCCTGTTCACCATGAGGATCTTTGAACCAGAGTATTTGCCGCTTCCCTCTTCATCCGGAGTTCCTATGACCACGATCTTTCCATCATCTATTATCCTGGCAGCCTCAATGGCCGAAAACACCGCGGAGGCTGCGATGAGGTTATGGCCGCAGGCATGACCTATTCCGGGAAGTGCGTCATATTCCGCAAGAAATGCTATGGTTGGCTTGCCGGATCCCACTTTTTTCTCGGCCCTGAAAGCCGTGGGAATTTGGCCATAATTTTCAGTGATCCTGAAACCATGTGCTCTCAGTATGTCTGAAAGGAACTTGGCCGATTGATGCTCATTGCTGCCTGTCTCGCTCAGTTCATGTATCTTAAGTGCCACATCCCATGGCTTTATTTTTTCCAGAGAAACGGGGTCGGTCACAGGCAAATATATGCAGGGCTGATTTAGTATTTTTGCACATAAAAAGTTGGTGTATAAACGTCTAGAGTTGCTGAGATATATAATTTAAGGGTATGGGACCGCTGAGATTTGAACTCAAGTTACCAACACCCCAAGCTGGTAGGATACCAAACTACCCCACGGTCCCATTTACGAAAATGGTAAGACTTCGTCAATGAGGTCAGTGTGGGACAGTATCATCCTTCTGCAGCAGTACCTGTGGACGTTGAGGTCGTCCATGGTGGAAGCTATCTCCTCATGGGTGGGCTCCCTGCCATTGGCTCTGATTTCCTTCAGCTTTTCGCTGAATTTCACGTAGTCGGATGCAATGACCTTTCCACAGCTGAAACATCTCACTGGTATAATCAAATAATCACCTGTATGATTTCTGCTTCTTCGCTCTTGCACCGCTTCCTGCTGGCTTCTTTGGAAGCTTGCGCCTGATGTCATTCACCAGGAGTGTCCTGTCGTACTGCCTGTACATCTCTTCGACACTGTCGTCCTTTAGAAATTCAATGATTCCCTTTGCTATGGCAGTTCTCGATGCATCGGCCTGTCCTGTTAGGCCTCCTCCTGACACTTTCACTTCTATGTTCATTGTTGAAGCCTTTTCTCCGAGAAGGTCAAGTGGTTCCTTGATCTTGTTTCTCAAAAGTTCAACCGGGTGGAATTCTACTGGGTATCCGTTTATTGTAATCTGCCCATTCCCCTTCCTTGTGATTGCTCTGGCAACAGCTGTTTTGCGCTTTCCAGAGGTTATGATTACTCCTGTTTTCTTCATTTTAATACTTGCCTCCGAGGTTCTTGGAAACTTCGCTCAGTGTGACAAACCTGCTGGACCTGTCATTTCTGGCGGATTCAACTGTCTCAAACGACTGGTCCTTGAATTCCGGTGGAATCCCGCTGAACACTTTGCATCTTTTGAGTGCGTCTGCCCCTTTAGCCTTTTTCTTTGGAAGCATGTCCCCTATGGATCTCCTGAGGATCTGATTGGACGTTCTTGGATAGAATGGGCCTTTCCTAACACTGCCTATATCCCTTCTTTCCCTGAATTTTCCAAGGACAAAATCTCTTGAACCGGTAACTGCAACCTTGTCTGCATTCACTATGACTATCTCCTCGCCCTCAAGCAGGAGCTTTGCAACCTGTGTTGACAGCCTGCCGTAAACCAAATTATTTCCGTCTATAACTTTCAAGGCTATTCACCTGAGAATCTTGATGTTTGTACCCTTGGGGTTTTCCTTTGCGAGGTCTACAAGGGTCTTGGTCTCCCCGCCGCTCTTCTTTATTTTCTCAGCAGCACTCTTCGATATTCTGAGCGCTGAGAGTGTGGCTTTCTTTTCAAAGTATCCAAATCCAAGCAGTGTTCCAGGAACCACTACGGTCTCTCCATCATTAACGAGGCCCTCTAGTTTCCCCAGATTGAGGCTGGCAAGATTCTTGTTTGAACCGTTTAGCCTCTTGGCTATATCTCTCCAGAATGGCGAGCTGCTCTCTCTTGATATTTTAGTTAACTCCTCAATTGTTTCCTTGAGGACAGGATTTTCCTTATTATCTGGTTTAAGTGACATACTGTTCGACCGGTAATGCTACCTGATACTGAATTGTTAATAAAAGTTTTCTGAGGATAGATTTGGCTTGGCTGGAGATCAATTCTGCATCCCCTTGTCCTGCTTCCCCTTATCGGGAGGTTCACTTCCAGATGCCTTGTATTTCAGAAATCTCAGCACCCCCATGATTTTATAGAACTCCGATTGTGTCAGTTTTGTCCTGGACGCTATTTTCTTCATCATCATGTCGGCGTTTGCCCTCTTGTAGTCCGGATAACTGATAATGTCAAGCAAATCTCCTGCGCCTTTGAGAAGCAGCTCAAAATTCTCAGGTGTTATGGGTTCAATGATCTCCGAATCACTCTCAGGAAGCTGCTTGACCATCTCGTACAGGATGATGCTCACAGCGTGGGATAGATTGTAGACCGGGTAATCCGGGTTTGCGGGTATAAATATGAAGGAATTGCATGCCTCGATCTCATCGTTGTGAAGGCCATCATCCTCACGCCCAAATACAAGGGCTATCTTCTTTGCGGTGTGCAGGTTTGTCTTCCAGAACGTTTCCGGGGTCACCGGAAGCCTCAGGAATTTCCTGTCACTGTAAGTGGGCGAGCTGGAAGTTGCAGCAACAACTGAGAAACCCCTGGCAGCTTCCTCAAGAGAATCAAATCTGGATGCATTCTCAAGAATGTCCTTTCCGTGCATAGCCCTGTAGACTGCTTCATTTTCGATTTCAATGGGTGAAACTATCCTGAGGTCGGTGAGGCCGCTGTTTTTCATGAGCCTGGCTATTGCCCCAATATTGCCTTGGTATTTGGGATAAACTAAAATGACAGATATATTCTCCGAAAGCTCCCTGAGCTTCTGGGAGAAATTCAGGAGGTGCTCCTCCTTCTTTTCCTTCAGAACAAATTTACTTTGTATTCTTTGGCTCAACTTTTTTTGACTCCCCTTCTGCCGATTTCTTGGTTGTGGTCTTCTTTGTCTTTCCGGCTTCTGCAGGAGCTTTTGGCTTCTTTGCTGCTGTTTTCTTGGGCTTCTCCTCAGTTTTCTTTTCATCCTTGGCAGGAGCTTCCTTCGGCTTTTCTTCCTTCACGGATTCCTCCTTCTTGGATTCTGCGGGGGCTTCTTCGGCTTTTTCCTCTTCCTTCGGCTTTTCTTCTTCGCCCTTGTAGACCTCAACTATCTTGACATCGTGATGCGGGAAGTACTTCCTGATGTCATTGACAAGCCTGTATTTTGACTCGATCCAGACAGGATCAAACTTGGATTCCTCTGGAGCAGTGATCTCAATGTTCTTTCCCTTCACTGTCACGGTGAACTTCCCTGAGTCCACACTGTAGTTATAATCTATGAGTGCCTTCACTTTCTCTGCTTCAGAGTCGACAACGCCAAGCACCTTGTACTTGTAAAGGACCGATTTTCCTGCCCACTGGTGGTTATAATCCACGAGGACCCTTCCGGGCGTGACAGAAATGACTCTCCCTCTCCTGTTGCCAAGAGTGATCTCCTTTCCTGGGACGGGGTCTATTTCGTGCCTCTGGAATTCCCTCACAGTGTGGACTTTAATATTCTTGGAGTCCCTGACTCCATAGGCATTTTCAGGAGTTATGGTGACTTCGTACTCCTTTCCTTCCTCTGCTGATTTGAATGATTCATTTATCTCATTGAAGAGATTCTCAGACCCTACAATCAGGACTGCTTCCCTGTAGTGGACATTCTCATCATAAATATCATTGTCTTTCGCAAGCTGTTCGCTGTTGGTAGAAACCATTTTCTTGTCTTCCCCAACATACATTTCAAAGTTGAGTTTGATAAAATCTCCGTCTTTCATTTACTTACCACCGAAGATGTGCAATGCGCCGAAAGCCCGAAAATGTATTTATACATATCGAACCAAATACGGCCTCATGCTGACACCTAATTTTACTGAATCCACAGGGTGATAGAACACTTGAATATTATCGTGCGCAATTCCATCATGCTGTGATAACACCAGTTGCGCCATCAATATGCACTATCTCATTTACCTTTATTTCTCTGGCCAATTTTGTATTGTACACAACCGTCAGCCCTTTTTCACGGAGAGACTCTTTCAGCTTTGCAGAGACTGCGGGAACAAAAATCGCTGCCTTGAGCTTCCCTGCGTTTATTTCCTCAGGGAATATGGCATCGTTCAGCAGCAGTATATCGCCTGCACCTGAAGTCGGTGTGAATATCCTGCCTTTCACGCTCTTTCCTGTGGAATAACCCCTGCCGATGAAATTTCCCACGGTGGCCACCCTAACCTCATTTGTTCCGCCAAAAAGGAAATATGGGGCTCCGGAAGTGATGATCACCCTGTCTCCCTTTTTCAGGGAGGTTGTTTTTTCAATTTTAGTAAGCGCTTCCACAGGATCTATATTTTCGGCCTCAGCATCAAGCACAACCGGATCAACGCCGCGGTACAGGTTGAGTTTGCAGGCCAGTGAGCCGGACGTTACTGCCGCAAGAATTGGTACGTTCGGCCTCACAGCGGAAAGCATTTTTGCAGTGTTTCCCGTTTTGGTAAAGGCGACTATTGCATTTGCGTTTATGTCATTTGAGATCACCTTTGCCGCCCTGGCTATTGAATATGCAACATGGTTTCCGTAAAACTCCCTGGGCTCCGAAAGTTCCACGTTCTTGGATTCCACGAATTCTGCAATGTCCTTCAGGTATTTCACCGCAAGCGCAGGGTAATCCCCAATGGAACTTTCAGCGGAGAGCATCAGTGCATCCGCGTTATCCATGATTGCGTTGGTGACATCAGCCACTTCAGCCCTGGTTGGGCTGCTTGATTTGATCATGGTCTCAAGCATCTGGGTTGCAACAATGGTTGGAACGCCCTGCATATGCGATTCCTCGATTATCCTTTTCTGGGCCATCACAACCTCCTTGAGGGGGAGTTCAACACCAAGGTCGCCTCTTGCCACCATAATGAAGTCTGAAACTCTCGCGATGTCCCTTATGTTCTGGAAACCACTCTTGGTCTCGATCTTGGAGACAATGAACTGGTCACCGCCCCTTTCCATTATCATTTCTTCAAGGGATTCCACATCCTCTTTTCTCTGGACAAAGGAGAGGGCAAACATGTCAACCCCCGCCTCCAGCCCTTCATTAAGGTACCCCTTGTCCCTATCGGTCAGATTGCTGAGTGGAAGGAACTTCCCTGGAATGTTCACCCTGCTCCTGTCCCTCAGAATCCCATCATCCTGTGATTCCAGAATGATGGAATCCCCTTCAGCTGAAATCACCTTCATGGCAATTTTCCCGTCGCTCAGGAGAATCATGTCTTTTGGTGATAGCGTATCATAAATTTCTGGATGGCTGAAAGATATCCTGCCATTTCCATCTGCAGTGATCTGGAACTTTTCCCCTCTGGACACAGTAAGGCTGCCACCCGGGAATTCTCCCGTCCTCAGTTCCGGCCCCTTGAGGTCCACCATGATTCCCACATGTCGTCCGGTCTCCCTGTTCATGCTGGAGGTCAGTTCCTTCACCTTTGCAATATAGCCAGGCTTGATATGCGCCGTGTTTATGCGAACAATTGAAAGCCCTTGCTTGTACATCTCCTTCAGAATGTCATGGTCGAAGCTTGATGGGCCGATTGTTGCAACGATCTTGGTGATAACCACATATGAGAATGAGGTGAGATTATATATCTGCTTCTGAGAATCTCTGAGGATTTGCCGATGAAATCTACAGCATATTGCCCTGTAGGATTGATGTGCCCACCAGGAGCCCCGAATATCCTGACAGGTCGTGGCTCGCTGCATATTCTGCTGTTATACCGCTTTCCAGGACTACCTGTATTGCATGCTCTGCGAGCACAGTTTTCAGTTCTTCCTCCATGGGT
Organism: Thermoplasmataceae archaeon; assembly: GCA_046703545.1. GTDB lineage: Archaea > Thermoplasmatota > Thermoplasmata > Thermoplasmatales > Thermoplasmataceae > JAJZOM01. The sequence continues at coordinate 125,269 of JBJKSX010000053.1, read as the reverse complement.
TCCATCTCCAGTGTTACCAGGTTCCTCCTGTTGTAGCCGAAAAGCCTGCTATTCCCTTTCTGAATCATGTCAACCAGACCAGGATCATGGAATTCGATCAATGATTCCATGCCAAGTTCCCATGCATAGTCGGAAAGCATGTAGACCTCATTTTCTGGAAGAAAATCAAGTATCAGGAGGATTGCATCCGCACCACAGTTGTAGGCATTTTCAACCATTTTCCTCGTGGAGATGAAATCCTTGTCAAGTATGGGGGTTTCGAACTCCTGTACCTGTGTTATGTCCCCGTAGCTTCCGTGGAAATGGTCGGGTTCCGTCAGGACACTGAAGCCGCCCACCCTGGAGTATCGAGAAATTTGCTGGAAATAGGGCGTGATATCAGGGAAATTATGGTTGGTGAAACCTGAGGGAGAATTTCTCTTGAACTCAGCAATAATACCTGTTTCACCGGATTCCTTGATCTTTCTCAGGTTTCCAGAAAGGGAAATCGGCATCCTTGTCCTGCTGAAGGGAACTGCCTCTCTACTGGAGTTCCTGCTGTATATTCTTTCCACTACGTTCAATGGCCTCACCTATGAAATTCTCCATTATGCTCTTACCATGCTGGGAATAGTAGCTTTCAGGGTGGAATTGTATCCCATAATACTTTCCGTCTTTGGTATGGTATGCCATCAGGCTCCCATCGGTAATGGACACCGCATCCTGGATGAGTTGCTTTCCAGGATCTACAGCCAGTGAGTGGTATCTCACAGCTTCAAATTCATCCGGCAACCCTTCCATGAGCCCATGGCCTGTAACAGCAATCCTGTCAATCTCTCCATGATAAAGGTTCTCAGTTCTGTATATTCTGCAACCAAGGTAGGCCGCTATGAGTTGGTGGCCAAAGCAGATCCCCATAACAACGGGGAAATCGGAGCTTTCGAGAAGCTGGAAGCCGTTGCCTCTGTCTGAGTCCACCAGAGGATTCCCGGGCCCTGGAGAGATTATGAGCCCGTCATATTTGGATGCGTCAATTTGTTCCACCGGGGTGAAATTGTCATAAACATCCACCTCAAGACCCATTGAACGCAGAAGGTGCACAATATTGTAGGTGAACGAATCGCGGTTGTCTGAGAGCATCAGGCGCATGATAACCCACCTGCCATGATTGTGTTTGCCTTTGCCATCATTTCATTCACTTCAGTGTCGGGGACGGAATCCTTCACTATGCCTGCTCCTGCCTGGACATAAGCCTCTGATTTACTTCGGTAGACCGTTCTAATCGGCAAAGCCAGGTCTGCAACATCTTTTCCGATCACACCCACTGAACCGCCATAGACACCCCTGCCTGTTCTCTCATACCTGTCAATTGTTTCCATGGCTCTCCGTTTGGGGGCACCACTCACTGTGCCTGCAGGAAAAACCGCTGAAACGATGTCAAATGGCTTGACATTGCTCATCAGTGTCCCATTCACAACGCTTGTCAGGTGAATGACAGAGTAAAATTTCTCTGGAACCATGTTTGAGGCTACCTTGACAGAACCAGGCTCACAGACTCTGGACAGGTCATTCCTGGCCAGGTCAACCAGCATCCGGTGTTCGCAGAGTTCCTTGTTGTCAGCGAGGAGATCCTGGATCAACACTGGATCTGGGCCGTCCGCTCTTCTCCTGGTGCCAGCTATTGGGTGTATTGTAAGGCTTTTCCCCTGCCTCACGAAAACACTCTCTGGTGAGCTTCCAATTACCTCATATTGCCCGAACCTGTAGAAATAAACATACCTTGACCTGTCCTGCAGCATCATGTATTTCATCAATTCAAAGGCGTCAAAATCCTTGACATCGAAACGGCTGGACAGAACTGTCTGAAGCATTTCACCGTTCCTGATTCGTTCCCTCACTTCCAGTATGTTGCTTTCCAGGATGCCCTTGCTCGTGTCGCTGATCTTTGAGAAATCAGATCTCAATCTTGAATATCCGGGGGTGTTCCTATAAAATTCAGCCCTTTGCATGTTGCTTGGGATTATTGTCCCGACAAGTGGCCATGTGGACCTGTTTCTAAGTTTAAGCCCGTAGATGCTCTCTATCAGCTCGTATGACAGGAAAACAGGAACCAGTTTGTCTCTCCCTCCATCCATTCCATCAATGATTTCCGGGATCGTCACATTGAGGGTTTTCTCTGGGGCATCATTGGACAGGATTGGTTTCTCATCGGTCTCGAAGAGCAATTCTTCTCCTTTTTCCCTTTCTAGATCCTTGAATCTGCAAATGTAGGCAAAGTCCTTCCCCTCTTCCCTGAGGGCCTTCACACTCTCAAAGAGCGGATGCTTCATGTCTGAACGCCTCCATGAATTCCCCCAGCCTCTCGTGGTCCTTCTTGCCGGGATACGACTCAAGCCTGCTGCTCAGGTCGATAAAATAAGGGTTGGATTTAAGCACTATCTGCAGGTTGTCAGAGTATATTTTGCCCGCGAGCCCAATCCGGTATCCTTCTAGGTCATGGATTGTTTCCTGGTCTTCGGGAGTGATGCTTCTCCCAAAGTCAGCAAGGACAAGATCAGTCCCTTCTGCAAGTTTTTCCTTGGCCTCGGAAAGAAATGCCGCATTTTTTTCGGGGAACACCACGGAAATTGTCCTCTTTCCAAGTTGTTCGTGAACATGCTCGATCTCCTTTCTTCCGTGGGGAAAATGCAGCTGTATGAATTCCTCTTCAGTTGCATCCCTTTTTGCGGAAATCATGTCAGTGTAAACGCCTGCAACACTCATCCCCGATCTGGAAAGTTCAACAACGAGTTCTGGAGAGCCTTTCCTCGGGGAACGGTCAGAAAGTACAACACCTATAATGGAGGCTCCTGCGGAAGCGGCAAATTTCCCGTCTTCCAGGTTGGTGATTCCGCATACCTTTATCTTTGGGATCACTGGATCACCTCCGGCCCTCAACTATGTTTCTCAGGTGCTCCCCGACATATCCCGATTTCAGCAGCCTCATGGATTCGCCATAGGCATCCTCCACAGTTGGGAATTTGCCATTCACGAACATTGCAACTGCAGCATTGAGGGAAATGAACTCTGAGGCAGGCATGTTCTTCCCCTCAAGCCCTGCAAGAGTCAGTTTGAAGGAAGGCTCAGCTTCCTTCCTGGATATATCGCTCAGCCTGACCTTGCTTCTGAGCAATCCGGAAGGGTCGAATTTAACCTCCTCAACCTTTCCACCATTCACGAAGTTTATATTGGAACCGGCAACCGGTGATATTTCATCCATTCCATCATCTGAAAATACTACGCAGCCAGCCTTGGAATTCAAGAGCAGGTAATTGGTGTAAAGCTCGCTTATGCTCCTGCTTGTTACTCCTAGCATCATTACAGACGGATCTGCAGGGTTTGTCAGGGGGCCCAGGTAATTGAAAACAGTCTTGAAGGGGAGCATCTTTCTGGCGCCAGCAAATTTTGCAAAGCTGCTGTTGTACATGGGGGCAAGGATGAAGGCGAAGCAACTATCCCTGAGCCTTTCTTCAAGGTTATCCTGTTCCATCTCGAATTGATATCCCAGGTATTTCAGGAAATCGGCGCTGCCCTTGTTGCTGGTTGCCCCAAAATTCCCATGTTTTGCGATTCTGATCCCGGTTGAACTCAGCAGGATTGAGGCAGCGGTGCTGACATTGATGGTGTTCATTCCATCTCCCCCGGTTCCCACGATGTCTGAGGCTTCAGTGACAGGGGAAAGCTTTGCGCGTTCCCTCAGAAGGGCTGCAAGAATGGTGACCTGTTCGGGCCTCTCACCACTTTCGTGGAGGCCCCTTAGAAACTGTGCCCTCTGCTCATCTGTGCCTTCCTGGAGCAATAGGTTGAATTCCTCTTCCAGTTCAATTCTGGCTTCACTGTTGAACTCACTCTGCAAGCTGTATCACGCTCCGGAGTTCAGACTGGAAGGCCCTGAATCTCTCAATGTCCTTTTGCTTCAGCATTGGGACTAGCATGCTGCCAATTGCCACTCCACTGCTACCAAGGCCTATAATCTCTGAAACATCATTTACTGACCTTACGCCGAATCCAAAATTGATTTCCCTATTCCTGACAAGGCTGAAGATTCTTGATGAAACCTCCACCGGGTCATATGGAACCGTAATTCCGGTGGAGGGCTGAAGCCCGTAGTATATCCAGGAATTTGTCAATGAAGAAATTTCCTCGATAACAGAATCGGGAGTTGGAGGGTTGAAGAATGGTATATATGAAATCTTACCCTCTAACTTGTGCAAGAATTCAACCCTGCTGTCAAAGTAGTCTGTGAGCAGATCAGGAACTATTGCACCGGAAACTCCTGAATCCCTGAGGTAGCTGGCGTACTCGCCCGGTTCCTCATGAAATACTTCACGGTAGGCAAGAATGTCTGTTTCCATGCCCCTGCTATTTATGGTATCGGCCAGCAGGGCAAGGTCTTCATTTTCGTACTGACCCCTTGCCACCGAATGGGTGGTCTTTATTGCGGGGCCATCATAAAGTGGGTTTTCAGTTGGTATTCCTATTTCCACGTATTTCACTATTTCAGGGTCTATTTCTGATAAGAAGGCTGAAAGTGTCTTCCTGTCCGGATAATTGGCAGTGAAGTAGAGTATTATGGGCCTCAAGCAGATCACCGGCTGAATATGGACATGTCCATGAGGCCGTGACCGCTCACATTGACAACCAACGTCTTCCTGTCGTCCGGGTGGTCTTTCACATATTGAATTGCGGTGGCTATTGCATGGCCGGATTCAGGTGCAGCAACTATTCCCTGGGTTCTGGCAAAGGTCTTCAGCGCATCGATGACCTTTGATTCCTCCATGTCACTGGATTTGACCCGGCTTGATTCCACGAGCATGGAAATGGAAGGTGAAGCGCCATGGTATCTCAATCCTCCTGCGTATATCTTTTCAGGGACGAAATCAGATCCCAGAGAATACATCTTTATTGAGGGAAGAATCTTTGCAGAATCCACGTAATCGTACTTGTACTGGCCTTTGGAGAACTTGGGGACCTCTGAAGCTGTGGAGGCTATGATCTCCACATCCTTGAATTTCTTCATGAGCGGGAAGGTGAAACCTCCGAAGTTGCTCCCGCCCCCCACGCATCCAATGAGGACATCGGGCTGTTCACCCATTATCTCAAGCTGTTTCTCTGTTTCAAGTCCTATCACACTCTGGTGGGTGAGAACCGAATTGAAAACGCTTCCAAGCATGTAGGGGACATGATTCTCGAGCGCGTACTCCACAGCTTCACTTATTGCTATGCCCAGGGTCCCCGGGTGCTCTGCCCTTTCCTTTAGTACGCTTCTCCCGTATTCTGTTTCTGTCGAGGGTGATGCCACAATGTTGGCACCATACAGTTCCATGATCTGCTTCCTCAGCGGCTTCTGGTTCAGGCTTACCCTCACCATGAAGACCTTAGAGGTGATTCCTGCAAAGGAGGCAGCCACAGAAGTTGCGGTTCCCCATTGACCGGCGCCTGTTTCGGTGACAACACCGCTGAAGCCCTCATCCCTGGCAAATATTGCCTGGGGAATTGCCGTGTTGATCTTATGGGAACCCGTTATTGTGGCCCCTTCATACTTGATCAGGATCTTGCCCGCATATCCGAGATGCCTCTCAAGTCCATATGCCCTGAAAAGTGGAGTGGGCCTGCCTATCTGGGCATATAATTCCTGGACCTCCTCAGGTATCTTGGTGTATCGCTGAAATGTGAACTCCTGTTTCAGAATGGCTTTTGGGAGTATATTGTTCAGGAGCTCAATGGAGGAATTTTCCTCATTCCTGTCCACAGGAGGCGGAAGAGGTCTGGGAAGGTCAGGCACAACATTGTACCATTGATCCGGTATGATCGAAACATCCTGCGTAGTGAGCATAGTAATTCGCATTAATGCCATTTATTTAAACATTAGTGACTATTTTACGACATTAAATATTAATTATTCGCGCAGCCTGGCAATTTATTTAACCTCATATCATTTATTCCGGCAATGACAAATGTTATAGTCGTGGCGACCAACTACGTACCGGGACACAGGGTGAAGGAAGTGAAGGGCACGATCTGGGGAATAACTGTCCGCAGCCGAGGTTTTGGCGGAAATGTGATGGCTGGCCTCAGGAGCCTGAAAGGGGGAGAGATCAAGGAATATGTTGAAATGCTCAACGAAGCCAGGAACCTTGCGCAGGAACGCCTCGTTGCGGAAGCCGAAAGGGTTGGCGCGAACGCTGTCCTCGACATGCAGTTTGACACATCAGACATCGCACAGTACATGACGGAAATTGTGGCATATGGGACAGCAGTCGTGACAGAACCTGTAACAGAGAAGTCTGAAGCAGTCACACTTTCCTGAAATTATTGCTTGGTGCCAACGTGCAGGGCAATTGAGCCCAGCATCATTTTTTTCATGCCCACTTCACTGAAGCCGGCTGCAGCTATTTTTTCCCGTATAACCTCCGGAGAGTGGAAATTTTTCACTGATTTTGCCAGATAGGTGTAGGAAGTGGAATTTGTCACGTGATCACCAAGGTATGGCACGAAATGGTAGAAGTAAATTCCAAAAAGCTGAGAAAATCCAGGCAGAGTGGGGTTGTAGATATCGAGGTTGGCGAACATGCCCCCGGGTTTCAGGACCCTGTATGCTTCTGAGAAGTATTTGTCAACGCTCTCCAGGTTCCTTGTGAGATAACCTGACACTACCGCATCATATTTCTGGTCATCAAAAGGCATATCCTGGGCACTTGCCACAACGAATTTGCAGTCAGGCAGTATTGAGGGCCTGAACATCCCTTCTGTTATGTCCAGGGATGTGACCCTGCATGTCGGGCATGAGTTCAGGATCATGCGGGTGAGTTTTCCGGTTCCAGCTCCACAGTCAAGTACTTCGGAATTCTCTTCGAGATTCAGGCTTCTTATCAGCTTGCGCCTCCATCTCTGGTCCATTCCTGCGGATATTATGGAATCCAGGAGATCATAACGGTCCTGGATGTTCTCGAAGACACTCCTCACCAGCTCCTCTTTCCTAAGCTGCTGCTCTGCCATCGGCCTCACTCAATAATCCTGGCAAACTGTGCGTGCGGCACTTTGCTGATATAGATAATGTTGTCACGGTCTATGAAGTCATTCCTTATTGCGAGGTCGACAACGTGTTTCCCAACAAGGTTTGCAATGGTGCAGAGGCCCATGGAAGAAATGAAAGTGGTATCTGAGACCCCAGTGTCGCCATAAAAAGCCGGAGAAATGTTTAGGTGTAGCTTCCCCTCCCTGATGTCCTGATTTATAAGTTCTGAATCGGCTGCTGCAAGAACTATCTCTCCCTGTGTATGCACAAGCTTCATTGTTATTTTCTCGCTCATCCGATCACATCCACCTTGCCAAGGCCAGGTTCGTATATCTGGCCCATTTTCTTCAGTTTGCTGATTGCTTCAAGGGTGCTTTCCTCTGTCATTCCCCTTGAAACTGCAAGGGCAGTCACGTCATCAATGGTTGGCGTATGGCCTTCCTTCTTTATCTCCTTGATTATGTCAAAGACTTTTTCGAAATCTCCGCGCTGCTTTGAACTGGTCCCTGACAGAAGGATGTCAATGTCCACCACTCCATTGGTCATGGAGACATCCTTGAGGTAGTAGTCCACTATGTTCTTCGCAAGCAGGGCATCTCCCTCGGTCACGATTGATGACAACCTGGCCTTTGCTGCAGCCTCAGCCAGCCTTATTGTTGATTCCAGCTGCCTCGCAGTAATCGGTATTGAGTCTGTGTTGCTGTTCCTGGTGCTCACGTATTCGTCCCTGAGCAGGTTGATGGCTTCATCAGACATTCTTGGAAATATTCTCGACTTTGCATAGGACACATATTTCCTGATGACATCCTTTTCAATTGGGGGCGCGAAACCCTCTTCCTCGGGAATTTCAAGGTCCGAAATCTCGTTGTTCTCAAGGCTTCTGTAAATTTCACCCACCCGGTGCGCCTTCAGCACGTGGTCTGCCAGCCTTTCGTCGCTGGCCCTTTCAGGCTTGTCAATGATCTTGAAAATGACATCAAACCTTGACAGCAGGGGTGGAGGGAAATCTATCTGATCCACTATACTCCTGTTCTGGTCATATCTTCCAAATTTCGGGTTTGCCGCCCCAAGGATCGAGCACCTCGATTTCAGCGTGGCCATGATTCCCGCCTTTGAGACAGTTATTGTCTGCTGCTCCATGGCCTCATGCATGGCTGCGGTGTCCCGCTCATCCATCTTGTCAAGCTCATCAATTGCGGCAAAGCCATTGTCTGCAAGAACCAAGGCACCGGCTTCGAGGGTCCATCGCCCTTCTCCGAAATCGTCCCTCACTGCAGCAGCCGTCAGGCCAGCCGCACTGGAGCCCCTGCCAAACGCGAAGACCCCTCTTGGGGAGATTTCTGTCATGTACTTCAGCAGCTGCGATTTTGCGGTTCCGGGGTCACCCACCATCAGGATGTGTATATCTCCCCTCATTGAGGTGCCATCCTTCATGAACTTCCTGACTCCCCCGAACATCTGGAGCACAAGGGTTGTCTTCACCATTTCCATTCCATATATGGTTGGGGCTATGGAAGAAGCAAGCCTGTCAATGATGCCTGGCTCCTTGGAAAGTTCAATAATTTCCCGCTCATCTTCAGGAGTTATGTTGATCTCTTCCAGTTCCTTGGCCTTTTTGTAATTGATGGCATAGAAGTATATGTCATACTCAGTTAGCATGACATTTCCCTGCCTTTTCTGTTCGGCCCGTATGACTCCGTCAATTGTGACACGGTCTCCCGGAAAGAGCCTTCCGGCGATGTCATCTTCCATGATGGCACTTATTCTCTGGGGCTGGGATCCCCCTTGGAGGGTCTCCGGATTCTCCTGCAGCTCAACCTTCTGGATATCGACAAACTCTGACAGGTCTGGGTTCAGCTTGAATTTGGCCTTGTTGTGGTCTGCTCCGCTCTCAAGGTCATATGAACATTTCTGGGGCTCATCCAGTTTCCCCCTCTCCTGGTTGACGTAGGTTATCTCCCCGCAGACAGAACAGATGAATGCAGCTTTCTGCAGTCTTGGCAGGACTTCAGTGTTCTTTCTAATGATTCCGGTGACGCTAAGCAGCTTCCCAATGTCCGGGCTCCTCAGCTGCCTGATCTCTTTCCTGAGGTTGGCATCCTCACTGACGTCATACAGCCTTATGTTTATCCTGGAAACCTGGACTCTCTCTGGCCTTACAAGGTCTCTCAGGACCTCCTCGCCAAGGGCCATATAAAGCTCCGGCTTTTCTGCCAGGCCCTGGTCAAATCCATTTGACCTTCCAAACTCAGAGATGTCCTTGAAATTGACAAAAATGGATTTCTCTTCAGGATAAATGGAGCTCAACCTGTTGATCTTGTCCATATACCCATACTCTGAAAAGATCCTTAGCCATCCTTCCCTTATTTTGTTAGGGTCTTCCAGAAGAGAACCAATCATCGTCTTAACCCATGTTCATCGCAGTTAAAGAAATTTGTCAACTTAACTAATCAAGTATTCCTAAAAAATTTTATAGCTACCAAATCATCACGTAGGGCTGCCGTCGTAGCTCAGCCTGGTAGAGCGTGTGCTTGGTAAGCACAAGGTCGCGGGATCGAATCCCGTCGGCGGCTTTTCAATCTGAAACATACTTTACCTACTTCCGAAATACCCTTTTCAATACAATGCCACTGGACAGGAAAACCCTCAGGTTACTAAATTCTAAACTGATATTCAACCAATTCCTCAAGAAATCCGCAAGTGGAAAATCATCCTTGGTCGACATTTCAGATGCCCTTTGCGGGGTGAATTCCCAGAATTTCCGTGACAGCCATATGTCATATTGGTCCAGGTCAACAGGATTCTCTGAAAAAAAGCTTGTTTCAAGCTTCAGGCCAATGGGCGATCTTTCTCGAACATGGACGGTCAGAGGAACGGTGCACACGTTTCCCACCAAAGATTACAGCGTTCATGTCTTTGGGTCACCCGTTGAAAGGGCCCTGCAGTCATACGACAGATATGCAAAGCAACTGGGTGTGCCAGAAAGGGAAATCAGGATCAGAAAGCTGTATGAACCGTTGCTGGATGAAATTGGGAAAAGAAAAGTTACAACAGACTTCGTTCACAATTTCATTTCTGACCAACTTGAAAACATGGGGCTGAAGGGTCGCAGAAAACTGGAAAGGGGGTGGTCAAGCGAGCCCATAATGGGTCCCGCGTGGAGGGGAATTTATGAGCTGTCATACCTCGGGTTGCTCTCAAATGCTGGAAGGAAAGGTTCTGGAAACCTGTGGATGGTCACAAAACACTGGCTCGGCCATGAGCTGGGAGACCCAAATTATTATGGCAATTCAAAGGAACTCGTTTCGAGATACATAACCAGGTACGGGCCCGTCACGCTCAAGGACATTGCATACTGGACAGGGCACAGGATATCTGCTCTGAAGCAGATCCTTGAAGGCCTGAAAGGGGAAATAAGCCATGAGAGTGTTGGAGGGTCTTCAGAACAGCATTATTTTGCGGACGAACCAGAGAAAGATTACCCCAAGCCTCCACACATAATCATTCTGCCGAGGTTCGACAGCCTGATAATGGGCTATCAGGACAAGAGCCGGATATTGAACCATGATCACCTGGGCAGAATCTCCATCCAGGCTGGGATCATCATGCCGACAGTACTGATAGATGGATTTGCAAAGGGAATTTGGAAAAAGGGGATCAAGGGCAAAACACTGAACATAACGGTTGAACCTTTTGAAAAATTCTCCGACAGGAGCAAGAAAGCAATGGAACGCAAATTTGCTGGATTTGCAGGCCATGAAGGGTTGACTCTCAACCTGAAATTCGGGGCTGTTGTCTAAGAGAATCTTGAATTCACGTTCCCAACGATCCATTATTAATCCCAAGGTTCCTGATTGCCGCCGACAATATGTAAATGAAGATCGAACCCAAACAAATCAGAATGCCTGAAATCTCAGAGACCAGTATTATTCCATGAGCCTCCATAAACACGGGAAAGATGATTGACCCTGCAGCGGTAGTGATCCCCCTGAAGGTATAGAGATTGGACGCAGTCCTGCCAAGCATTTCCTTCACAGTAACCTTCTGGAGGTAAACGGTGTTGAGCGTGGTGTGAACAGAGAAGAAGAAACCAAGTGCAAACCATGCCGGCACATCCAGGATAGGGTTGTAAGATATCATCACTGAAACAATGAGCAGAAGCCCTGTGAAGGTGTAAGAGACTATCAGTGCTTTTCCAATCCTCCTGTAAGGAAAATATCTTCCCAGGGCAAATCCAGAAAGCATGGCCCCTATGTAGAAGAATGAGAAAGAAACAGAGTACCAGAGAGGGGTGCTTCCGGCAAAAATGCCAGCCATTGCCAGGATCGGGACACTTGCAAAGGTTGAGAACACGCCAAGGATCAACGCCAGTTTGAGAAGGTTCCTGTTGTTCCTGAATATGTATTTCCATCCACTGAAAAAATCAGCTTCCAGGTTTCTTTCTCCGTCAGGCACGATGACCGGGATAAGCATTGCAAGCATTGTCGAAAGGAACATGGAGGCAGCGTAAAGAACCATTGAGCCGTAGGCGCCTACATAAGCGAAAAGAAAGCCTCCCACGGCAAGCCCGGCGGCGACGTGACCATTGCCAATCGCATTGGTTATCCCATTCGCTTTAGCGAGTTCACCATCACTCACAATCAATGGAAGGACGGAGTGGTCTGCAGTCCACACCACATCCCAGAAAACTGCAATTATTCCGAGAATGAGAAGGAAGATGTACCTGTCAACATTTCCCGAGTGCATGAGCCAGGCAAGTGCCAGTGATGCAATTCCTATCCCCGCTTCCGATAATGAAATGATGTATCTCTTGTCCCTAACCCTGTCAGTTATGGGGCCTGCCCAAAATGTCAGCGAGTATATGCCGTATTCCACAAGCAATGAGAGCCCGGTGAAGAAGATGCTCCTTGTAAGGACGAATGCATAAGCGGGCACCGTGATCATGTAAAGGGTGTAGCCAAAATTTGTTGCTGAAAGCCGCGCATTGAAGATTATGAACTTACTGTTTCTGGCCAGGCTCAATAAAGGTCACCCAAGGTCCAAGCTCCTGGGAGTATTTAGATGTGGCAATTTATACAGTTTGTAAATGCGTAATGATCCTTTCAGTTGCCGTTTTCCCTGTAAAGCGGAAGGGCAATTGTGGAAAGGTCGTGCCCGTTTCTCAGTCCCCTGAGTATCTTGACGGGGCGCCTCATGCTCTTGAATTCTTCCTGTACGGCAGCTCTCAAAGGCCTGAAAAGCTCTTCACCCGCATTGGCTATGCCGCCCCCTATAATCAGGACTTCTGGATCAAATATGTCTATGATGTTGACAAGCCCAACTGCAAGATAATACACGGTTTCCTCGATAATCAGCTGCGAGAACATGTCACCTTTCTTCTTGAACTCAAACACCTTCCTCGCGTCTATGTCCGAAGGCCTGATTTTTGAATATAGTTCTGATTCCTTTACTGCGGTGACATTTTCGGCCACCCTTCTGGCTATGCCCCTTCCACTTGCTATGGCCTCAAGGCAGCCTCTTCTGCCGCATCCACACACTGGGCCGTTTGACATCACAACCATGTGCCCCATCTCACCCGCCATTCCGTGAGCTCCACGGTAAAGTTTTCCATCAAGGAATGCGCCGCCGCCTATTCCGGTGCTCAATGTCAGGTAGACGAAGTTGTCGTGTTTCCTGCCTTCTCCGAATACCCGTTCAGCTATGGTGGCCGCCGTTGCATCATTTTCCAGGAAGGTTTCTGCTCCAAACTCATCTTCAAGTATTTTCTTGACCGGGAGATTCTTGAGGCCCAGAACGTTCGGGGAAGTAAGGACTATTCCCCTCACGGAGTCCACGAGCCCTGCAAAAGTGACTCCTATGCTGTCTGGCTTCTTCATTCCGTACTTGTCCAGGAGAGAATGGCCCATGTGGATCAGGTCCTCAGCCAGCTTCTTTCTTCCAAGATGCTTCACAGTGGGCTTTCTGATGGATCCCAATATCTTTCCTGTATCGTCCCCAAGAACTGCGGAGATCTTGGTTCCACCCACGTCAAATCCTAGAATATATCTGGACATCTGCAAGCTTGATTTGAAAAGTGCATATAAAACGTATGAATCAGATCATTTTCCCCTGACAACCAGAACCAGTTCATCTCTTGAAACCACTTCTGCTTTCTCACCTTTCTTGATTGTGGAACCGTCTTCGCTCCTTGCCCGCCATTGAATTCCTTCGACTGAGACCACTCCATTGGGAGTCAGGTCCTTCTTCACAATGGCAGGCTTGCCGATAAGGGCCTCAGCCCCGGTATATTTCTTCGATCTAAGTGACATGGCAATTCTCCTCACGAAGAAACCCACAAAAATGACTATGACAGCAATGGAGATCGCAATGACGTAGTCATAAGTCCCATATGGCGAAGGGGAGTAGCCGGGGTTGCTGGAAAGGTATGGTGAGGCGAGCATGAATGTGCCAAATATCGAAACGATCACTCCTGCTATCAATGCAATACCATGTCCTGTCTTTGCCTCGAGGAATATAAACATTGCCCCCATGATCACCAGAATTATGCCCACAAGCGAGGCGCTGACAATTTCTGCACCCACAAGCCCCAGTGCAATCAGGGTAATGCCCACAATGGTCAGGATGGCAGTTCCGTGATAGATATCGGCGAAAATGGCGATGGAGCCTACCAGTATGAGCATTCCATCCACAGTGGTGTTGCTGAGGAAGCTCAAGAGGCTGTCATATATGCCTGGATTCTCTGTCAATACAGGGTAGCTGCTAAGGTTCTTCAGCTTCAGGAATGAAGTGAGGCTGCTGGAATAACCATTAACCAGGCCGTTTGCAATCGCCTCGGTTCCGGTGTAAGCTATGTTCTGGGACACCATTATTGCAGCGGCAGTTGCATTATGGCCATTCTCCAGGGCTATTGCCGACATGTACTGTATAAATGCATTCTCTGTGTGGTTCTGCTCCAGTGAGGTTCCTCCCACCACTATTGGGGTAGAGGGGCCGATCACTGTGGCATTGCCCATGTACACTTGGGTGGAAGCCAATGCGATGTAAGATCCTGCAGAAGCAGCAAACCCATACTGGGGGACGTATGTATAAACCGGGATGCCCAGTGCCCTGGTCTGGTTTATGGCATTTATCATCTCCAGCATGTTCTGGAGTATTCCGCCGGGGGTGTTCATGTCTATGACGACCGCCACGGTGTTCTGCTTGTTGACCCCCGCCAGGGAACTGCTGATGAAATGGGATGACCCCGGGTCTATTTCCTCATGAAGGTTCAGCACCACCACAGATTGTTGCGAGGAACTTGCCATGCTCACCCCTGCAGAAAGGACCACAAGCGAAAGAAGCAGGAGCAATACTACAGCAGAGACTTTCATGGTATCTTCTCCTGTCTTCATCTAATAGAGCTTATATAATTTTTAGCCAAGCTCTAAATTCTTTTATCTCAGGTGTGTATTGCGGAGCAATGCAAAGAACCCTTATCGCCGATCTCGACAGGATTGAACAGGGTGCCGAAGTGAAGCTTAATGGCTGGGCACAGGACGTAAGAAAACTCAAGAAGATCTCATTCATGGTTCTAAGGGACCACACAGGCACGGTCCAGGTCACACTCAAGCCCGAAGCGCTTTCCAACTACGAGGAGGTGTCTGGGCTGAACCGGGAATCGGTTCTGGAAATATGTGGCACAGTCGACAGGAAATCGGGTGCAAAGAGCGGGCTTGAGCTGCAGGCAAAGGAGGCACGGATCCTCAACAGTTCAGGCACGCCTCTGCCTCTGGGAATAGATGACCCCGTAGAGGCTGATTTTGACACAAGGCTCAACAACAGGTACCTGGACCTCAGGAAACCTGAAAATAACCTTATATTCAGGATAGAAAGCGCACTCCTGTGGGGAATGAGGAAATACCTCATGGGGCAGAACTTCGTTGAAGTTCACACTCCCAAGATCGTGGCAGCTGCAACTGAGGGGGGCGCTGACCTTTTCAGGGTCAAGTACTTTGAGAAGGACACGTTCCTTAACCAGAGCCCACAGCTGTACAAGGAAATGCTCATGTCATCTGGGATGGACAGGGTATTTGAGGTTGGCCCTGCGTTCCGGGCGGAGGAGCACAACACGCCAAGGCATCTGAACGAGTTCACGTCTGTTGACATAGAAATGAGCTTCTCCGACCACAATGACGCAATGGGAATGCTTGAAAACGCTGTAAGGTCCGGCATTGAAGAGGTAGTCCGCACAAGGTCGGATGAATTGAAGCTGCTGGGAAAGGAACTGGAAATACCTGAGGTCCCATTCCCGAGAATTACCTATAAGAAATGTGTTGAGCTCCTTGAGAAGAAAGGAATCTCATTCAACTTCGGGGAGGATTTTTCCACGGAGAATCTGAGGGAGATCGGAAAGGAGTTCAAGAGCTTCTATTTCATCACAGAATGGCCAGGGTCGGTCAGGGCTTTTTACACAATGCCAAAGCCTGATGACCCGGAGCTGACCAATTCATACGATCTGCAGTTTGGAGAAAAGGAGATAACATCTGGGGCACAGAGGGTGCATGATCCTGAAATGCTTGAAAAAAGATTTTTGGAGAAGGGCCTAAACCCCTCCGATTTTGATTTTTACATAAAGGCTTTCAGATTCGGCATGCCACCGCATGCGGGCTGGGGGCTTGGTCTTGAGCGGCTGACCATGATCATATTGGGCATTCCCAACATAAGGTCAGTGACCCTATTTCCCAGAGACCGGACCAGAGTGGTGCCCTGAGGATTTAATATTCTCCTCCCCACCATCTCCAAAAGCCACTCTATCAAATTCTTCGCCGCTGGCAATTTCCAGGTCATCTCTAGACAATTTCTTTGCGGACATAAATGACCAATTTAGAAAGTTAAATCACAAAATATAAACTTTTTGTTTTCAAAATTTTTAAAAATCCAAGCCCGGGAAATTAAAATACATCTTGAGCAGTTTCACCACCCATGTCTGGAGATAAGAAAATCAGCAGGATAGCTGTGATTGGGGCTGGAAACATGGGAGCAGCAATCGCAGAAGTGCTTGCGTTCAATGGTTATGAAGTGATGCTCAAGGAGGTAAGCCAGAAGCTGCTTGATGCCGGATTGGACAGAATACGGTCAATCGGCAAGTCTCTGGTGAAATACGAGGCAGGGAAAGCGTCGAAGGAGCTTTCAAGAATAGAGAAGCTGGGAATCAACCTGACGGATGAGCAGAAAAATGGATTCCTTTCCGGCTTCACCCCTTCATTTTCTGAAAAAGATCTTGAAAATCTCATGTCAAGAATAAAGCCTGTCCTGGATTACAGCAGCCTGAGAGACGCAGACCTGGCAATTGAAGCGGTCTTTGAAAGCCTGGAAATAAAGAAGGAGGTATTCAGTGAACTGGCGAGTGTTCTCAGAAAGGATGCAATCATTGCTTCCAACACTTCCTCAATAAGCATAACATCCATCTCATCCGGAATACAAAACCCAGAAAGGATACTCATAACGCATTTCTTCAACCCTCCCTACACGCTTCCGCTTGTCGAGATAGTGCCATCGCTGCTGACTGAAAGTGGGCACGTTGAGTCAGTTCTGGAATTCATAGGGGGCCTCAACAACCACAGGGGAAAGATGGTGCCCGTCCAGGTAAAGGAGAGCCCCGGGTTTGTGGTGAACAGGATGCTTGTCCCAATGATCAATGAGGCTGTGTTCCTTCTGGATGAAGGGGCTGCATCCAAGGAAGATATTGACCTTGCAATGAAGAAAGGTGCAGGAATGCCAATGGGGCCTCTGGAGCTGGCAGACATGGTTGGGCTTGATGTGACCCTCGACGTGTGCAACCTATTCCATGAACAGTTCGGCGACCAGAAATACAGGCCGTCAGGCCTGCTGAAAAGAATGGTTGACGCAGGCTATCTCGGAAGAAAATCAGGTAGGGGCTTCTACACCTACTGATCTCTTATTTTACCTGTTTCAGGTTCTTGAGCTGTTTGTTCACAAGTACTATAGTAGGGCTGACTATGTACTTGGACTTTGAAATTCTGGCAATGGAGATTAAAGCAGTCTTGTTTCTTGTGGTGTCAAAAAAGGTCCTGATTTCCTTGACCAGTGTTTTGCTGACCACGAGCTCAACATATATCTGATTGCCCATGTGGAACCATGTGGCGATTATTGAGCCACTGTCTACGTTTTCCACATCCTCCCTGTCTATCTCAAAATCAAATCTTTGCCCTATTTCTATTTTCAATTTGGCTACCTAAACATAAGAAAAAACTGAATTATTTAAGGTTTTTCAGTTTGATATTGATTTCATTTCATACCACGTTTTTTATTTAAAAAACAAGGAATGAGGGATAAGCTCATTCTTCGCTTTCCAGGAGCTTCACATGGAGCAGCTTCTCAATCTTCCGGGCCGTCTTAATCGGCGGCATGAGATCGCCCCTCTCAATGCTGGCTATGACATTCTTCTTTTCAAGGAGCTTGGCGGCGAGCTCATCCTGGGTCATGTCAAGCTTTGAACGGGCTGACTTGATAATGTCGGCGTATTCTGGAACAACATCCAGTTCGTCGAAATTTTCCCTTCTCCTTCTCTTCGACGAGGGCCTTGAAGGGGGAACCACTATTCTCTTCTGGGGTATTTTCACCGATTCTACCGGGTTGCTGGATGACGGAGAGGAATATCTTGTCCTGATGCTCTCAGCAGGGGTGCCGTATCTTGCACACGAATCGCATACATTCAGAACGGCGCCATCAATCCTGACTTTGCTAAGATGGGGAACTTTTTTCCCGCACATTTCACAATCTTTGGCCATGATGTTCCTAAGCAAACTTCGGATAAGAACTTAATTCCATGGGCCCGGTGTTTTTCAATGAAGCATATCTTTTTTAGCCCTTTTCAACTAAACTGTCCACTTGGACCTGGCAGCACTTGGAATAGGAAAGATAAAGGGAAACCTGTACACAGTAACAAAATACAGGGATTCGGTTTACGGCGAGGATGTAAAGAAAGTAGAGAAGATGCTGTTCAGGGAATGGGAACCCAAAAGAAGCAAGATAGCCGCCGCGATTCTCCGGAGACTCAAGGAGCTTCCACTGAAAAAGAATTCAAGCGTGCTTTATCTTGGGGCATCAACTGGAACCACTGTGGCACACGTCTCAGACATCTGCAGCGAGGGGCGAATTTTTGCAGTGGAAAAGGCGTATGACCCATTTGTGAAGTTGCTCTCCCTTTCAGAGAGAAGGGACAACATATACCCAATCCTGGAGGACGCAGGGATACCGGAAAGATACAGATTTTTCCTGGATTCGGTGGACGTCATTTACCAGGACGTTGCACAGAGGAACCAGGTGCAGATCTTCAACGCAAACGCGGCTCAATTCCCCTCTGTGAAGGACGCCATGCTGATACTCAAGATAAGGTCCATATCGGGAAAGGGCAGCCCGGAATCCATACTGAACAATGAGCTGAAGAAGTTGGAAGGTTTTAGGCCGGTTGAGATCATCAACCTTGCACCGTATTCAAAGGCAAATTATTTCATAAGGCTCAAGAAAGCCTGAAATGAATATATAACAATATTCAATCAACCACTAATGTCTGATTTCAAAGATTTTTTTTCCAGGAATGCAGAATCATATGCCAGAAGCAGTTCCCATAAAAGTGGCAGTGATCTGGAGGTTCTCATCGGAAACCTTGGTCTTGAGGCTGGAATGGAAGCAATAGACCTTGCCACAGGCACTGGGTTCACCGCCGCTGCGCTTGCGAAGGGTGTTTCCAGGGTGGTTGCGTATGACGGGACAGTTGAAATGCTTGACCTTGCCAGGAAGCTTGCACTGGAGGAGAAGCTTGAAAACATTGAATTTGTGACAGGAAACGTTATGGACCTCCCCTTCGATAACGACTCCTTCGACATTGCAACATGCAGGAGAGCTGCACACCACTTCACAGACATGAAAAAATTTCTTTCTGAGGTTTTCAGGGTTCTGAGGCCAGGTGGGAAGCTCGGGGTATCAGACATGCTCAGGCCGGAGAACGACAATGAAGACATATTCAATGAGCTTGAAAGGGTCAGGGACAGTTCCCATGTTGGGGCAATATGTTCCTCCACATGGAAGGTTCTCCTTACAGAAGCCGGCTTTAGGGTGGACAGCATGATAGTGACAGATGAGCTTTACACAGTGGAGAGATGGCTTTCCCCGGTTTCAATGGACAGCGAACAGGGGAGGGAAGTCCTGGAAATCATCGGCTCCAGGGATAAATCCGCACTCCATGATGCGAACATCAATGAGGAAAAACAGACAATATTGAAGCAGAGAATCATACTGATTGCAGGAAAGCCTTAGATTGGTGGAAGGTGACTGAACTGGTATACATGACTGGAGAACTGGATCTGGAATATTTCAAGGACAACGGATTTGAGAAAAAAGTATGCTCAACCTGCCAGAGGCACTTCTGGACACTGGACAGAACAAGGGTTACCTGTGGTGACGCACCCTGTGATTCATATTCATTTATAGGCAATAGCCCAGTTCCAAAATCCTACACGCTGAAAGAAGTGAGGTCACTTTTCCTGGACTTTTTTAAAAGGGACCACAAAATCCTGGAGCCATATCCTGTGGTTCCAAGGTGGAGAGATGATGTGCTCCTGGTGAACGCATCAATATACAATTTTCAGCCCCATGTAACTTCGGGCCGGGTGAAGCCCCCTGGAAACCCACTGGCAATGTCACAGCCATCCATCAGGATGTTGGACACAGACCTGGTTGGGGAAACCGGCAGGCACCTGACACAGTTCGAGATGATGTGCCACGACGCATTCAACACACCGTCCAATTTTGTTTACTGGAAAGAGGAGACAGTGGAAAAATGCCAGGATTTCCTAACCCGGGGACTGGGCCTTGAACCGTCTCTGATCACTTACAAGGAGAAGCCCTGGTCAGGGGGAGGAAATGGAGGGAATGCCCTGGAGGTCCTTGTGAGCGGGCTTGAAGTTGCAACCCTGGTTTTCATGGACATGATAGCAGATCCGGATGGAGAAGTGGAAATTGACGGAAAAAAGTATTCAAAAATGGACATGATGATTGTGGATACAGGCTATGGGCTTGACCGGATGGTCTGGCTTTCCAGCGGAACCCCGACAATATATCAGGCAGTGATGCAATATGCCATTTCCCACATTCTGGAGAATTCAGGAATAAAGTCATGGAATCCAGAGCACCTCTCCAGGCTAAGCCGCATATCAGCAATGTTTGAGCCATTTGACAGAGGCAAGGTGCTGGAAAAGGTTCACGGTGAACTTGAAGCGGCAGGGCTTGACGTCGCCTATTCAGAGCTTGAAAATGAATTTGAAACAGCCAAATCGGTCTATATACTGGCTGACCACACGAAAACACTCATGATTCTGTTTTCGGACTATGTGATTCCAAGCAATGTCAAGGTGGGGTACCTGGCCAGGCTCCTGTTAAGGAGAGCCCTGAGGGCCAAGGCTGAGTGCGGCTATACCGGTTCACTTTTCGACTTGATCAAGCTCCACCACTCCCACATGGAGGACATCATCTCCAATTTCCCTGAAGGATTCATAAGGGAGGCACTTGATGAGGAGGAAGCCAAATACCGGGAGCTCGAAAGCAAGGCGGAAAGTGTGGTTCTAAGGCTTTTTGACAAGAACGGGCAACTCTCCACAAAGGATCTGCTCACCCTGTATGATTCATCAGGTATCATACCTGAAATCTCCGCCAGAATTGTGAAAGAAAGGAGAGGCTCAATTGTGGAGATACCTGGGGATTTCAATCAGCTCATCACAGAACTCCATGAAAGGCAGGCTCCAAGAAAGAAATCGGAAAAGCCCTATCCAGACCTCTATACCCGCCCACTCTATTATGACGACACATCCATAAAGGACTTCAACGCACTGGTACTGTACTCAAAAGACAGGCAGATCATCACGAACCAGACAGCATTCTATCCTGAGGGCGGAGGCCAACCCACCGATATTGGGTACTTCATGCACAGGGGGAAAAAGGTTGGCATGCTTGGGGCAGAAAAGCATGGAAGGGCAATTGTCCACAATCTTGACTCCGACATACCCGAACATTCCAGGATAATCGGCAAGATCGATTACCAAAGGAGGCGGAGGCTGATGGTTCACCATTCTGCAACCCACCTGTTGCTTGGAGTGCTCAGGGAAGTTCTGGGGGACCATGTCTGGCAAAGCGGAGTCCAGAAGGGAGTGGACCGGTCAAGAATAGACATCACCCATTTCAGGAAGCCAACAGAGGAGCAAATAAGGCAGATCGAGAAGAAATGCCTTCAGTACATACTGGAAGGGAGGCCAATAACGGTAAGGAACATCGAATGGAACAAGGCGCTTTCAACCTATGGCTTCAGGCTCTTCGAGGGCGGAGTTCCGGATGGGAAATCCATCAGGGTCGTGGAAATTCAGGGAGTGGATGCAGAAGGCTGTGGCGGCACACACGTAAAATCAACTTCTGAACTGGGCTTCATAAAGATACTGAAAGTGGACTCAATCCAGGAGGGAATACAGAGGTTCACATTTGCTGCAGGGGATGCTGCCCTCAACTATGTCCAGGAGATATACTCGAACGAGCAGCTGATCGAAAACGATCTTTCAGTTGGCCCCGACAAGGTCAATGAAGCATTCGCGAAACTCAGGAACGAGAACATTGAACTTAAAAAGGAGAAGGACAGGAGAACCAGGGAAACGATCGAGGCTGCACTCAGCTCATCACAGTCCTTCACCGCGGAAGGCATTGAGGTGAGCCTGATTTCTGGATCCTTTGGGGAACCTGAGGTGAAGGGGATTGTGAGCGCCCTGTTTTCACAGAAAAAAGAACTTGCACTCCTGAACAACAGGGTAGGCGGAAGCACTGAACTGAGGGTGATCACTTCGGGCATGGATGCACGAAAAATTGTGGAATGTTTTGCAGAAACTCTTGGGCCAAAGCACGGAGGCACTGCAAGGCATGCATGGATACATGGAAATGCCCCATTAGATGTAATCTTAATAAAGGAGATTTTCAATAAATGTAGACTTCGGAGCAATTGATGTTGGATAAGGCTGATCAGGAAAGACTGCATGAGGTTGTAAAAAAATACTATACCATATCTTCAGAGGAGCACAAGGGAGAAACAATAGTTTTCCGCACACCCACTTTCCATGATGAGCCCGAACAGAATTTTATAAAACTCACCAAGGAACTGGACAAACTGGGATACCTGACATTCACCAGCTCTGGTGAAGTGGATGAAATAATCGTCATGGACAAGCCAGGGTCCAAGAACAACCTGGTTAACAGGATCAAGATTGTCCTGTTCATTGCAACGCTGATCAGCCTGCTGTATTTTGGATACGTGTACCAGTCCAGCTACCAGGACATAAAGAATCCTCTCCAGAATTTTCTCACATCGCTGCTTTTCTACATGCTGCCAATCTCAGTGATACTTGCGGGAAGGGAAGCGGGGAAGTACGCAGCAATGAAGAGGAATGGGATGCAGTATGATTTTCCGATTTTCATCCCCAATCCCATTGTTTTTGGTTCAATGGGAACCCTCAACACCCCGAACAAGCCGTACCTGAGCAAGAGGGTGATGATAGAGGCAGGTTCATTTTCCATTATTGGCGGCTTCGTGATTTCCACGGTTTTCCTTATTATTGGCTCCCTGACCACCTATAATTTCCCCCCATCCGCACCCATAGTAAATTCCACGGTCCAGACAATCGGGTCACCCCTGATCATGCAGGTCATTGTTAACCGCATCATACCCTCCAACGGCATTCTTGACCCTCTGGCCCTTGCCGGCTGGTCAGGCATAGTGATAACTGCCCTGAACGCCCTTCCCCTGGGATTCCTGGATGGCGGCCTAATCTCATCCGCACTTTTTGGAAAGAATGCTACCTACCTTTCATACTTCTCAATAATGGTGATCGTGGCACTTGGCCTTCTGTATCCGCCCTGGTTCATTCTTGCAGTTTTTGCGCTTCTGGTTGGCCTTCGCGGCCCGCAGCCCCTCAATAACCTCTCCAAGCTTAAAGTCAATACCAAGGCCATTGCAGCTGTCTCATTCGCAATTGTGGTTGTTGGCATCGCCCCGTTCCCGTTTCATGCAGGCATAAACACATTTACCGCCAATGCCTCCCAGAGCTACTTCGTAGTTTACGACAATCAAGGGGCCATAAACCTGAACCTCACAGTGAACAATACCGGGATGTCCACAATAGTGCCGGCTTTTGAGGTTTCGCCCTCCGTTGAGTTCCAGCTCACGGGCCAGAGCAGGTCCATAGCACCCGGGTCACATTTCCAGTACGAAATGCAGTTCTTTTTGACAAACAAGACAGCATTGGGTTTCCATAGTTACCAGGTCACAGTGTTTTCGGGAAATTATTTTAGGACTCTCCAGCTCACCGTCCTGAAAGTCAACACCACCACCGCCCTCCTTTTCAACAACCAGATTCCGTACATGATGCGCCCCAACATCAATGGGACGGTCCACCTAAATCTCACAACGGCAATTCCTGAAAGCCTTTACCTGCTTTCCATAGGGGGGCCGAACATCACTTTCTCATATTTCCCGCAGAACAATTTCTCAAAGGTCACGTATTCACAGAACATGGCATATATACTGTCTTCTCCGTCCGAGGCTCAGTCCTCAAATCTCACCATTACACGTGGCGCTCCACTGAGCCTGACATTCCAGTTGAATTCCTACCCAGCTTACTGGTACATAATTGCATATGACAGCCACTTCACAGCAGCGATTGCGGAGTACATTCCTGCGGGGTGATAATTCGACAAGGGCAGGCTTTCTTGTAAATCCGGTTGCAGGTTGCGGGCAGTTCCTCAATATGAAAGGCTCTGACAGCCTCACTCCATCAACATGCCCCCGGTCAATATCACTGGAAAAGGCCATTGAATTCCTGAGCGAGGTGGGCGACCTGGATGTACAGTTCCTCACCGCGTCAGGCCAAATGGGGGAAGAGGCATTTGCCAGGAATGGATTGAAGAATTTTGAGGTTATTCTGGAATACCAGGGCGATTGCAGTGCCACTCAAACACAGGAATTTGTCTCAGAATTGAAGAAGCAAGATGTTGAGGTACTGGTCTTTTTCGGGGGAGACGGAACTGCGAGGGACATCTGCGATGCAGGGTGGGATCTGCCTGTCATAGGGGTTCCATTGGGAACCAAGATGTACAGCTCAGTTTTTGCAATCAACGTCACAAGGGGGATAGAACTATTCAGGGATTTCGCGGAGGGGAGGCTGTCTGATTTCGCTTCAGAGGAAGTCATAGACCTGGATGAGGAGGCTTATTCCCGTGGCGTTGTGGGCGTTAAGCCGTACGGAACTCTGAGTGTGCCGGTCAGTGAATCTGTCATGTCAAGTTCCAAGGCAGAGTATGGGGAAAACTCAATCGAGGGCATAGCTGAATATGTTTCTGAGCGCATGGAAGACAACGTGAATTACATAGTGGGGCCAGGTTCCACATGCAAGGGCATACTGGATGAGCTCAACCTGAAGGGAAGCCTGCTGGGCTTTGACCTCGTACGGAACCGCAAGCTCATTGGGGCGGACCTCTCAGAAAGTGAAATTTATAAGCTGACGGCGGAAAGAAGTGTCATAATCATCTCTCCAATCGGCGGCCAGGGTTTTCTCCTGGGTCGTGGGAATAAGCAGCTCAGCGGCCGGATTGTCTCAAACGTTGGCTTCCGGAACATCATGGTAATTTCCTCAGAGAAAAAGATGAGATCCTTCGATCGACTGTACGTGGATATAGATCCTGTTCCAGAAAAGAAGCCGCCTTTTGTCAGAATACTCTTCGGTTACGGAAGGTTCAGAATGATGCCAGTTGTATTCTGAAATTCACATTAATATACGTCATATGACTGAATTTCTGACCCAAACTAGTAAAATGTTTAATTGAGAAAAGTATTCCTATGGGATTGAAAGCACAGGAACAAGAAGGCAAGGCTTTTTCAGACCTGACCAAAATGATCAAGAAATCGCCTCACTGGACTACGCTGTCGTTATTTTCCGCCATCATTCTTTTCATTGATTATTTCCTTCTGAGGGACCTCATTCTGATAGTTGTGGGGGTTCTCGGTTCATTCATTCTGGTCAATATCCTGGACATCATATTTGTCAGGATAACCAAGACCCACTTCCCTGTGCGCAGAATCTACTACCTCAATTTCATGTCATTGGGCTTCTATTCCATATTCTTCTGGATAGCCCTCGCGATTCATCTGTTCACAAGCATAGAGTCGATGCTGATGGTTTCAATTTCCTCAGCCACCCTGCTTAGAGTGCTTATTTTCTACACTTACTATTCCGACAAGCCTTCAAAATTCTTCATACCAGCACTGAACTACACATATGCCGCAACTTTAGCCTTCTTCCTCACTTTCAGGAATCCCCTTGTCATTATCCCATTCATAATATCTTCAATCATATACGTCATAGGGGGCATAATCTTCGTCAAGAGCTCCACAAAGGAATTCTCAAGGGAATATGGGGAGAGCGCCACGAAAATCATACAGATGTTTCTCAACTACAACAACAATGAGGAGAGCAAAGAAGTGGGAAACAAGTTCTTCAGCCAGATATATGCCCATTCGAGAAGAGTGCCAGTGAAGGTTATTGATGTGAAGAGGGCCGACAGCTCCAGGATGGTAACAATGGTGTTCCCTTACGTCCATCCCGGCCCATTTGGCACATTGGGATCCAGTGATCTTCCACAGAGGCTGCAGGACAGGTTCAGTGATCTTGGGAATGACCTGATGGTGTTCCACACAACCACCACAAACAGCAACAACTGTTCCGGGGACACTGACATAGATGAGATCGCTTCAGGGGTCCGGGCATGCCTGAAGGACATGAAATACTCCAATACAATTTCGCGCTTCAAGAAGATAAATGCGGGCAGGCACGTAATCGGCATGCAGAAGTTCGGAAAATACGGCTTTGGGGCAATCATCCCGGAAAGGGAGCCATTTGATGATGTGAAGCTCAAGCCGGGGCTTGAGATAATAAAACAGGTGGAGAAGGATTCCCTCGATGAATTTGCCCTGATTGATGCTCAGAACTTCTTCACTGAAAAGGCACCAGAGCTTGACAATTGTGAGGGGATGGCAAATGTGTTCACGAGGGAACTGGACAGGCTCGAATCAAAATATCCTGCAAGAATGGGCTACGCCAGAATTCATGAGGAAATGAGGGAATTGGGATCCATGGGTGTGCAGGCAATAGTCACACAGACAGGGAGGAATTACCAGGCCATTGTCCTAACCGATTCCAACAACATAACAAGGGAGGCAGTTGAACTAGCCAGGGAAATGGTAGACGGCGAGGTGCAGCTGCTGGAAATATACACCACGGACAACCATTACGTCAACGCAAACAATCTTGACATCAATCCGTTGGGAAGGAGCAACACACTGGAACCTGCAGCAGACCTTATCAGGAGAACTGTGCTTGAAGCCAAGAAGAACATTTCGGAAGTTAAAATCGGCATGAAGAGCCATACTGTCAAGGTGAAAATGGGTGAGGAAAACACATACCAGAAGCTCATAGAATCTGTATTCACTTCGCTGAAAATGGCGAAATACACAATCATAATTACTATACCCTCCAGCATCATTGCTTCCATAGCAGTGTTCAGACTGGCACTTCCGTACCTGTAATTTTATGCAACGCATAAAAAATAATAGGTAAAACAGCGGATTTGTCAGCTGTTGTCTGACGGTTTATGTAGGTAAATATGTCGTGAAACGTGTAGACAAGGGCACATGTAGCTTGTCTGACACCAACCTTTATATAATACTATACGAATTTGATGGTATGGAATTAATAGCTGATGGAAACATCATTAGATCATTGAACCGAAGCGAACTTAGGCGCAAGGTTCTGTTCTACATGCTTTCCATTCACCCTTACAGATCATACCTGTCAGAGATTTCCAGAGCGGTAAAATCTGACCCGTCAAATGTGAAGGGTTGTCTCGAGGGACTTGGAGTGAGATATACTGGAGAGGAGTCTTTGGTATCTCTTGGACTCATTTCCATAGAGCAGACAAAGAATGGATTCAAGTATTACAAGGTCAATGATGAGTACATCGAGGACATCAAGGGCCTCAAAACTATGTTCAACCACAAGAAAGTATTCGCTGTGGAGATAGGGTAACCTTTACTGTCCTTTTTGCCAGCATTTTTCTTTCTTCTAAAGTTAATTAGTAAGACTTACAAAGAAGAAAGACTTAATAATTTAATTTAAATAGAGGCTAGAGTGTCGGTGGAAAACACAATAGAAGCTGTAGATGAATGGGTAAACAAGCTCAATATCACATCTACAAAGGACGTTCAAGTGCCCCGAATACTTTTCGATCAGGTCGTAGGCCAGGAGGAGGCCAGGGAAGTAGTCAAGAAAGCTGCCCTCCAGAAAAGGCACGTCCTGCTCATAGGGGAGCCAGGTACTGGCAAGTCTATGCTTGCACAGTCTATGGTCGATTTTCTCCCAAAGGATGAACTTGAGGACATTCTTGTTTTTCCAAACCCTGAAGATTCCAACAGGCCAAAGGTCAAAACACTTCCAGCAGGCAAGGGAAAGGAGATAGTCAGGCAGTACCAGATAAAGGCTGAAAGGGAAAGGAAAGACAGGTCACGTGGTGTTCTGTTCATAATAATCTCCATCATGTTCCTGGGAATAGTTGCTTCAATCGCTTTGGGCAACTATCTAATAGCTTTCATGGCCATTTTCGCAGCACTTTTCATATACATGATAATGGCGATGAATCCAGGCATGAGGCAGGAAAGGGCTATGGTGCCCAAGTTGCTGGTATCGCATACTCCAACAGATAAACCCCCGTTCATTGATTCAACAGGGGCACATTCAGGCGCACTACTTGGAGACGTGAGACACGATCCGTTCCAGTCTGGCGGGCTTGAAACACCTTCCCATGACAGGGTTGAAAGTGGCAATATACACAAGGCACACAAGGGTGTGCTGTTCATAGATGAGATGAATCTCCTCAGGCAGGAAAGCCAGCAGGCCCTCCTGACCGCAATGCAGGAGAAGAAGTTCTCAATCTCAGGCCAGAGCGAGAGAAGCGCCGGAGCAATGGTTCAGTCAGAGCCTGTCCCGTGTGACTTCGTTCTTGTTGCTGCAGGGAATCTCGATGCGGTCCAGGGCATACACCCGGCCCTGAGGTCAAGAATAAGGGGATACGGGTACGAAGTATACGTTAATGATACAATGGAGGACAGCAATGAGAACAGGCACAAGCTTGTCCAGTTTATCGCACAGGAGATACTTAAGGACAAGAAAATACCTCACTTTGACATAAGCGCTGTCACCGAGATCATAAAGGAAGCCCAGAAGAGGTCCGGAAGGAAGGGAAAACTCACCCTCAGGCTGAGGGAACTGGGAGGACTCATCAGGGTTGCCGGAGATATTGCAATCACAGAGAAGACAGATATAGTAACCGCACAGCAGGTTGTTGCAGCCAAGGCCCTAAGCAAGCCACTGGAGCAGCAGGTTGCTGACAGGTCAATCCAGATCAGGAAATCCTACCAGACCTTCAGGAGTGAAGGATCTCAGGTCGGAATGGTCAATGGGCTCGCGGTGGTTGGCGCAAACACAGGAATGGCAGATTACACAGGCATAGTCATGCCCATTGTGGCAGAAGTGACGCCGGCCCAGCATAAGGGAAACGGCTTGGTCGTGGCAACCGGAAAACTCGGGGAGATTGCCAAGGAAGCCGTCCAGAACGTATCTGCAGTATTCAAGAAACTCAGCGGAAAGGAGATCTCTGACATGGATATCCACATACAGTTCATTGGAACGTATGAGGGTGTGGAAGGAGACTCTGCAAGCGTTTCCATAGCAACAGCGGTAATATCCGCCATCGAAAACATACCCATCGACCAGACAGTTGCAATGACAGGATCACTCAGTGTCAGGGGAGCAGTTCTTCCAGTTGGCGGAGTAACAGCCAAGGTTGAGGCAGCAATTGAAGCTGGCATGAAGAGGGTCATCGTCCCCGCAGCAAACTTCGAGGACATAGTCCTTGACCAGGCGCACGAAGGCAAGATAGAAGTCATACCCGCAGCAGACATCCGTGAAGTGTGGGAGAACGCCCTCATGGCAAGCCCAGAAAAACAGAAATTCCTTTCAACCGTTACAGATTTCTTCAACTCGAAGATGTTCGGCGGCAAACAGGGAAGACCTGGAACCAATGTTGCCTGAAGTTTCTTACCTGAAAGTAAGCGAATGGGAGGGACTTTCCATTATGAAGGAGTTCCTGAGGAAACCCCATTCTGGTTTTTTTTCAATTGTGGATGCGGACAAGGTCGTAAGCCTTGAACAAATTCGCATATGTTACAGCAAGGCATTGAAAATCGTGGAGAACTCATCCCGAATAAAGATGCCTGAATCTGCTTTTTTGATGCTCCTCTCAGGGAGGAACCAGATTTCAAAGGCCCAGGTTGAGGTTGGCATTTCAAGCTCAACAAGGGGCATCCTGGCTGTCTATGACTCGCCAGATGAATTCTCTTCCCTGAAGGAGTATTGCAGCATGTGTACAGAGGAAACGGGAGAAATGCCCTTGCCTCCATCTGACAGGTCAATGGATGCCGAGATTTTTTCCAGAATGGCACGTGTGCAGCTTGCCCTATAAAATTTTATATTTCAGGCTCCAATGAAGAAGGAGTGCACAATAATTTCCTGGCCCTGTTCGGGCACGTTGTCATAGATGTCACCATGAGAGTTGACAGGCTTCCAACCAGCGGCACAGTGGGGGTCAATAGAATGGAGCAGAACTATGGCGGAACCGCAGGCAACTTCGCAATGGTTGGGGCCAGGCTGGGTTTGCCCTTTCACCTGTATTCTGCAGTAGCACTCAAGACACATTCCCAATACCTGAAATTTCTCGAGGAGATTGGGGCGGACACTTCACACCTTCTTGTGGACAAAGATGACATGGGCCCAATCGGTTATGCGGTCACTACTGGACAGGAGCAGATTTTCTATTTCTACCAGGGGCCCATGGAATCATCCCTGTATGACAGGATGAAATTGAAGTCATTGGATTACCAGTACGTTCACTTCGGAACTGGCTTACCAGAAGATTTCATGAAGTTCTCCAAACTGGCCGGGAACTCCAGAATTGTATTTGACCCGGGCCAGGAAATAGCATACAGGTATGATGCGAAAAATCTTGAGCCTCTCCTTGAAATGGCCCACCTGACAATTCTGAACCAGTCGGAATTTGAGAAGGCACTGGAAATTCTGTCCATTAATGCGGACGAGCTCAGGGAGAGATGCAGCAATCTGATTGTAACCAGGGGAGCAGAGGGTTCGGTTCTTTACAGAGGTGGCGAAATCCTAACCTATCCATCGTTGCCAGTGGAAAACCCATATGATACCATAGGGGCCGGCGACTCTTTCAGGGCAGGGCTTTATTTTGGGCTTAAGCAGGGCAAGCCCATGGAGGAGTCAATGATTCTTGGAACCGTAACATCAAGCGAGGCCATCAGGAACCCCATGAAGGACTTCAGCCTGAACGGTGACCAGATCCTTGAAATCTACGAGATGAACAGGGACCGACTCACTCCGAAATAATTTTAGTTTTGTTAGCCTTCAATGGAGCATGCCTGTTTATGAATTTGAGGGAAGGGTTCCCGAGATAGACCCTTCTGCTTATGTTTTCCCGAATGCCACAATAATTGGCAAAGTCAGAATTGGAAAGGAAGTCTGGATTGGACCCGGAGCTGTCATCAGGGGCGATTACGGGGAGATAGATATTGGTGACTACACTGCTGTGGAGGATAATGTGGTTGTCCATGCAAGGCCAGGCGAGAAGACGACCGTGGGGAAGCACGTGACGCTTGGGCATCTTTCGGTGATCCATACACCCACGATTGAGGACTGGGTGGTTGTCGGCATGGGTTCTACAATTTCCGATTTCGCCCACGTGGGAGAATGGTCGGCTATCGCAGAGGGTGCAGTGGTCAGAAACAATGCCGATATCCCTCAGGGAAGCATTGCAGCGGGAGTCCCTGCCAAGGTGATCGGATCAACATCTGAAGAATACAGGAAACTCTGGATCGGGTACAAGGCAAATTACAACTCCTTCTGCAGGCGTTACAATGAGAATTTAAAAACGGTAACAAAATAATTTAATTCGTTCAGGGGATTCATGAGTGATGCTGTCTCATATCCCCATTCTTGATGTAAGGGCAAGGAAAGTCATTGATTCCCGCGGTAATTTCACCGTGGAGGCAACGGTTATACTGGATTATTCAACCGGAGTCTGTTCCGCTCCATCCGGAGCGAGCACTGGCGCAACTGAGATGCTTGCCTTCCCCAAGGGAGGGCCTGATGCGTCCATTTCGTTCTTTGAAAAGAATCTCAGGGAGAAGCTCACGGGCTTCAATGCCCTTGACCAGTCTGGACTGGATTCCATGCTCCGGGAAGTGGACGGCTCTGAATACCTCTCAAATCTTGGGGGCAATATGGCAACCGCCATTTCAATAGCAAATGCAAAGGCGGTTGCGTCCTCTCTCGACATCCCTCTTTACAGGTACGTTGGAGGGGCACTTGCCAGCTCTCTCCCGAGGCCTATGGGAAACGTGATCGGTGGCGGCAGGCATTCAAAGAATGGCACAACCATTCAGGAATTCCTTGTGTCTTCACAGGCAAAGACATTCCTGGAATCCGCATATCTCAACACCAGGGTCCACAAGAGGATCGGAGAGCTTCTCTCGGAGAAGTTGAAAGGCGTCAGCGTTGGCCTGGGCGATGAAAAGGCATGGACCGCCAGTGTCAGCGACATGGATGCTGTTGACATTGTAAAGCAGGCAGCAAGTGAGATCTCTTCAGAACATAAGGTGAAGGTACTTCTGGGCGTGGACTTTGCAGCCACTGAATTCTTCAAGGACGGCAAGTACCATTACAGGAATGAGGACAAGTCCAGGGATGACCAGATTGAATTCGCACAGCATTTCTCAAAGGAACTGGGGTTCTATTTCATAGAAGACCCCATTGAAGACCAGGATTTCGAGGGCTTTGCAGAGGTGACCAAGGGAATTCGCCACAGGAGCGTGGTTGTTGGGGATGATCTGTACACCACGAACCCCGAAAGGCTGAGAAAAGGCATAGAACTCAATTCAACCAATGGGATCCTTATCAAGGTGAACCAGATAGGCACCCTTTCGAGCACACAGGAGACGGTCAACCTGGCAAGGGATGCCAGCATCAGCAGGACAGTCTCACACAGAAGCGGAGAAACTACCGATGATTTCATAGCCCACCTTTCTGTGGCATTTGGAGCAGAGTTCATCAAAACCGGGACCATCGGCGGAGAAAGGCTGGCAAAGCTGAATGAACTCATCAGGATTGAAGAGGATCTCGCATAGGTCTGAGGGATGCTATACATCATGGGCCTGGGGCTTCGAGGAGTCTCCAGTCTTACAAATGAGGAAAACTACATAATACGCAATTCCTCCACTATTTATTTTGAGACCTACACTTCCATATCTCCGGAAAGCACAGTCTCGGAACTGGAGAGAATTTACACCAGGAACATTGAACTGGCTGACAGGGAATTCGTTGAGGACGGGAAACAGCTCATAGAACTTTCCAGAAATGAGGATGTAGTTCTGATTGTGACAGGGGATCCCCTTTCAGCCACAACACACAACCAGCTCAGGGCTGATGCCATGGATGAGGGCGTTGAAGTCGAGGTTATTGAAAACGCGTCAATTCTGTCAGTTGTGCCAGGCAAAATCGGCCTATTCCCCTACAGGATGGGCCCGCCCGTTTCGCTTCCTTTTCTTCAGGATAAGTTCCACCCAAAGAGTGTCCTTGAAAAGATACAAGCAAACAGGGACTCTGGATTTCACACTATTCTTCTCCTTGACCTTAAGGATGGCAGGACCATGTTTCCAAGGGAGGCCATAGAAATATTGCTTGAACTGGAAGAAAGGCATGGGCTGGGAGTCATAAGCGGGAATACCGAAGTCTTCTCCCTCTCAAAAGTGTCCCAGAAAGGTGAGAGGCTTATTTTTGACACGGCGGAAAATATATTGAATTATTCAGAAGATCTTTCGCCATCTGTGCTGGTAATGCCGGCTGAGCTGAATCACAGCGAAGCTCATTTTGCTTCCAGGTTCAACAGAAAATGTTCCTATTTCAGGTAGTTCTCAATTACCTGCATCACAATGCTGATCGGGATGCTGAACCTTCTGGCAACGTATTCTGGATCAAGGGTGTCACAGTACTCAAAAAGAATGTTCCGCGTCATGTCATCCGGAGCCACCCTGTTGATATAGCTGTGCAATTTCCCGAGCAGCCTGTCTTTCTGCCCAACAAGTTCAGACCTCTCCTCCATGATCCTGTCAAGCTTCTTGTCGGTTGAACCCAGTTCTTCAATAAGCTCACGTGGAGTGAAAGGCGAGCGGTCATCCTTTCCATTGTCATTCCCATCCGGGAGTTCAAATCTTTTTATTTCTATAAAATTCCTGGAGTAATCCGCCACAAGTGTTGAAAAGCCCGTAGGCTTGTATATCTTCCTTGGGGCTCCAGAGTTGCTGGGCATTACCCCTGCCGATAATATCAGGTTGGCTTTTTCAAGAAGGTCCAGCTGTTTGTTGATTGCCTGCTGGGACACTCCAATCCACCTGCTTATCTGAAGGGCATAGGATTGATCGAGGATAAGCCCTCTGAGAATCTCCCTTCTGGTATTGTTCTCAATGGCTGAAATCAGGGCCAGTATTTCCTCGTCAATCACTTTTTAGCCCTCAGTCTATGGTTATCTGCCTTCCGCCAGGTGATTCCTTAGTGGCTCTCTCAACAGATACATCCAGAATGCCGTTGATGAACTTCGCTCCTGCTGAATCAGGTTTCAATTCATAGGAGAAGTCCAGCGACTTGTAGTACTTCCTGGGCCCTTCCTTGACCTCTATTGTCACATTGTATTCGCTCACTTTGAGGTCAATGTTTTCCTTGGCTATCCCAGGCAATTCGTATGTTATGAAGACTTTGTCCTTATCTTCCGTCAGGTCAGTGATTGGCTCTCTTATGTCTTTCTCCAGCATTCTTGGGTCCCTTCCGTAAGCTTTTCCCTGCGGGACATTTCCAAACTCCTCAAACACAGGCCTGCCATCCGGCCCTATCTTGTATGTGAAACCATACACATAAGGTCCAAAGGTTTCTGCATTGGGGTCTTTCATCATGTTGTCCCACAATTTTCTCATTCTATCGTTGAAGCGGTCGAAATCGAATCCGAAATTCTCAAAGAACTCGTCGAATTCGCGCCCCCAAAAGTCATCATCTCTTTCGCGACGTTTTTTGTAGGCCATATTTTCATCCTCTTGTTGTCAACCATTAGTTGACAACTCTTAATTAACATATCTTATTTAAGGATTTCCAATGGGGCCAGAACGAATATCGAACAATCATGGCTGATAGGGGGGGAGAACTTCAGCAAAGCGCTAAAAAGCGGCCTGCAAGTGGCATTCGAATTCCAATGGCAGTGTCAATCTGAGCCCATATTTTGCACTGATTAAATGTGGTTTGCTGTTTGGGGCAAATCAGTAAATGCTCTAGACTTATCTAAACTGGATGGCAGAATTGTTAGTGAAGTCATTTTTAATATTTTTCCGTCTCAAACAATGTGGTTACTTTTGGATACTATTAAAGAAGATATAATTATACTTGGAGGGGGGATGGCTGGACTCAGGGCTGCCATAGCGGCTGTTGAGGAAAATCCCAGGCTCACTGTGGGCCTGGTTTCTAAACTGTATCCCCTAAGGTCCCATTCCGTATCTGCAGAGGGTGGAACCAGTGCAGTGCTCAACCCCAAAGACAGCCTGGACCTTCATTCCTTTGACACAATAAAGGGCAGCGACTACCTTGCCGACCAGGATGCGGTGGAGCACTTTGCAAGCATAGTTCCAGAGCAGATCTACACGACGGATCATTGGGGGTGCCCATGGTCCAGAAACGAAGATGGCACCATCTCCCAGAGGGATTTCGGCGGGCTGAGCTTTCCCCGGGCCACATTCGCCGCAGACAAGACAGGCTTCCATGTGATGCAGACCCTGTTTGGAAGATGCCAGAAATATGATAACATTCACTTCTACAACGAATACTTCGCAACATCAATAATCACCACCGGAAACACATTCAACGGGCTGACAACCATAAATCTCCAGAATGGGGATTTTGTGATTTTCCAGGGAAAGGCAATAATATTCGCAGCAGGAGGGGCAGGAAGACTTTACCAGTTCAGCACCTACGCGTCATCAGTGACGGGCGATGGTGATGCAATTGCATACAGGGGCGGAATAGCCCTGAAGGACATGGAATTTATCCAGTTTCACCCCACAGGGCTCATTCCATCCGGAATTCTTATCACGGAGGCTGCAAGGGCTGAAGGGGGTTACCTCAGGAACTCCGAGGGAAAAAGATTCATGGAAAAGTATGCGCCCTCCAAGTTAGAGAAAGCTCCAAGGGACATTGTCTCCAGGGCCATGATGTGGGAAATCCTTGCAGGAAGGGGCATTCAGGAAGGCAAGCATGGGGAGCACCCGTATCTTCACCTCGATTTGAGGCACATTGCGGACAAGCTTGAAGAGAGACTCCCAATGATCACCGACATCGCAAAGAAATTCAACAATATAGATGCCGCCGAGGAGATGATTCCGGTGAGGCCAGCCACACATTACACCATGGGCGGGATCGGCGTGAATGTAGAGACAGAAACTTCCATACCGGGTATCTTCGGAGCTGGCGAGAATGTCTGCATCAGCATACATGGGGCAAACAGGCTTGGTTCGAACTCAACAAATGAATGTTTGGCCTACGGGAATGTTGCCGGAGTGAAGGCTGCCAGATGGGCCACTGCACACAGCATGCCTGAACTGGACGTGGAAAAGGCAAGGCAGGAGGAAACCCGCATCTGGGATGACATGCTCAACAGAGATGGCGGTGAGACTGTATCCGGCATTGTGGATGAACTCAGGGTTGGCATGGACAAGAACGTGGGCGTTCTAAGGACGGAAAAGGAGCTTGAGGCCCAGATAAGGAACATAATGGACCTCAAGAGAAGGTACCAGAACATCTCACTCACTGACAAGTCGCACGTATTCAACCTCCAGCTTCAGGGGGCAATGGAGCTTGGCTTCATGCTGGACCTGGCTGAGATCATAACGCGGGGTGCCCTTCTGAGGAAAGAGAGCAGAGGAGCGCATTACCGGAATGATTTTCCTGAGAGGGATGACACGAATTTCTTGAAGCACACTGTTGCGACCTACACTGTGAACGGCCCAGAATTCAGCTACAGCCCGGTTTCCATAACCAAGTGGAAACCTGCGCCGAGGGTATATTGAGGTGATGATGGTGCCGAGTGATTCTTATGAATTTGTGATCAGGAGAGGCAATCATGACGGGCAGTCCAGGATGGACCACTTCAAGGTTCCCAAGAACAAAATATCAACAGTTCTGGAAGGCCTTCAATACATCAGCGACAACCTGGACGGAACCCTCTCATTCAGGCACTCATGCAGGATGGAAATCTGCGGGAGTTGCTCAATGGAGATCAATGGAAAACCAAGGATGGCCTGCTCCACTATTGCTGAAAGCCTTGGGAAGGATGTCATAAGGGTGAACCCGCTTCCCCACTACGAGATCATCAAGGATCTGGTGGTTGACATAGAGCCATTCTTTGACAAATACAAGAAAGTCAAGCCCTACATAATAAGGGACGAACCTGAGGAAATCAAGGGGGAGTTGCTGCAGACCCCGAGCCAGTTCAAGTTGTATGAGCAGTATTCCATGTGCATAAAATGCGGCTTGTGCCTTGCCGCCTGCCCAATCTCAGGCTCGGATGAGGATTACCTTGGCCCCGCCGCCCTTGCTGCCGCAGTCCGTCATAACCTTGACAACAGGGACATGGGCAGGGAGGAGAGGCTGGAGATTGTGGGTGCAGATATAGGCGCCTCAAGATGCCACTTTGCCGGCGAATGCAGCGAGGTCTGTCCCAAGGACGTGGATCCATCCCTTGCAATACAGATACTGAGAAGGCAGGGCATTTCCCATGAGATCAAGCATTTATTCAGGAGGCGCTGATCGATGAAGATAAAGAGCGGGATACTTGGCTGGGCAAGAATTTTCCACAAGGGAATCGGCTTCTTTGCATACACCATGCACCGAATCTCAGGTGTTGTCATCGTGCTTTATCTCTACCTCCATTACTTTGTCCTCTCAAATCTGCTGAGAGGGGGCGCAACATTCAACAGCCTCATAACTTCCTTCACTTACGGGCCATTTGACATTTTCATCATAATGGACATCCTTCTCTCCCTTGTGATCTTCTACCATGGCGCAAATGGAATCCGCCTTATGCTCAATGAGGTTGGTATCGGGGTGAAACAGCACAAGGCCATGTTCTTCATTTTTGAGGGAGGGGCCATGGTCATGATGCTCCTGTTCCTGTATTATGCATGGCAGGTGCTTCTATCCGGAGGTGGTGTTTGAAATGGATTCCATGAACACAAAGAATTCTGGCACAGAGAGGAAAGGCAGGGCTACAGGGTCGATCCAATGGCTGTTTCAGGCAGCTTCAGGGGCATTCATTATCTTCTTCCTGGGTGTGCACCTCTATGTTGCCCACATAAATGGCGGGAGCCCCATAGAGCTGTTTGACACAGTGATCGCCAACCTGAGAAACCCCTTGTGGCTTGCGTTCTTCCTGGTGTTTGTCTGGATCGTGACATACCATGGGCTGAATGGAGTCAAGGGCATAATCTTCGAGACAGGTATTTCCCAGCGGTCAAGGAGAATAGTCTCCTATCTGTTTACGGCCATATTCATCATCTCTGTGATCTACGGGACAACCCTTTCACTGATAGTGGCTTCAATGCCACTACCCTGAATGGAGAAAACCCGCTGGACCCAGATAAAATTGCACTAATACCTTAGCCTCTATGTTATGTAATCCGACTTCGGCCAGGCTGCCTTTCATCCAGCAGCAAAATTATTCCGGGAGTCCTAATGCCACTGAAAAATTCACACCGTGCCCTATAATGTAGGCTAATATGTCATAAAATTCTTTATAATAAACGGACGTATCAACAAAACAAGCTAGCTACAATTTAAGTGATTCTCATGGCTGAGCAATATTTGAAAACAGAATCGGACGTCCTGATTATTGGTGCAGGCGGGGCCGGCATGAGGGCAGCGTTGGCAGCATCTGATGCTGGCCTCAAAGTTACTGTTGTGTCTAAATCCCTTCTTGGAAAGGCCCATACTGTTATGGCCGAGGGAGGCATGGCAGCTGCCCTGGGAAATGTTGACCCAAAGGACAACTGGCAGGTACATTTTGGAGACATTGTGGAAGAAGGCGTTTACATCGGGAACTGGAAAATGGGTGAGATACTCGCCAAGGAAGCTCCTGAAAGGGTCCACGAACTTGAGAAATTTGGCGCCCTATTTGACAGGACTCCTGATGGCAGGATCTTGCAGAGGGCCTTCGGAGGCCACTCATACAGGCGCCTTTGCCACGTTGGTGACAGGACGGGCCTTGAAATTATCAGAACCCTGCAGGACCAGATAATTCACAGGGAAAACGTGACCATAATAGATGAAATGTATATCGTTGACCTTTTCCGCAAGGACGGCAGGGTTGTTGGCGCAATTGGAATGAAAATGGACAGGGGAGAATTCCACCTGTTCAGGGCCAAAGCAGTTGTGCTTGCAACAGGCGGTTGCGGGAGAGTTTTCAAGGTAACCTCCAACTCCTGGGAATCAACAGGCGATGGAATAGGCCTTGCCTTCAGGGCTGGGGCCACCCTTCAGGACATGGAGATGATACAGTTCCATCCCACTGGAATGGTCTACCCTCCCGGTGTAAAGGGACTTCTTGTCACGGAGGGAGTGAGAGGGGAAGGCGGCATCCTATACAACAAGGACAAGGAAAGATTCATGCTCAAGTACTCCCCTGAAAAGAAAGAGCTGGACGCAAGAGATGTTGTCGCACGTGCCAACTACGCTGAAATACAGGCAGGAAGGGGCACTGAACATGGGGGCGTCTATTTAGACATATCATACAAGGGAGCTGATTTCGTCAAGCACAAGCTTCCAAGCATGTATATGCAGTTCATGGAATTTGCAGGCATCGACATCACAAAAGAAATGATGGAAGTTGCACCCACAACACACTACCAGATGGGTGGGCTGAGAGTTGTCCCTGA
The DNA here is from genome assembly GCA_046703545.1 of Thermoplasmataceae archaeon. GTDB lineage: Archaea > Thermoplasmatota > Thermoplasmata > Thermoplasmatales > Thermoplasmataceae > JAJZOM01. The sequence goes on along the minus strand of JBJKSX010000053.1, from coordinate 85,994 downwards.
AACAGGCCAGACCACTGTTGAAGGCCTGTTTGCTGCGGGAGAAGTGGCATGCGGACTGCACGGTGCCAACAGGCTGGGAGGCAATTCCATGTCCGATATCCTGGTGTTTGGCAAGAAGATCGGCGAAGGGGCCTCTGAATACGTCAAGAATGTTGACCTCCTGGATATAGATGAAAATGAAGTTCAGGATACAATAAGCAAGACGCTTGGGCATCTCAAGGAAGGTGGGCTTAATGCGTATGACCTCATTGACGAGCTCACAGGAACAATGTCTGATAACGTCGGCATTGTGAGGGACGAAGAACACCTCCAGAAAGCACTTTCAACAATACTGGAGCTGAAGGAGAAGTACAAGAAGGTCTCCGCGCCAGGCGGGAAGAGGTACAATCATGGACTGCTAGCCATTCTGGAACTTGGAAACATGCTCATTGCGACAGAAGCCATAGTCAGGTCCGCCCTAATGAGGCCTGAAAGCAGGGGAGCCCACACAAGAAGGGACTACCCGAAAAAGAACAAGGAATGGCTCAAGAACATAATATGCTTCAATGAAAACGGCGAATTCAAATTCGATACAAAACCCGTTCCAGAGATCCCCGAAGAGCTGAAGCAGTATGTTAAACCGGAGGTATACTGATGGAGGAAAAAATAACCCTGAATATATACAGGCATGACCCGGAAGTTGAGGAAAAGGGACACTACGAGAAATTCGAAGTTCCTTTGGTTGACGGAATGGTTGTTCTTGACGCTGTAAGGTATGTGCAGGAACATTACGATACAACGCTTGCCATAAGATGGAACTGCAAGGCTGCAAAATGCGGTTCATGCTCGGCCGAAATAAATGGCATGCCCAGGCTGATGTGCAAGACAAGGGTTGACAAGGTTGGCCACAACATAACGGTATCCCCAATGGGGGCTTACCCTCTCATAAGGGACCTTGCAACTGATGTCACAGGAAACTGGGATATTCTGAGGAAAATACCAAAATTCACTCCAAGGGAGGATGCAAAATTCCCCTGGACCATGCACCAGGAGGACATAGAGAGGTCCAAGGAATTCAAGTCCTGCATCGAGTGTTTCCTCTGCATGGATGTATGCCACGTAGTAAGGGAGCACAACACAACATACTTTGGGCCCAGGCACATCGTCAAGGCGGCTTCACTGGACATGCACCCCATCGACAGCATTGACAGGTCGACTCTCCTAAACAAGGAGGGAGGACTGGGTTACTGCAACATTACAAAATGCTGCCAGGATGTATGCCCAGAGCACATACACATCACGGACAACGCAATTATACAGGAGAAGGAGAGGGCAGTAGACAGGACATACGACCCAATCGGTAGGCTGCTGAAAAGAAAATCAAAAGAAAGGAGTGTGGTTTAAGATGATAGGAGACGCAAAGGGAAAGAACGCAAGCCAGCCAGCAAGGAAGTTGCTTCCTACAGAGTTCTTTGAGCTCAACCCGAGACTATGGGGATTCGTTCTGATCATAGTGCTTGGAATATACCTCATGATGCAGTACCCGATTGGCTACAGTTCCACAACAGGCCTGACCGATCCTTTCTACTCGCCAACCGTTCTGGTTCTGCCTTTCATTGGCCTTTTCAGGCTTACCTGCTACGCTTACAGGAAGGATTACCACAGACATCTCTTCAACCACCCCAGATCATGCGAGATTGGTTTCAGGGGTGAATTCAAGGGAAGGCCATACACCGGTGAGACCAGCGTACTGCTCAGGCTGGAGAACTTCCACAGGTACTTCGTATATTTCGCAGTTGCAATACTCCCGTTCTTCTATTATGACATATACCTGTCTTTTGTTTACCAGGGAGGTTTCACACTGACACTCGGGGCCGTTCTTCTCATAGTAAATGCAGTGTTTGTGACAGTCTACACGTTCTCTTGCCATGCAATCAGGCACCTTATCGGAGGAAATACAGACTGCTACAGCTGCCAGCACCAGACCAGACGCAAGCTCTTCTATGGGCAGACAAAGATAAACAACCACCACGAGGCATTGGCATGGTACAGCCTTACAATGTTCTTCCTGGTTGACCTTTACATAAGGGCAACAGCTGCAGGAGTGTTCCATAACTTGGTGCTGCTGCACCTCTGAGGTGATGTGAAATGGCAAGAAACATGAGCAATATGAGATTCCCGTTGTTTTTCTTTGGACTTCTGATCATAGAGATTGGTGGTTTGCTCTACCACTTTCTGAACATTTCAGAAACCGACGTAGTGCTTTTCGCCACTGTAGGGTTCATAATATACCTGATATCTCTGGCGGCACCCTGGTCCAAGAAAAATCCATAATTTTTTTTAATCCACTTTTTCTGCAGATTTTCTTTTTGACAGCTTTGTGTACACCCATGCTATTATTATTGCTGCCAGTGCAACCAGCGCCACGTCGGTGAACTTGTTGAACACATCAATTATTGAATTCCAGTAGGGCCCAAGGTGGAACCCAAGGTATATCAGGATGGCGTCCCAGATGAATGCACCTGCAAGTGTCAGGCCAAGGAAATATGCCCTGTTCATCTTTGCAATTCCCGCAGGAATGGATATGAACGTCCTGAAAACAGGAACAAGCCGTGTGAGGAAAACTGAAGATGGCCCATATCTCAGGAACCAGCTGTGGGTCTTCTCAATGGAGCCCTTGTCCAGCATCACATACCTGCCGTACCGAATGATGAGTGGTATTCCCCCATAGTCACCCAGAATATACGCAAGATATGCCCCAACCATGTTTCCGACGCTGCCGGCTATTAGAAGTACTATGAAGGCAGGTATCCCAAGTTGGGAAACAAGTCCTCCACTGTAAACCATGTATCCTCCAAAAGCCATGATCACTTCAGAAGGAATTGGGATCAACGCCCCTTCCAAAACCATCAAGAGGAAAATTCCGGGGTATCCAAGAGTTTGTATTACGGATATCACAAAATTGGATATCCCAGTAGCCAGAGCGATGTGCAACACTAAGGGTAGATTGGGGTCAGTTATTTATAGAGATCGCTAATCGTTGCCCTGAAGCTTTGAGTAGATATCCCCCAGCATTACTCTGACTTCCTCTTCAGGCAGTTCGAATTTTCTCTTTGTCAGATTGCTTTCCAGAAGCATGAGTTCAGCCAGTTCATCTGGGTATCCCTGGGCAAATACAACTTCACTTATCTGGGAGTTCATGATCATTTTTGAGCAAACAATGCACGGATGGGTTGTCACATAGATCTTTGCACCCTTGATGCTGACTCCATGAACAGCGGCCTGAATGATCGCATTCTGCTCTGCGTGAAGTCCACGGCACAATTCATGCCTCTCTCCAGATGGAACATTCAGATCATCGCGTATGCATCCCACGACATCACAATGGACTGTGCCTGACGGGGGGCCGTTGTATCCGGTTGCCAGCACATTCTTGTCCTTCACGATCACTGCCCCAACCTTCCTCCTTGTGCAGTTTGCCCTCGAAGCTGCCAGAAATGCCATTCTCATAAAATACTGATCCCAGGAAGGTCTGGTTTCAACCATATGTTGGTAGATAAATACAGTGTTAATAAGATTTTGAAGTTGCATCCAACTACAACTTAATAAATTAGTAGAATATTTTTTTTTAACCTACTGCATTCTATGCATGCATGCCTCCTGAATATTCCTCTGCAGACGCATCGGCCCAGGACTTCAAAGCTTTAGAGACAGGGCTGGAAACTGATCTGCAGTCAGGCCTTTCCTCGGCAGAGGCGGCCAGGCGCCTGGAGACATATGGTGAAAACAAGATAGGCACTCTGGAAAAGAGCAGCATCCTGCAGGTGCTTTTCAGCCAGGTAAAGGAGCCAATGATACTCCTGCTGATTGTAATTGCTGTACTTTACACAATTTTTGGGAATGTTGCAGATTCATTCGTGATTATAGGAATAGTCTTCCTGGTGGTCCTGATAGAAACCATAAATGTCAGCAGGGCTAAGAAATCAATTGAGGCTCTCAAGGATATGCAGAAACCGACTGCCCTGCTTTTGAGGGATGGGTCTGTTGTGAAGGTCAAGACTTCTGCAATAGTGCCTGGTGACGTCGTTGAACTAAATGCAGGAGAAAGGGTGCCTGCAGATGGAAGGCTGTGGGAATCATTCAACCTTCAAATTGATGAGTCCTCACTGACCGGAGAATCACTGCCCGTCATCAAGGACTCGGACAAGCCTCCAGATGGCAGATTGCTAGCAGACCTCACCAACATGGCTTTCTCGGGAACGCTCGTTGTGCAGGGCACTTCAAGCTTATTGGTAACCGCAACTGGCGGAAGGACTGAGCTGGGAAAGATCTCCAGGCTTGTGGAGGAATCCGAGGAGGCAGAAACTCCACTTGAACACTCTGTCACCTTTCTCACAAAGGTCCTTGCCTCACTTGCAATCGCATTTAGCGCTATCTTTCCAATCATAGGGTACTTCCAAGGGCAAACATTCAACGACATGCTTCTTACAGGCCTCTCCATGGCATTCGCGACCATACCTGAAGAACTGCCCGTGCTGATTTCCATAACGCTTGCCATTGGGGCATTCACTCTTGCAAAGCATAAGGCCGTGGTTAAGGACCTGAAGGCTGCGGAGACTCTGGGCAGCGTCACAGTCATTGCAACAGACAAAACAGGAACACTCACAGAGAACAAAATGTCTGTGGGCAGCCTGTACTTCGGAGAGGAGTTCATTGAAGACCCCATGGAATCCGGAGGCCAGTTCCTGAAGCATTCAATACTGGCAACGGGCACCCTGGAGCTCAAGCCCGGAGAGCCAACAACTTTCAGGGATCCCATGGAGGTCTCTGTTTATGAGTATGCCAGGAAGGCTGGACTCGATCTGGATCCCGTCAGAAATTCGTATGATCTGCTCGAGGAATTCAGTTTTGACAACAGGATCAAGCTGGCCTCATACCTTTACGGGAGGCCAGACAATACATTCTGCATCTATGTTGGCGGTGCACCTGAGGTTGTCATAGAAAGGTCAATTTCAATCATGGGAAAAGGAGGGAATCCATCCCCCATTGACCAGGCCAAAAGGGACACCCTGTACGGAGCGGTGGAAGAGCTTACTTCAAGGGGCGAAAGGGTGATTGCTGTTGCATACAGGAAGGTGGAGGGGCACACAGAGGTCAGGGAGGATGTCGAGAGGGAATTGACATTCCTGGGGCTGGTGAGCTTCGTTGACCCGGCCAGGCCAGAGGTTACAGAAGCCATCAGGCAGTGCCAGATAGCAGGAATAAACGTGATCATGCTTACGGGGGACCATCCCAGGACAGCCAAGGCAATTGCAGACAAGGTTGGCATCTCAAATTCAGGGAAAGTGATTAACGGATCTCAGCTTGAGGCCATGGATGACGCAGAACTCTCCGAGGCATTGAAAGAGCACTCGGTCTTTGCCAGAATAACCTCGGAAGACAAATTCAGGATAGTCAAGACCCTTCAGAAGAATGACGAAATCGTGGCTGTCACAGGGGATGGAGTGAATGACTCTCCCGCACTCCAGAATGCCGAAATTGGAATAGCAATGGGAATCAGGGGGACAGATGTTGCAAGGGAAGCATCTGACATGATCCTGCTGGACGACAATTTTGCCACAATAGTCGAAGCAGTATATGAAGGAAGGAAAATCCTCTACACGCTCAAAAAGAGCCTTGTGTACGAGGTCAGCATAAAGCTGGCTCTGGTGATGATACTTTCGATTCCGCTCTTCCTCTCGATTCCCTTCCCATTTTCACCTATCCAGATCATTGTCATGGAACTGATGATGGATCTGGGGGCTATGGGAGGGTTCCTCTATGAGCGTGAGGAGAAGGATTTCCTCAGCCTTTCTTCAAAGAAGAGGGACCGCAATTTCATCAACCGTGGGACTTTGCTTTTCACGACCCAGGCAGCAGTTGCAATATCCATTGCAGTGACAGCTGTGTACCTGTATCTCTACTATACCAGTACCACATTAGTGCGGGCCCAGACCGCGGCTTTTGCAGTCTGGATGCTGGCGCAGATATTCCTGGCCCACAACCTCAGAACAGAGAAGCAGCCAATCCTGTTCAAGGGCCTGCTTTCCAACAGGATACTTTCAATCTGGGCCCTAGTGGTTATTCTGGCACTTGCCGTGATCACCGTGGTGCCGGATCTGCAGGGAATTCTGCATACAGTTTACCTCACCAACTGGGACTGGTTCTTCATCATTCTGGCTTCACTCGCGTCGACCTTCTGGATAGAAATCCGCAAGATGTTCTGGTATCTTTTGAGGTCACCGAAAGGAACGAATCCAGTTCAGGACATTAGATAAGCCCAATGGCTGAAGAAGCTGCGTGCAACATTGGATTCAATTTCAAGGTCAACGAAATAGGAAGGCAGATTGAGCAGGCTCTTTGAAGCAAAATTATAAGGCCCGTCTGCATCTCAAATGAACCCAAGATACGAAAAATGAGGTGAATTAAGTGCCGCACGTAGTGATAAGATTATATCCGGGAAAATCTGAAGAGAAGAAACAGGAACTTACTGACGCCATTGTGAACGATTTCACCACAATACTTGGAAACAAGGCCGAAGTGGTTACTGTAGCCATTGAAGAAGTCGAAAAAGAAGATTGGGCTGAAAAGGTTTACAAGCCCCTGATTGAGGGGAACTGGGACAACCTTTACAAAAAGCCAGGGTACAAGCCATAAGGCTGTCAATACCCTTCCCATTAAAATAATCGAAAATTTTTCTTTTTATCGGAACAAAAGGAGATTCCTCCCAGTAAAATTGTCAACTTTGAAATTCGCTGTACAATGCAAAAATGTAAGTTTTAATAGAATGGCTGTCGGAAAGAACCTGACAGGATCCGGCTTGAATGAAGCTGGCATGTCCTTGTGACTTTTCTCCACTAGTGAGGCAAATTCATGAGCTGCTCCTCACTGTTCCTGAGCATTTGTATGACCGTCTCATGTGAGACCTGGGAGAAATCATAATAGAACTCCCCGACAGCGTAAAGGTTCAGAACCGGCTCAAGGCAGACAACTTCATCCACTATCTCAACCATTTCTTCCAAGACCGACACCTGTGAAACCGGAACAGCTATGACGATCTTCTTCTGGCCGATACTCTTTAGCAGGTTGACTGCAGCCCTCATTGTAGCACCTGTTGCAATTCCATCATCCACCACCAGTGCCACAGCCTCCTCGTCAACCTTCATTTTTCCGGATTCTCGGTAGAGGTACTGCATCTCTGAAATCTCCTTCACTCTCCTGTCAACCGTATCCTTCACGGAGGTTTCGGTCATGCCCAAGCGGCTCATCAGGTCAGAATTGAAATATAATGCAGGTGGAGTCCCTTCAGTAATGGCGCCCAGAGCTACTTCTTCCTGCCCGGGCAAGCCAATCTTCCTTACAATAAGGGCTTCAAGGGGTTTTTTAAGTTCCAATGCAATTTCATACGCCACCGGCACTCCGCCTCTTGGGAGCCCATAGACAATGCATTTTTCTGCCCTGTACCCCGACAGTCTTGCTGCCAATTTCCTTCCGGCATCCTGCCTGTCCCTGAACATGTATTTTACTAGGACTGCTGAGTATAAGTAGTGGAGCTCTAATTTGAAAAAGAAATACAATGAAGTGTGGGTTGAATCATTTATGTTGGCAAAGGGTAATTATATATCTCTCCCGCATATTTTCTTATGAGAGCATGAATACAGAAGACCTGTCAAAGTTTGAGAAAGATGCGGCAAAATCCTTACAGGATATTGGCTCAGAGACTCCTGTCAAGGAACTTAATCTCCTGTCCGAAAAGATACTAGAAATCCTATTCCAGAATGCAAAAGCACATGGGGAAGTGGAATACTCTTCACAAGGAAACAGCTACGTCGTGAAGTTTGGATTTGCAGAAATAAGGATGGATGATGGAAATCTCGGGGTCTTCAATGAATTGTCCGAGGACCTTTCCCTTGATGATGCAGAGACGGTATCCTTTCTTGTAACTGGATTTCACAAAGATTATGAGACTGAAGCGCAGTTTTACAAAGGGAAGATGTCTTTGAATGTCAACAGGCCTCACAGGCATCTGGTGGAATTCCAGAGGGCAGTTCTGACAAAAGGCATCTTCTAGGCCAATCTGGCTTTCGGATTATCTGACGCTCAATTTCTCCTGGAATGCATTCTGAAGCGTATTCATATAACGCTGAAGAGTGTCTTCATCAAGTTTCCCACTTTTTTCAAAATTGTTGTGGATGAGGTGGTATTTCCATTTCTTGCCATGGGTGAAAAGTTCAAGGCTGGCCAGGCTCAGATTGGTGCCCTGCTTGAATTCAGCATTGTCGATTGCCTCATAATCCAAGGTTAGAAGGCCTGCTGGTGAAGTTCCAATGTATCCATCCAGGTTTTTCTCTATTTCAATACCTCTGGCCATTCCGTCCTCGAGCATGGCCATTGTTTCATTCTTGACGGCCTTGTATGTGGATACAGCTCCAAGCATGGGGCTCACGGCTTCAAGCGGAGTGTATTGTGCAATTCTCATTCTCTTGTGCCTTTCCTTGGCAGTCATTACCTGAGCCGCAACAAACTGGTGGTCTGTAAAAATGAGATGAAAAACGCCGCTATTATGCCCTATTCCAACATGAAAAGCATTGTCGATGCTCCCTATAATTTCCATAGGAAATAAAAAAATATTGCAATATAAAAATCTTGGTATCTCATTGGGGGCTGACCATGTGGTTTGTTAATGGGCCCGACCGGATTTGAACCGGTGACCACCGCCTTGTAAGGGCGGTATCATAACCACTAGACTACGAGCCCTGCAGGGTTGCAGTTCTCAGTATTCCCATGGGATATATTATTTTCACGCATTTGCGGTATTCTCACATCTCCTGGATTTCATCTATATATGATGATCTCAAGACTATGGAGGCCTTGCTCACAGATTTGGGTATCTTGACAACTTTCACGTTGGATATTGATGATATGTGCTTCTCGACATCCTCAGTAGTCAGGTCCTTCAGTACCAGTGTGTCCATGTTCCTGAAGGCAACCTTGCCAGGGAATTCCTCAATGTCTTTCTTCTCAAGAGTGAGCGATTTTATGTTCTCAACATACTTTACGTGGCTTTGTGTTGCCCCCTCAAAAAAGTTCTTTGAGAGATGGACTGCCCCATCCAAGCCAGAAAGAAAGGTCCTGTAGGCCTCATTTGTTATGTCTCCAAGAGTCTGTCCAGTTTCCCGTGTCAAGTTAAGCACTCTTGAATAAATGTCCTTCCTTACCCCCTTTACCGATATGTTCTGCTTCTCCTCTTCTGTCTTGTTTTTGTTCTTCTCTGATTCTGCCATAACATAATATGCGATTCCAGTATATTAGGATTTCTGGATATCCTGATTTCTTTGGTCATTGAGTTATACCTCACCTGTTAGGGATAGGATAAATACACTATTGGAAAATTAGGGATACCTCCAAAAAAACTTATACAGTAGTCTTATTCATCTGTCATGGACGATGAGCCAGTAGATCAGGGAAAACGGAATTTCCTGAAGGCAATGATCGTGGTTTCTGCCGGTGCTGCTGTCGTTGGTGTTCTTAAGGGCGTGGTTCAGAATGTTATAACCCCAGCGGCTGGACTTAGTTCTTTTCCAACTTTGACACTAGTCGATGATGTTACCGGCCAGCCGATACATACCTCAGATGTAAAGGTGAACAGCACCAAGGCGTACATATTCTATTACCCACTTGACAATGACCCGAATTTCCTTATCAGGATCGGGGACGAGAGCAACAATGATGTGAGGATAGGCTCACACAATGTTGGTGTCCCTGCTACGGGAGGAACGTTCAGATCACCAGGTGGGGTAGGGCCTTATGGCTCAATGGTTTCATTCAGTGCAATATGCCAGCATTTGGGTTGTGTTCCCCCAATTATTCATTATTATGTTGGCGGGGTCTCCATACCCGGCCATCCAGAACTTCCAAAACTTACAACAGGTTACATACACTGCAACTGCCACGGGAGCACCTATGATCCTGCAAAGGGTGCAGGAGTTGTCACCGGACCTACAGCCAAGCCTCTTCCCAACGTGGTTCTCGATTTCGACCCTGCCACAGACACTTACAGTGTCAAGAGCATGATAGGGCCCACAATCTATGGGAAACCAAGTGATCTCTCAGGAGGAACACCATTCCCTTCGGGCACTACTACAACCCCTGTCACAACGGTTGACACGGGAGGAGCATGAGGTGGTTTGAATGGCTAAAGACAAATTCAGTTTAATTAAGATACCAAAACCCAGTGAGATATTGGGTGAAGATCCACTAAAGATTGAGGAACTTCCACTCAAAAAAGTTCCGGACTACATGAGAAAGAGAGGTGGCATCTGGTATTGGACAGGTGCCCTCATAAGCATGGCATTCGTGTACCAGATTATCACCGGCCTGCTCCTGCTTCTTTATTACAACCCCAGTGAAGCCTACGCATCAACGGAGGCAATAATCGCATCCGTTCCGTTTGGTTCATTCATGCTAACCACCCACCTTTACGGTGCATATGCAATGATATTCCTCATCTATGTGCATATGTACAGAAATTATTTCTTTGGTTCTTACAAGAAACCAAGGCAACTTCAGTGGGTAATTGGCGTTCTTCTTCTTGCAGTGACAATAGGTGTTGGATTCTTCGGTTACTCGATGACGGGAGACGTCCTTTCATTCGATGCCACAGATGTGGGAAGAGGAATAGCTCAGGCAACACCATTCCTGGGGAACTCCCTTGAAGCCATATTCTTCGGCAATGGGACTTCAACAAGCCTCTTCATACACATGCTTGCCTGGCATGTCATACTGGTTCTCATGATAGGACTGCTCTTTGGTGCCCACTTCTGGCTTGCAGAAGCCAATGGAATAATGCCGTCACACAAGGACGTCAACCACAAGGCTCCCGCAGTGGACACAGAGGAAGAGAAGCACAAGAAGTGGTACCCATACAACTTCGGGTTCATGACTCAGCTGGCAATGTATAGCTTCGGTTTGCTGATGCTCATACCATCAGTCATAGCACTGCTGCCCCATGTTCCTGCACTTTTCTCCCCATTCCCGCAGGTTTCCCCGAGCAGCCCTCTGGCAGCATACGTTCCTGCTTATCCACCATGGTTCCTTCTTTTCGTCTACAAAGCAGTGGACTTCAACCTGTTCAGTGCAGCTGGGCCTCTTTCAGCCCTTGCAGCCACAGCAGTGTTTGGCATAGTCCCACTGGTTTACTTCCTGCTTCTACCATTCATTGATACAAATGATGACCTTCATCCCCTTTCCAGGCCGCTGGTTACTTCGTTCGGGATACTGGGCATCATTTACATGATAATTCTTTCAGCCTGGGGAGCCCTTACTCCCGGAGTCCAGATACCCACTTCGGAGGTCATCGCAATCCTGTTGCCCCCATTTGTGATAGTTGTCGCTGGAGTGACTTTCCTGTCAAGGATGTACAAAAAGGGGAAATTCAAGGTTACTCCCGGAAAGGTCACAACATCTTTCCTGATATTCCTCTTCATTATGATATACGCTGTGTATTCCTTTGGGCAGAATTTCACGGTGAGCCTGGTGCACACAGATGGGCTTAACCTGGTTTCCTCCATTTTCACCGGCGGAGTCATGGTTTTCGGGGCCATAGGCACAATGAAATCTGCAAATCTCTCAAGCGATTACGAAAAGAAGAAAGAGAGCGAGAACACATACCACATGAGCAAGACTGTAGCAATGGTTCTTTCAGGAATTATGGCGGTAGGGACTGTCATAATCACGTACCTCATATTCCAGCTGGACCCAATAGGGGCCGTTCCAAATGCTGAATTCGGAATTGGGGTAGGGTTTGTCCTTATACTCGCTGGAACAATCATGAGAGTTTACAGGGCGGCGTTCTACAATGAGTGATATCAGAGTGAAGGGCTTCGACGATGTCTCCTTCTGGAGAGAGGAGGATATAGGGCTCATAGTGATCCGTTCATCGTCCGAAGGGAAAATCCGGAAGAATACAATAGACGAGCTGGTGATGGCTCTGAGTACAGCATCCATAGACCCCTCAATAAAGAGCATAGCAATAACGGGGCAGAACGAGGTCTTCTGCCGGGAAATAGGGAACTGGGAAAACCCAACTGAGCTTCTCAGCTCACTCAGGGCACTGGCTTCGGTAATTTACTCTCTGGAAAAGCCTATCAACGCAATAGTGAATGGGGATGCAATTGACACGGGCTACGAAATTGCACTTCTCTGTGACACAATAATTTCTTCGCCTGAGGCAAAGCTCGGATTCAACCCATCCTACATGTTTTCTATGGGGGGTTCACTTTCTTCACTGAAATTCAATGGCGTTGAAATTTCGAGGGCAACTGAAAATGTGAACTGTGACTATGTTTTCCCTGGCTCTGACCTCCTTGGGCTGTCCAAGACAAAGATACAGGAGATTTGCAGCAACAACCTCGTATTGAGGAGAAAGAATCGTCTCAGGTTTGTCAGGGAGGCTGTTGGAGAGGAACACATAGCCATACTGTCCAGACTGAGCGAGAACAGTGTATTGACAAAATCAAAGGAAACGGGAGACTGAAATTAATATGGCAAGCAATTTGAAAGGATGGATTGGATTCGCTATCATTGCTGTGATTATCATTGGCGGTGCTTTTGGCACTTCCCACATACTCAAGACTTCAAATGCCGCAACCACGGTTCAGGGCATTACTGCCACCGGAATCAATGGTTACTTCCAGGGCAGCAACCAGACATTCATTGCAAATGTGACACAGTCGACCACAAATGTTAGCTTCAGCATCAGCTTTGCACTTGTGGCAGCCAGCGGGCCTCTGAATATCACTGTTGTTGCACCATCAATTGTGAACAGCTCTGCATACAATGCGACTTTCACTGCTTTTTACAACAAAATCTACAATGAATCTGTGAACAACACTATCTCATCAGGGGGAACCTTGAATGCTACGGTTAATGCCAGCCTTGCTGAGAACGCAACCAGGCTTGCAAGCCTATACGCAAACCAGAACCTCACTTACAGCCTGTTCCAATCAGTTTCCAAGGATGTAACATACACAGGTGGCGCTTACACCTATAACCTGACTTTGTCCCTGAACTCCACTGCCATAAAGCTGATGAAGAGCGGGGAGATTCTTACTGCAGTTGTCAACGGTGCAACAGGCGCTGATTCAGCGATTGCCTCAATACAATTCACGAAAGTCTAAGCGACTTTCCCAAACTTTTTATTTTTCTTTAAAGGCAACTTTGGAAAACAAATTGACGGTTAAGTTCACCATTATTCTGCGCTGTCTAGAAAGTGAAATACAGTATTGGAACAGCTATGAGGACAGAGGAAAATGCCGCGAGAAAATTGACTTCTCCCTTGCTGAGCTTGCCCCTGTTCTCAAAAGCTGCACCAAGGATGCTGTCTATCTGGCATCCAAGAAAACCAAGCAAACCCACTGTAAGTACCTTTACAACGCTGAAACCTGCTGAATTCAGCAGCCCATATGTTATGGCCACAATGAACGCCCCAAGCAGGGCTGCTGCCTCTCCGTACAGGGAAACTCCCCCATTGGTTCCGGGCGTGGTTTTCCTCAAGTTTGTGATCATGTAAACTTTCTTGTCAGCCACACCGATCTCTGATGCAAATGTGTCGGAATTCACCACCGCCAGCGATACCGAGAAAAGTTCGAAGTAATGGAAATAAAATGAATGTGTCATAAAATTTGTGAAATTGAGCCCCGCAAACACTATGCCTATCAGGGCAGCATAAAAGACGTTTGAAACCCGCCTTTCTCCAGCCTCGCCCTCCTGTATGTGGTGCTGTTTCTTCATCTGGAAGTATGCTTTGGTGGCCAGATGAGAAGTTATGGCAAATACCAGGAGAACCACCAACCAGGAAATAGACCCGAGAAAAGCAACTATAAGCCCCACTATGAGGGCGGCTATAGTCCCTTTCAGGTCAAATATGTTGAGTACCCTGGAGGAGACAAATAAAATTGCCAGGATCACAAGAATGAGGATGGTGTCGACCAGATTATATATGATTTACCAGCCTCTTTCCTGGAGTCTTGATTCCTTTGGCATCTGTTCTATGTCAAGTCCCTGCATTCCTGCAAGGCCAGTTGAGACTTTTCCAATAATCTTGTAATCTTCGTAGTTCTCTACCGCTTCAACAACTGCCTTCGCCATGCTCTTTGGGTCAGTGGACTTGAATATTCCGCTTCCTACGAATACACCATCCATCCCCATTTTCATCATGAGTGCGCCGTCTGAAGGTGTGGCAACTCCTCCTGCAGCAAAATTGACAACAGGTAGCCTGCCCATTCTTTTGACTTCCTTGAGGACCTTAAGTATCTCATTTTCAATCTTTTCCACTCCGAAACCTGCATACAGGTTGTACTCTGTAAGGTAATCTTCGCTTCCAAAAAGGTCCTCTGAGGCCAGCTGCCTGAGCTTGGCATATGATCTGGTGACGGTCTCTGCAACTTTCTTCAATTCCTCATTGCTGAGGTCCTTGACAATGGCTATTTCCTCGTTCACCATCCTGAGGTGCCTCACGGCTTCGATTATATTGCCAGTACCCGCTTCTCCCTTGGTCCTGATCATTGCTGCCCCTTCAAAGATCCTTCTCACCGCTTCCGGAAGTGTTCTGCAACCACAAACCACAGGGACCTTGTAATCCTTCTTGTAGAGGTGGAAGAACGGGTCAGCTGGAGTGAGAACTTCACTTTCATCAAGCATGTCAACGCCCAGTTCCTGAAGTGTGTAGCCTTCGGAAATGTGCCCAATCCTGACTTTAGCCATTACAGGTATTGAAACAGAGTCAAGAATTTCCTTGATTTTTTCCGGGTCAGCCATCCTGGCCACTCCACCAGCGGATCTAATGTCCGCCGGGACTCTTTCCAGTGCCATAACTGCAACTGCTCCAGCTGATTCAGCAATCTTAGCCTGCTCAGCTGTGGTGACATCCATTATAACTCCGCCCTTTGTCATCTTGGCAAATCCTCTCTTTATCAGTTCGTCACCGTATCTTAACTGTGAGACGTCTATGGACATGTTAATCTAAATTGGATAGGTATAAGTTATAAATAGCTTTATAGAGTGAATCGGGAGACTCTGCAACATCATTATGGGAAAAAGTCAAATTGGGCTATGGCGCAAAGATTTAAGTTAGCAATAACATAACTCATTCGAATATTAATGGCTGATCCTGACACGGATGGTGTTGCCATAATCATACCTGCATTAAATGAAAGGGCAAACCTCGAGCAACTCCTCCCTAAGCTGGAATCATATCAGGTGTACATCGTAGATGATGGAAGCACTGACGGGACTCAGCAGCTATGCAGCAATTGGTCCAACGTGAACCTCGTTGAGAGGCACAGGAGAATGGGCCTTGTTTCAGCAATAATGGAAGGATTCAGAAAGCTTCCCGTTGACTGCAGGTATGCCATTGTTATGGATTCGGACTTTTCACACGATCCCTCATACATTCCTGAACTACTGAAGACCGCTGTCAGGACTGAAGCAGACCTTGTTGTGGGTTCGAGATATGTTCCCGGTGGCAAGAACGGAGACACTTTCATCAGGAGGCTCATCAGCCTTGGAGGCAACATTGCGTTCAGATCTACCTTCTCAGCAAAGGTGAAAGACGCCACCAGTGGGTTCAGGGTCTATTCAGCCAGGGCCATGAACTTCCTTCTGGAATCTAACATACAAGAACCAATAAGCCCCTCTTATGCCGGCCAGATAGACATCCTGAGAAGGCTGCTTGGAGCTAAATTCAAAGTGGCTGAGCACCCAATTGTTTTCTACAAGAGGAACGAAGGAAAGAGTAAGCTGAAAACAAATGACATAGGCAGTTTCCTCTCCCTTATTCTCAAGAAGGGCAATGTCTTGAGATATGTAATAGTGGGCGCATCAGGGGTTATTGTAAACCTGCTCATACTGGGCCTTCTATTTGGCTACACGCATTTCCTCGCGGAACCGTTGGCTGTTGAAGCAAGCGTTGTATCCAACTTCGTGCTCAACAACAAGTTCACCTTCAGGAACAAGACAACTATCAATTCCAAATTCCTTTACAGGTTTGGAAAATTCACCTTTTTCAGCATAGTGGGAATAGTGGCAAACACAGGCATAGTCTATGTGCTCATAAAGAGGCACATCTTTCCCTTCACCGTGACCGGAATCGCACTTGCGGATTTGATAGGCATCATGTCAGCATTCATCATCACGTACCTTTCCTCAACATTTTTCGTTTGGGGGGAAATGGGGAAGTGAATGAAGACGAAAATGCTAATTTCGCAAAGGCCAGATTAACCGCCATAGGCTTAAGCACTTTCTTTGTGACCATTCCCCAGATTCTCTGGTCAATCCTAGGGTACAGGGGAGCTCCTGTAATCGCTTTTGAAACGCTACTGATCATTTTCGGTTTTTTAACTCTCATTGGGGCATTTGTCAAGCCTCCCCCAAAATTCATGGTGGTATTGGCTTCAGCACTCGGGAGAAAATCCAATAATAAGCCTCCGGAGGAAAACAAATCGGGCATCAGGGGATACCTTTCCTTTTTGATGATACCTTACATTTTTGTATCCTACGGAATTGGCATGGCCGCTGGATTCAAACTCCCCTCGCCCTTGGTGCTTTTTGCATTCCTTGCAGTTTCTGCTGCCTGTATCTCTTCATTGTTCTACCTTAACAGGAAAAGAGGGCCTCAAAACCATGTTAGCCCCATTCTCTACTACCTCATAATAGGAATCGTCACCATGGTTTGGACGGTTGCTTTCTGGTATGGGTCGCCCGGCATACCAACCGATGAATTTGCTTTGGACTACTACTCAGCCCACCTGTTTCTCTCAGGCATCAACCCATATGTGTCAATGAATACCGCCGGGGTTTTCTCTTTCCTCTCTTCTCCAGTCCAGGGATTTCCCTACAACCTGATAACCCCATATACTACGGGGGGATATGTAGCCGAACTCACATACCCCGCGTTGTCTATGCTGGCCTATGTGCCTGCAAACCTTCTCAAAATTTACCCTTCTTTCACCCTGCTTCCTTTCTTTGTGGTTGTGCCTTTGTTCCTCTACTTCGCCTATACACATTCCAGCCTGAAATCCTTAGCTCTCATCCCCGTCTTTCTTATACTCCTAAACCCATCGTTTCTTAACCAGGCAAGTCTGGGATATCCAGATATTCTATGGGTTATCTTCACCTTTCTTTCGGTTTATTTTCACAGGAAACCTGGGCTTTCAGGCCTGATGATGGGAGCCGCAGCGGCAGTGAAGCAAGTTCCTTGGGTCCTGATTCCCTTCCTTTTGATCTTCGTTTTCAAAGAATCCGGTGGGAAAGCCTCATTGAAGTGGATCTCTGCCCTTCTGGCAGTCTTCCTGGCGATAAATTCTTTTTTCATTCTGCAAAGTCCCATGGGCTTTCTGAGGTCTGTGACCGCACCTGAGCTCCAGCAACTCGTGGGAATAGGATTCGGGCCATCGCAGTTTGCATTTCTTGATGTGCTGCCATTGAGCAGGGCCTTCTTTTCCCTGATGGTTGTTGCCGTATTCGTATCATCAGTTATCGCATACGTTGCATACTACCGGAACTTGAGATTTGCGTTTCTGGCTTTTCCCATACTGATTTTCCTTTTCAATTACCGTCTCCTGCTTAATTATGTCATATACTGGCCAATGATCGCATTTCTAATCCCGGTAATTATGGAAAGAAGCGAACCCAGCAGGAGTGCTAAGGAAAATGTTGCCCGGGGCAAGAAAATGAGCAACTTCAGGAAAGCAGTGATTCCTGCAGTGGTGGTTGTCCTGATGCTTGCTCCTGTTCTTTACGAGATTTCGGGCAGCTCCCC
The DNA here is from genome assembly GCA_046703545.1 of Thermoplasmataceae archaeon. Lineage (GTDB taxonomy): Archaea > Thermoplasmatota > Thermoplasmata > Thermoplasmatales > Thermoplasmataceae > JAJZOM01. The sequence continues at coordinate 68,158 of JBJKSX010000053.1, read as the reverse complement.
TGTCAACAGAATAGACGTCTCGAGCCCACAGATAACAGGAGTTCAAGGGGCTAACGTTACGGGAATGTCTTTGCTGATTTCAGCAAATTCTTCAATATATCCCCCAGGTAAACTCCAGGTCAGAATACTCCCATACTTCCCATACAAAAACATGAACGGATATCTGTGGCAAACATCGAACTACACCCAGTTGCCAAATGGGACTTATCTAGTCGAAATAATGCCACTTGCCCCAGGGCAGGAAATAAGCTGGAATGGGAGTTACAGGCTAATTGCATACTACGGGCCGAATTCCGGCGCCATCAATTTTGAACTGAATTCGGGAAAACTGGGCTAGAAGCCACACAAAGAACTTCAGCTCACACTGATCAATTAAAAAGTGGATCAGGCATATGGCAAAAGAGTAATTTATAGTAAAATCTAATACCTGAAATAGATGACTGGAATCTTTCTAATCGCCTTCAAATTCCTGATGATTGTTGTGGGCGGCATAGCAGCCGGGATTATTGGGTCACTGACGGGACTTGGTGGAGCAACGGTCCTCGTTCCATTGTTAACCCTGTTTTATGGAGTTCCTATCATTTTCGCCACTGGAGCAAGCCTGGTATCAACCATTGCAACTTCAGCCGGCAGTGCAAGTGCTTACACCAGACAGAAGATAACCAATGTGAAAATAGGCATTGGCCTTGAGATTGCAACCACGCTTGGTGCAATCGTCGGTTCTTTGACAGCGGTTTATGTTTACAACAATTCCTTTGACTGGGTCATATATGTGATTTTTGGCGCAGTTCTCCTGACCTCCCTCATTCCTACAGTACAGAGGGGAAAATTCGAAGAACCTCCACTTAAGCGGCCAGACTGGACAACCAAACTCTTCCAGCTCACAGGGTCATATTTCGACAAAAAACTGGGCAGGAAAATCAGCTACACCGGCATAAGATGGTGGCTTGCGGAATTCATAATGTTCTTTGCGGGACTCATATCCGGCCTCCTTGGCATTGGAAGCGGCGCCCTGAAGGTCCTTGGAATGGACTGGGCCATGAACCTGCCCATGAAGGTCACAACGACCACAAGCAATTTCATGATCGGTATCACAGCCGCCACCGGGAGCACAATCTACTGGTATGAAGGGTATGTGCAGATTTTCATTGCTGCTGCCACTGCTCTCGGAGTCCTTATAGGATCATTTTTTGGAGCCAAGATACTTATGAGAATAACCAATAAGAACGTAAGATGGATTTTCTTCACCATCCTATCGTTCTTGGGAGTTGAAATGCTTCTTACTGGCCTGAAGATGGTTGGGTTCCTGAATGTATCAAAGATGTTCGAAGTTGCCGTTTCGGTAGTGTTTGCCATCCTGATGAACGTGGGCCTTTTTGTTGTTACCAGAAGAGGAGGTGGTAAAGTTGCAGAGCAAAGTTGACCTGGACATAATAACCAGTTATGTGCTAAGGACAGGCGTGGTCGCAAGCCTTGTCTTAATAGTCTCGGGCGTGATTCTTCTTTTTGTCAGGAATGGAGGCATGGGCTATTCCCTGTCCTATCTTGCACACTTCTCCCAGACTCTGGGTTCCGACAGGATTCCGCTGTCACAGTTGCCACAGGGAATTGCGTCACTGGATGGAGTATATTACGTTACGCTGGGCCTCTGGATTCTAATATTCACTCCGATTTCTGTGGTTTTCATTGCAATTCTGGACTTCATCAAGGAAAAGAACCGGCTGTATGTCATAATGAGCTTGATCGTTCTTTTCAATCTGTTTTTTGCAATGTTGGTAATACCGAGATTCCTTTAAATCTGTTATTTGGGGAGAGCCTGTATAATTAACTCTTTTCGCAAAAAAATGTTTATAATTAATGTTAGGATTTAAGGGCGGGTCGAATAATGCTTAATTTTGAGCGTGTCAAAATCGCACATGAAGACCCCCGAGAGAGGGTTAAGAGCTTCGAGCTGGAGCCAGTCAAAGAGTACAACCAGAGCGATGCCGTTGCAGAAGCCAGCAGATGCATTGGCTGCAATATATGCACCCAGGCATGTCCAGCAAGCCTCGATATTGGGGGATACATTAACAGCACTGCGGTAGGTGACCCAGGGCAGACCGTGAAGATCGTGTTTGAGAATCTTCCGTTTCCAGCCATAATTGGCAGAGTCTGCACTCACCTTTGTGAAGATATTTGTGTGATGTATGATTCAGGAGGTCCAATTGCAATAAGGCATCTCAAGAGATATGCCGCGGACAGTTTTGCTGATTATGGTGAACTTTTGAACCTCCCAAGGAAGAAGTTCATTGGCAAGACTGTGGCAGTAATAGGTGGAGGCCCATCAGGCTTGACTGCAGCCTATTACCTTTCCATTCAGGGAATCAAGGTCACATTGTATGAAAAGCTCCCTGCACTCGGGGGCTTCATGAAAACCGGGATCCCACGTTACAGGCTTCCTCAGGATGTTCTCGACAAGGAGATAGGCTTCATAATTTCGCAGGGTGTCGACGTGAAGCTGAATACTGAAATCGGCAAAGACATCAGTTTTGAAGAGATTATGAACTCTCACGACGCCGTCTACATGTCCGTGGGCAATCAGAAACCACGCATGACGGGAACACCGGGCAGTGATGCTGAGAACGTGGTTCATGCAACGGAATTCCTTAGAAGAGTAAGCTTTGGCGAACAGATTGATGTAGGGAAGAACGTGGTCATAATAGGAGGCGGCTTCACTGCAAACGATTCATCAAGAACCTCAATGAGGCTTGGAGCCAATAATGTGAATATCATGTACAGGAGGAGAGAAGTTGACAGGCCAGGCTATCCCAGCATGAATGCCGACGAGGAACTGGAGGAGTCAGTGGAGGAATTTGTAAACTATGTCTGGGAAGTCACGCCCTTTGAATACGTCAAGGAGGGCAACAGAGCTGTGAAACTCAGGTACTGGCAGAACGAAATGGTCACTGAAAAAGGCGGCCGAGCCAAACCAATACCCATCAAGGACAAGGTTCACGAAATAGATGTGGACTACATAGTTGAAGCCACAGGACAGGAAACAGATTACAGTTTCATGGGGGATGACTATCTCAGGCAGCTGAGGCTGACACCACATGGGCAGCCCATAGTTAATGAGGTTAACATGACATCGATCAAGGGACTCTTCTCTGGCGGAGATTCAACCAACCCATCAAAGGATCTCATCAGCGCTGTTCGCGACGCAGACCTTGCAGTCAACGGGATTCTCCATTACCTGAATGTGATGGACAATGTGGTTGAGGACAAACTGCCTATACTTGACAGATGGAAAAAATACTCTTCAACATCAGCCAAAATGGCATATGCTGAGAGATCAAGATAGATTCAAGAAATGAAGTCAAATCCTGTGTAGGGTATGAGCGCCTTGGGTATCTCAAACCCGAGTTCGTCCCTTACCTGGTAATTTTCCATAATTGCAACCAGAGTCCTCATTGTTGCAATGGCTGTGCTGTTAAGCGTGTGGACGAACCTGTTGCCATCTTTTGTGCGATATCTTATGTTCAAAGATCTGGCCTGGTAGTCCGTATCGTTGGAGGCCGAAACAACTTCCCTGAATTTCCCCTGGGACGGGAACCATGCTTCAATGTCCAGTTTCTTGGCTGCCAGGTTTCCAAGATCTCCTGAGCATATGTTTACGACCCTGTATGGCAGGTCCAGGCTCTTGAAAATGTCCTCTGAATTCTTCACGAGTTCATCAAAGAAATCCCATGAATCCTCGGGCCTGCAATATATGAACTGTTCAACTTTGTTGAACTGGTGAACCCTGAATATTCCCTTTGTATCCTTTCCGTGGGAACCTGCTTCCTTCCTGAAGCAGGGGGAAATCCCCGCCATTCTGGACGGGAGCATGCTTTCCTCAAGGATTTCATCCTGATGGAACGCTGCAAGGGGATGCTCAGCAGTTGAAATGAGGTAGAGATCCTCTCCTTCGAGTTTGTAGAGAGTTTCCTTGAAAGTCTCGATATCAGTTGCGCCCTCCATGGATTTCATATTCAGCATGTATGGGGGCTGAAACAATTGGAAACCTCTTTCGGACAGGAAATCAGCGGCATAGTTGACAAGTGCCAGTTCAAGCTTCACAAGCCTGTTCTTGAGATAGAAGAATCTTGACCCCGAGCTTCTGGCAGCCCTCTCCAGATCTGCTATATCCAGCTGCTGCAAAAGATCAACGTGGCTTGTTGGGCGTTTCTCAAGCTCATTGAATTTCATGCCGGGTTCCGTGGCCTCTTTGAAGTATTCCAGGTCATCCTGATAGACTGACGCAGTACCCCATGTCCTCACAACCTTTGCCTCTTCTTCAGTCATGCAGATTGGAACAGAACTGTCAATCAGATTCGGGATGAGTCTTGCAATTTTTGTTCTTGAAGTCTCTATATCCTTCTGGGATGATTCCATTTCTGAGATTTTTGCATTAAGGGACTTGACAGTGGATTTAATATCTGATGCATCCTGGCCACTCTTTGCCAGCTTTGACACTTCCAAGCTCAACTCATTCTTCTGGTGTTTTAGCTCATTGATCTGCTTCAGATTTTCCCTCCATTCCCTGTCAAGATCAAAGAATTTGTCCAGTTGGGCCGTATCAAAACCTCTGGATTTGCAGGAATGGTAAAACTGTTCAGGGCTCTCCCTGAGTAGCTTTATGTCTATCATTTTCTCTTAGTTAAGAAAAAAGGGCTAATAAATTATAGGGAAAGTCTGGTCAGAGGTAACTCCAGCCGCCTATTCCCTCGTCTTCATCATTTGAGCCGTCTGTGAATTCCTTGATCACTCTTCTTCCGACGTTAACCTTTGGCGCAGATCTCACTGATCTGAGCTGATCATCTATGTTCTGGTTCATGTAGCTGTAGTTCAGGTGGTCCTCCTGCGTTTTCAGTGTTGTCATGAATCCTCCGGTATAACTGAAAATATTCAGCACGACCACTGAACCAGGAAGTATGATGGCAAATGTCTTGTAAATGCCGTAACCAGTGTACAGATCGCTGAGCAATCCGGAATAGGCAAACAATTTGCTCTGACTAAGTGTCAGAACTCCGCTTCCGAAATAAGTATTGGCTCCAGACAGAGGTCCGCTTGTGAATGGGGCCAGTAGGAACGTAAGAATCAAGATTACAGATGTGGCTATGAGTGATGATGCTAGTGCCTTGCTTGTGCTTCCAGATTTTCTCCCGCCGATATATCCTGCGATGGCAGGGCCTGCGATGGGGATCCACCATAGAAGAAGTGAAAACAGAACTGTGTAGTATATTCCCTTTGGTTGTGAATATGTCAAGACCTCTTTCTTGTTTTTCTTGTCGTATTCTTTCTGAATACTTCGAATCTTAAGCTGCTCTCTTAAGTTTCCCAATCCAAAAGTCTTACGTGTCATCCATTTGTCTGACATGCTATTGTCTGGTTAATATATAACGTTTTTCATCGGCCCAAACGTGCTAAAAATATAACCTGGAAAACAGCAAAAAAAGGGGGTTTTGTTCAGGCCCCATATTTTTCCGATCTGTCTGACAGCTGCATCAGGATCTTCATCACATCCCCGCTGTTGACATTGTAAGACCCAGCTGTGCATGAAATTTCATCGAAGAGGCTCGCTTTGTCGGTCCTGATTCCTGAAGTGTTGAACAATATGGGCAGGGGATCCCCTGAGTGGTCCTTGAGGCTGCAGGGTGTCGAGTGGTCCCCGGTCACACAGAATACAATATCGTCAAGATGTGAGAATATATCCTTCATGGCGGCATCAATTCTCTGGATCGCATCCCTCTTTGCAACCGCATCCCCATCATGGCCTGCCACATCGGTTGCCTTGATGTTCATAAGAAGGAAGTCATAATTTTCCAGGGTCTTGTATGCTGCCCTGAATTTTGCTGAAAAATCGCTGTCAAGCCTGCCTGTGGCACCTTTCACATCTATCTTGTCCATCCCAACAAGCTGGCATATTCCTGTGATCATCGGTATTCCTGAAATGCAGGCTCCTTTCAATCCGTATATGTCCTTGAATTGCGTCAGTTTGGGAGCCAACCCTGCCCCCCTGACAAGAAGTTCATTTGCCGGGGGTAGCCCTTTTTTCAAGCGCTCCTTGTTCACGCTGTGTTCTGAAAGAATCCGCCTTGCTTCCGCAAGGTATTTATTCAGCACCTCTGCTGTGACTTTTCCATCCTGGCCCAGGGGCTCCACTCTGTGAACCTTTATGCCAGGCTCATGTGGGTCAGAATCTGTTATCTTATCAGAAAGGCCCTCCCCACGCATAACAAGAGCGGCCCTGTGTTCCACTCCCGCCTTAACAAAAAATTGAATTCCATCGATCTCCAATGAAAGGGCACGGGCGAGGTCGGACGTCCCTTCGGTGATTCTGCCAGCCCTTCTGTCAACAACTGTTCCACCGGAATCAACCGTTCCGAAGTTGGCCCTGAACGCAACATCCCCTCCAAGGACCTTCATTCCGAGGCCCATGGCCTCAAAAGGCCCCCTTCCCGTGTAGAACTTCTCCGGATCATAGCCGAGAAGGCTCAGGTGGGATGTATCGGAGCCGGTCCTGTATCCCGGGGTGATGGGATGCATAATGCCCCCAGTGCCGGTTCTAGTGAGCATGTTAAGGTTGGGCCTGTACGCGGCCTGTAGAGCAGTCCTGTTTCCAAGAGCGCTGTTCGGCCTGTCTCCCAGACCGTCCAGGACGAGCATGAAAATCTTCTTCAAGGGCTTGTCACCTGCCTAAGTGCCTTCTTTCCACTCTTCTGCGTACTTCTTCTGCTCCTCTGAAAGGCTGTCGATGGTGAGGTTGAGCCCTTTGAGCTTGAGGTTTGCAACTTCAAGGTCAATATCTCTCGGAACAGGGTAAACTTTATTCTCGAGTTTCTCGTGATTCTTCACAAGGTATTCTGCAGTCAGAGCCTGTATGGCAAAGCTCATGTCCATGATCTCAACTGGATGGCCCTGTCCCACGGCAAGGTTTACAAGCCTTCCGTCTGCAATGAGGTCTATGGTGTTCCCATTCTCGATTTTGTACCTGTTGATGGTTTCCCTCACGGGCTTCTTCTCAATGGCCCTTGCCTCCAGGTCCTTGACAGGGACTTCATTGTTGAAATGCCCTGAATTGGCTATGATTATGTTCTTCTTGGCAACAAGAAGGTCATCGTAGGAAACCACGTTCTTCATTCCAGTTGCGGTCACCACCATGTCTGCGTCCCTGATCGCCTGATTCATTGGTTTAACTTCAAAACCGTCCATTGCAGCTTCCACAGCCTTAACGGGATTTATTTCTGTCACCGTCACCAGGCCTCCGAGGCCCTTCATTCTCATTGCAATGCCCTTACCGCACCATCCGTAACCTGCAACAATTATTCTCTTTCCTGCCACAAGAACATTTGTTGCGGACATGAAGCCATCGAGGGTGCTCTGGCCAGTCCCATACCTGTTGTCGAAAAAGTGCTTCATCTCAGCATCATTTACGTCAAACATGGGGAATCTCAAAGCGTTCTGCTTCTCCATTGCAAAGAGCCTGACAACTCCCGTGGTGGTCTCCTCATTTCCGCCGATTATGTTGTCCAGGAGATCAGTTCTTTCCTCAGTTACTATCTTGACAAGGTCCCCACCATCATCGACTATCACGTTGGGCTTCAGGTCAAGTGTCTTGTTAAGGTATTCGTAATATTCCTCCTCAGTCTCTCCCTTTCTAGCGTATACGTCCATCTTGTAATCGGTTTTGAGTGATTCAACTACGCTGTCATCCGAGCTGAGCGGATTGCAGGAAGCCATTCTTACATCGGCTCCCCCCTCACGCAGTAGAAGTGCAAAAATGCCTGTTTTTGCCTCCACGTGAAGTGCCATAGAAATTTTGACGCCCTTCAGGGGCTGTTCTTTGATAAAGCGTTCCCTTATCTGGGCCGAGACATCCATTCTTTCCCGGGCCCATCCAAGCCTTAGGTATCCCTTGTTTGTGTTTTCCATGATCTCAAGAAGTAAAGTTAATCAAGGCTTATAAGGGCGCGTCTGGATACTTGGCCAGAATAAGGGCTGGATTTTATGCAAAGTTTTAGTTTTGAATCGCAATGGAGTCGGGAACAATGAGACTTTCCGATCTTGACCTCCCTGCACAGTTCATGGACATGTTTGAAGGCAGGGATCTGGAACTATACCGGCACCAGGAGGAGGCTGTCAGGGCCATGGAGCGAGGGTCCAACGTGATCGTGTCGGTTCCAACCGCTTCCGGCAAGAGCCTGATTGCCTATATCGCGATTTACAGGGAATTCCTGAAAGGCAGAAAATCAATGTATATCGTCCCTCTCAGGGCACTTGCTTCAGAGAAATTCGACGATATGAAGAAGCTGAGGTCCCTGGGCATGAAGGTCGCAATCTCAGTTGGGGACTACGATGACTCGCCTGATTTTGTCAAGAAATACGATGTGATTGTTTGCACCTCAGAGAAGGCAGACTCACTTTTCCACCACGACCCATCTGTAATGTTTGACATCTCACTGATTGTCGCCGATGAACTTCATCTCATAGGCGATGAAAACAGGGGGCCCAGGCTGGAGACTTTTCTCTCTGCAGCCAGGTACACTAATCCTGATGCAAGGATTCTTGGCCTCTCTGCAACCATCTCAAACATAGAGGATGTTGCTGGATGGATTGAGGCTGAGACAGTGGTGAGCAATTTCAGGCCAGTGGAGCTTGAAAAGGGCGTAATGTTCAGAAAGAAAATAGAATTTGAGGACGGAACCGAAGTCAAGTTCAAAGGAAAGAATGAATTGGTTGGCATTTCGGAACACTATATTTCTCAGGGCGGGCAGCTGCTAATTTTTGTGAACTCACGCAAGAGGTCGGAGGACCAGGCGAGAAAACTCTCTCTGGAATTGAATGAAGAACTCATTGGCGATTTTGAATTTGAGCCTCCCTGGGGCAACGAATCAGACCGTTACCAGAACATACTCAACGAACTTATTCCAAGGGGTGTTTGCTTCCATCACGCGGGGTTGTCCTCGCAGCAGAGGACTGTCGTTGAGACTCTTTTTCGCGAAGGCAAGCTCAAGGTGCTTGTCGCAACGCCAACCCTGGCGGCGGGAGTGAACTTACCGGCCAGGGTGGTGGTCATAAGGGACATAACCAGGTTTTCTGATGGATATGTCGGGTACATTTCAAACACCGAGATACATCAGATGCTGGGCCGTGCTGGCAGGCCAAAGTATGATACTACCGGTTACGGGATAATTTACGCTGCTTCTGAATCGTCATTTGAACACGCACAGGAATATCTCATAAGCGAGCCAGAACCTGTATTTTCAAGTTTGGGCAAGGAGTCGCTGATCAGGTTCAATTCACTTGCTCTTGTGAGCACAGGGCTGGCAAAATCAGTGGAGGACATCATGGCATTCCATGAAAAGACACTTCTCGGTTACCAGACTGACATCACACTGCAGAGCATGAGGTTTGAGGAAGCTATGGAGTTCCTGCTTGAACATGATTTCGTAAGGGAAAAGGACCAGAAAGTGGTTTCCACTAAACTTGGAAAAACTGTGAGCGACCTTTACATAGACCCGGTTTCTGCGCTGATTCTGAGGAATTACATAGAAGAAGGTAACATAACCGATGCGCGTTCCCTCTTCTATATATGCAAGACACCGGAAGTTCCCTCTCTCATGGCCAGAAGTGATGACACTGAGGACATACTGTTCTTCCTGGAAGAGAACAACATCGACGACAGCCAGTCAGAGGATGTTTTCAACGTCGCCAAGACTGCCATGGTATTGGGCGACTGGATCAACGAGAAGTCGCTTGACTACATGATCAACAGGTACAACATAGGCCCCGGCGACATTCAGGCCAAAGTGAGCAGTGCCGAATGGATGGCGTACTCCCTCTCAAGGCTATCCTCAATGCAGATGCCAGAGAGAAGGCCTTATTTTGAGATGCTCACAGTCAGGATCAAGGAAGGCATAAAGGAAGATATCTGGGAGCTCACATCGATCCCAAATATTGGCCGCGTCAGGGCAAGAAGGCTTTACGGTGCAGGCTTCAAGTCCCTCGACTCAATAGCCGGTGCAAAAAAGGAGGAACTCAACAGGATAGCGGGTTTTTCCGACAAGCTCTCCGACGACACAATTGACCTTGCAAGGACACTTCTCCAGAGGAGGCGTCATTGACAAGACATCTCAGAATACTGAAGCAAAACGCCCAATCCATCATCAAAGAGCTGAAAGAGGGAACAGGCATCGACCATGACTACCAGATCCAGAGAGACAGCGAATTTGTCTTTGTCCCTCTTGCCGGGGATTTTGTTCCGGCCCCATCCGGTGAATACGAGATAGTGGAGATGGACCCTCTGGCGTCAAAATCAAGGCCGAGGCCCAGGACTTCAAGCGGAGCCTTCGACCTGATCGGCAATATTGCCATAACCAAAATAAGGAACAAGTTGAGGGCTGAGCAACTTGCCGAAGACCTTCTCAGATCACATCCGGTGATAAAGTCCGTCTATCTTGACAAGGGCATAGTTGGCGAATTCAGGCTCAGAGACCTCGAACTGCTTCGGGGCGAGGAGAATTTCAATGCTGTTTACAGGGAGAATGGGCTTGTATTTGAGATGGACGTATCGAAGGTTTACTTCTCCCCAAGGCTTGCAACCGAGAGGATGTTTGTTGCCAAGGACGCAAAGGATGGAGAGTACATTATTGACATGTTCGCTGGCATCGGCGCGTTTTCTTTCAATATGGCAAAACAGCACGCCGTGAATGTATCAGCAATCGACAGCAATCCGGAAGCAGTCAGGTACATGAAGAGGAATATGGAGATCAATTCACTCAAGGGCTCGATCAGGCCAATTCTTGGAAAGGCTGAGGAAGTTATTGGCCAATTGCCCAGGGCAGACAGGATCATCATGAATCTTCCCCACGAATCCAGGAATTTCCTTGAGCTGGCAAGGGGAAGGCTGAAGGAGGGAGGGGTGATCCACTACTACGAAATCCTTGATGTTGAAGGCCTCGCGGGCAGGATGTCGGAAATGAACAGCCTGGGGCTGGATATATTGAAAAAACGTGAGGTTCATGGGTATTCTGCAAGCCTGAGCATGTACTCGCTCACTGCCACCCTTTCAGGGGGATAAATATTTAGCTTATTTCTTAATTCCTCAGTTGGATGGGAATAACCGATCAAATCGGAAACCTGACATCGGAGGTGCGGGAGAAAATATTGCTCAACCAGGCCCTCCAGGGTGAAGTGCCTACACATATTGGCATTATCACTGATGGCAATAGGCGATATGCTCATGACGTTGGAATCTCAGAGAATGAGGGCCATATCAGGGGCAAGGAGAAACTGGAGGAAGTGCTTCAGTGGTGCCTGGATGTTGGGGTGCGCGTTGTTACTGTCTATGGTTTTTCAACTGAGAATTTCAGCAGGGAAAAGAAAGAGGTTGAATTTCTTTTCAGGCTGATTAACGATGCTTTCCTTGACCTTCTTGATGATACAAGGATTTATGAAAACAGGATAAGAGTCAAGGTGATTGGCGAACATGGTGTGCTTCCTGATTTTCTTCTTGAGACCATCGCGAAAGTCGAGGAGGCAACAAAGACATTCGAGAAGTTCAGCCTCAATATCGCCCTGGGATACGGCGGACGTGCTGAGATAATAAACGCAATTAAGAAAATATACCATGAGATTGAGGCGGGGAAGTTCTCAATAGATGACCTCACCGAAGAAAAATTCAGGGAATACCTATATGACAAGAATCTCCCCGATCCCGATCTTATCCTGAGGACCAGCGGGGAAGAAAGAATTTCAAACTTCCTGCTCTGGCAGTCAGCCTATTCAGAACTCTACTTTTCCGATGTCTTCTGGCCTGACCTGAAGAAAGCTGATTTCCTGAAAGCCATTATTTCATACCAGAACAGGAAGAGGCGTTACGGTTCCTAGATGTTGCTTGCAGTTGATGACACCGATTCAAGAGAAGGGATGTGCACAACCTACCTTCTCACAGAAATAATCAGGAGAAGCGGACTGGATGTCATAGGATTGCCCAGGCTTGTGAGGCTCAATCCAGCAATCAGGTACAAGACCAGGGGAAACGGAGCCCTGGCGGTTAACCTGGGCCATGGAGGCGGCGAGTCACAGTTTATTGGGGATATGGGTGGAAAGAAGATCATTTCACGTTCAACGTTGAAGGAGGATGCAAGTGAAGGTGAACTTCATTCACTTGTCAGGGAGGTCATTGACGAGCTTGCAGTCCTGGATGATCCGAACACAAATCCTGGAGCCGTGCTTTCACGCAAACCTTTCCCGCAGGAGTTTTACTGGAAAGCTGTCAGGGAAGAGGCCTCAATTGCAGATGCAGAGTCCTTCATAGAAAAGAATGGGGGGAAACTGCTCAAATTCAAGAATGGGCGCGGAATTATAGGGGCGGCTGCGGCCCTTTCATGGCCGGGAAAAAGGAGCACATTTGAGTTTCTTGCATACAGGGATTCTCCCGGGAGGAACCCTTCACATAGCACAAGATTGAAGATTGCGGAATATGCTGATGAAATTCCCGGGACCTTCAATAACCTGGATCAGAAGAACAGGTATGCAGCAATCTTTCCAAAGGAAAGAACCCCCGTGGTTCTTGGGGTGCGTGGCACCAAAAAAAGCCCCCTTATACTTAGCCTGCCCCGGATGATTGAAGACAGTGGGGTCAGTGTTGACAGGTATGTTTGCTTTGAATCCAATCAGGCCACTGACGACCACATAATGCCCGAAAGCAGAGTACTGGAAGATGGAATGTCCTACGCAGTGGAGGGGACAGTTAGCATCAGGCCGGAAGCCATAACGGGGTCGCATTACTTTTCACAGATATGGACAGGATACAAGAAACTGAAAGTCGCTGCTTTTGAGCCAACAAAAGAATTCCGGCAAATTTTCAGGCAGTTGCTTCCAGGAGATTTTGTGAGGGTGTTCGGTACCTTTGTGGACGAGGCAATCAATGTTGAGAAAATGGAAATTCTGAAACTCTCAAGCCATTTTTCAAGGAAAAGCCCTCTTTGCGCCAATTGCGGAACAAGAATGAAAAGCAAGGGGGAAGGGGACTACCGCTGCCCTTCCTGCCATTCAAGGCAGCATCTTCCACACTACATGAAAATTGAGAGGGCCCTATTGCCAGGAAAATACGATGTCCCAGTCATTGCGAGAAGGCACATCAGCAGGCCATTTGAACTGGATGGAGAGGATAATCCTTCATCGGAGGCAGAATGATGTGGTGCCTTTCCGGAATACCGGGGTCAGGAAAATCCACCATCTGCAGGTGGCTGAACAACAGCGGGATACAGTGCCTGAATGCCCTGGAAATTCCCGGCGCTGAACGGTGCGTTGAGAGTGGAGAAGTGGACACGGAATGCCTGAAATTCATCCTTTCCCGGGAAACACTCCCTGATGTGATAGAGAGCCATTTCTCACATGTCCTCGGATGCGGCTCAGTCATAATACTTGAACGATCCGAAGACGGGATTGCGAGGGAACTGGAGAGCCGGGGCTACAATGAAAGGAAAATTGGAGAAAACCTGGACGCCCTGAGATCCGACGTTATTTACTCTGAATCCCTGGAAATGCTTCCTGCAGGAAGGATACACAGAATTCATGTGGATGAAGGAAAGCTCGAGGACGCATTTGAGAAATGCAGGGACCTCATTCTCAAGTCAAAAAACAAAGATTAAGAGAAACAAGTCTATTTTCCACTGTCATGGTGCTTGATTCATACCGTTCCACAGCGGACAAGATATTAATACCAATTTCCAAGACATTCATGAGGTTCAACCCGAATACAATATCCGCAATCTCCGTTCTTCTTGCAGGCTTCACTGGCCTGTTTTTCTATCTGGGAGGGTGGCTCATGCTCCTCAGTTTTTTCACACTTCTCCTTTCGGCACTCTTTGACGCCATAGACGGGAAGGTAGCCCGGCTAAGGAATATTGCATCAAAGAAGGGCGACCTGATGGATCATGTGCTGGACAGGTATTCGGATATTCTCATCATGCTGGGTTTCATTTTCAGTGTCCATGCCCAGGCATACGTCGGGCTTCTTGCTGTGATCGGAGTGCTTCTTACAAGCTACCTTGGTGTTCAATCCCAGGCACTCGGGCTCAAGAGAAACTACTCTGGCATCCTGGGTCGCGCTGACAGGCTTGTCCTCATGATGGTATTCATCCTGATCCAGTTTTTTGTGAACAGCAGCTGGACATTCCACGGGCTTCTTATCACACCAATAAACGTGCTTCTCATATGGTTTGCCCTGGCAGGAAACGTGACTGCCCTCATGAGGTTCCGGGACACCTACAGGGCACTTGGGTCTTCCTGAAGCCCCATGATCAGAGACTGGTATTCCAGAGCGATTTCCTTGGCCCTGTCCCTGTCATGGGATTCCCCGTACACTCTTATTATGGGTTCAGTCCCTGAAGGCCTCATGAGCACCCAACCCTCCTCAAAATAAAGCTTCAGGCCGTCTGTGCTGTCTGTTTCCATGGGCTCTGCATACGCGAGGATCTTGTCTGCCAGTTCTGGCCATGCCTTCTTGCGTTCCACTGAGGTCTTGTGTATGAAGTACTGGGGCAAGGTGGAAATCAGCTCTGATATGCTATTTCCATCTGCAGCCATCAGGTCCAGTATCAGAGCTGCGGTCATTGCCCCATCCCTGCAGTACTGGTGCCTGCCATATATTATGCCGCCATTCTCCTCGCCGCCGATCATGGCATTGTTGTCTATCATTGCCCTTGAAACCACTGGTGCACCGACCCTTGTCCTTATGAGGTTGGCGGATGCATTCCTGCAGATTTCGGTGATTGCATCTGAACTGCTCAAGGGCGTTACTACTGCATCTCCCTCGCCTATGACGCTCTTCACAACCAGGGAAAGTGTCATATCGCCGTCTATGAAGTTGCCCTTCTCGTCAATGAAAACAGCCCGGTCAGCATCCCCATCGTGAGCGATACCCAGATTGAATCTCCCGGTTTTCATCAGGGCGATGAGATCCTTCAGGTTTTCTGGCCTTGGCTCTGATGTCCGGGAGGTGAACATGCCATCCGGAAAAGCATTTAGAGACACCACACTGCATCCAAGTTTCCTCAGCAGTGCCGGGGCAGTATAGTACGATGCTCCATTGCCACTGTCAACAACGACCCTGTATTTTCTGTCCCTGATCTTTCCAGCATCCACCTGCGATATGACGGCTTTCAGGTAAAGGTCAACAGCAGTGTTGTCGCTGGCCAAGGTTCCTGCAGATTCCCATCCGGCTATGTGGTAGTCTTTGTCATAATAGATTCGTTCAATCTTTTCTTCGTGCTCTCTCCTCAGTTCAGTGCCGTCATGGTCTACGCACTTGATTCCGTTGAATCTTGGCGGATTGTGTGAAGCCGTGATAACCACTCCAAACATTTTTTTGGACTTGCAATAGAACTGAAGGGCAGGGGTGGGCAGAATCCCAATATCTACAACGGAACAGCCAGTGCTCATTATTCCTGAGGACACAGCATTGAAAATCATGCTCCCGGTGTCCCTTGTGTCTCTGGCCATGGCCACAGTGCCATTTCCAACGTAGGTTCCAATGGCTTTGCCGATCTCGAGTGAAAACTCGGTGGACAGGTCGTCGTTCGGAACTCCCCTGATACCGTTAGTGCCAAAAATTGGCGGATATTTGCTGTCAGTGGACAAATTTACCGTTTTTTCATTGTTTGGTCGTATATGAATTTACCCAGCTTATTCCTTGAGGGAATACTCCCTCCCTCTCCACTCTATGTTCTCCATCCTTCCCGCTTTAAGCAGGTTGTAGAAGTAAAGGAAGGGAATGATCACACTAATGGAGAATGACCATATGGGCCATCTTCCTGCCCTTGAGACAGCCCGTGCGCTGTTTATAAGGGTTGGCAGAAGGAAGATGAAGAAAATCGGGCTTGCAAAGATGCCCAGCGCTATGGAAGAAAGGAAAAGGAGCACCTGGGCGCCATAAAAAATGAGCCCATATGCAAGGATATTCTTTGTGGCATAAACAGAAAGTGCGGTTTGCCTGTTTGCCCACTCCATGAAAGTGCCAAAATCATCAGGGGAATTGATGACCGGCATGGCTTCCCGCACGTAAGCCAGGCTGTAGCCCAGTTTCTTGCAGGTTTTTGTCAGTGCTATGTCATCCGAAACATAGGATTTGAAGAATTCAAAATTCTCGCCCTGGAGAAGTTCCTTCCGGAATGCCAGTGAACCTCCCCAGCCAAATCTTGTCAGTTTGGACTCCATCATCCCGAGGCCCACAAAGCCCCATACGAGCTTCACTCTGGACCAGAACCCTCCAACCGGCCTGAAGTAAGGGAATGTGGTGGAAATGCCTATCCGTTCAGACTTGAATGGTGACACGAGCTTTGTCAGCCAGTCCTCCTTCACAAGTATGTCTGAATCGGCAATCACATATATGTCGTGATCCCCATTCTGCTCGAAAGCAGTTGCAATGGCCCTGACTTTGCCGCTGCATCTGCTGCAGCCATTTTCGGAAATGATGTAATTTAGCCCGGCCTTTTTGATGGAAGGGATTGCTTCATCGTCCTCTGAATCAACCACGGCAAGGACCCTGTATTTGCCATAGTTCTGTTTCCGAATGCTTGTCAGGTTTTCTTCCAGCGAGTAGTCGCGGCCCCTGCATGGGACTATTACAAGAACAGAAGCATCCTGGTAATCATCGTATTCATCATTATCTGACCTCACCGATGCAATGTATGTGAGGCCAAGAAAAATCAGTGTGAGAAAAGCTATTAAAAAATCAAATGGAATGTTGTGGAACAGAGCGAAAAACATTCTCAGACCAGGGTTACTTCCTCTGTGTCGACCTGGCCGACGCCCTCTATTGAGGATATGGTCTGCTCGACCTTGTCAATCTTCCCTTCCTCATCGGGCACTATGACCTGGAGCTTTATGGCCTTGAGCCCAAACCCTATCTCATGAAGTTCCACCTTATTGACTTCGCAGATGGGTTTCACAGCTTCCGTGATCTTGTTCTTCAATTCTTCGGCGTCAAGTTCAACATCAGTTGGAAGAATTTTCAGTGATACAGCGACGTCTCCCATTTACACCACTTTACGGTCCCTGGAACCCGCACTTGGGGCAGTCATACTTCGTGGAGTGCTCTCTGCAGTCCTTGCAGCGGCCGATAAGCTCGTCCCCGCACTGTGGGCATTCAAATATTGAGTAGCCTGTCTGGACAAGTCCTATACCACAGGACGTGCAATTTTCCTTGTATCTCATTTCTACCATTATCCTCTTCGGGGGGAATCCCAGTTATCCCTAAGGTTTCCCCTAATAAAGACTTCACGAAATTTCTGGAAAATATATAATGCTTATCCAAATCACGTGCTTATCATGGTCACAATCAGCGTTGTTTCAACCCAGGAAGGCAAAAGAAAGGGCTATCCCGTTGACAAATGGTTCCTGGCTTCGGAAAATCCCCAGTACATAGCTGTAATAACAAAGCCTTCCCCTGGCCTGTGGGAACACCTTTCGCAGTCAAAGGATGCTGTGATGGAACTGGACGGCAAGTCCTTCAATTTCACGATACCATACAGGATCGAGGTGGGAGAGAGCACCATATTTTTCTTGACCCCTGCAGACGGCGGCAATATTCCCGGCCTTCATTAATATCCAAAAATTATGAAGGACATTATGGCAAGGAATATGGCCAGTATGAAGACTATCACGAAGTTTCTCATGTCCCAGGCCATGACCTTCTGCCCATCCAGGGGCGGGAAAGGGACAAGGTTGAATGCTCCCAGGTAGAGGTTTACCTGTGCGAGGTAACCAAAAACGACACCCCAGAATCCTCCAAGGGCAGCATAGCCCGCAGCCATGAAAACCACACCCAGCACTATATTTGTGGCCGGCCCTGCGAGTGCAGTCTTTCCCACCCTGTCGTTTCCATAGATTCCTGACATGTACACCGCGCCTGGAGCTGCAAGCACGAAACCGAGGAACGACAGCATGAGCCCTCCGAGAAGGCCCATGGGCCAGACGCGGAATTCTGCAAAGCCACCGTATTTTCTTGCTACCTGCCTGTGGGCCAGCTCATGAAGCAGAAAGCCCAGACAGACCGCCGCCAGGCTCAGAAGAACCACAAACAATGCAAATCCGGGTGAAACATTGAAGCCATGTCTGGAAAGAGTGGATATGGTGAATGCAAAAGTCAGGGCCAGAACGGCGATTACTATGTCCTGGATTTCCCTGAGATAGCGGTTGTAGCCAAAGATAGCCAATCAGATATCTCCTTCACGGTTCATCTTGGACATGTACTCCATCAGAGTCATGACTTCCAGCGCCTCTGAAATCCCGATCTTCAGGTAGAAGGCAATATGCAGAGGTTCCTGCTTGATGTTTTCCCTCAGGGCAATTCTGAGAAGTTTGAGCAGGGAATCGTCCTTCAGTTTCGGCCTCCTTGCAACATCCAGCTGGTCCTTGATGTAGATGTACACATTCCTGGCAATTATGGGGTCCTTCCTGTCAAGGTTGTTGAATATGGCTGCAATGGTCAGGTCACCGATGGACTCCATGTTGGCTCCCTTAACAGCCTTCTGGATCACATCCCTGGTGAGTATCTCATATTTTTCCTCGTTCACGTCGAAGTAGAAGTCCCTGCTGTTGAGGAACTGGTAAACAGACTCTATCTGCTCGATAGGTATGTCGGCCTTGTAGAATGCCTCCTTCCTGTCGAATTTCTTCCCGATCTTGTATTCAACTTTCAGGAGCCTGCTCACATAGAAGATGGTCTCCATGAATTCTTTCTTTGTTTTCAGGTCTTCGCGCAGTTCACTGTGTATATCCTTGGACAGCAGGGTTCCTTCATACCTGCTCATGAGTTTCTCTGCCATGTCAAAGTTGTCCGCCTCCATGTAGCTCCTGATCACATACTGCAGGCTTCTTTCATCAACAAACTTCGGGTTGGTTTCGTAGAATTTTATGACGGAATCATAGTCCCTGTCTTCATAGTAGAGCCTGAGAAGGGTGTTCGTGAGATCCATGCATTTTGTGAAATCTCCGCAGTATTTCATGCTGTCAAGAAGTAGCTGTATGGCGTCTTCCCTCTCTCCTGCCCTGATCAGCAGGTTGGAGTAAAGCCCCACGATCTCAAGATCATCCGGGCTGTTCTTGTTTAGGTTCTTTGCCACTTCAAGAGAGAGTTTTGTGTCCTTGTTCTCGAATGTCTTGATGGCTATCAGCTTTCCAAGCCAGGTGTAGCCCTCCTTCTTGTACAGGCTGATGACCAGGTCCCTGATGTCGGTATTGTACCAGAGATTGTCTGCCGCATACCTCACGATGTCCTGGTCTTCATCCTGCTTGAAAGTGAGGCTGTTGAGAAGGTCAATTGCGGCCCTTATGTTGGAGGTCTTCCCATAAAGCTTCAGCTGCAGGAGTTTGTTGTTTGCCTTTTCTATAAGTTCGGAAGCATCATCATACCTGCCCGACTCCATGAGTGCATCCGCATAATTGTCTAGGGCCATTGGATCACTTCCCAATTCAATCGCCCTGCTGTAGTGTTCCAGGGAGTCATTGTACTTTGACGCCCTGAAATAGGCATCTCCAATGATCTTTTCAAGCCAAGTTGATGAATTGTCGGTCTCTATGTCCAGGAGGAAGTTTATGATCTCCTGAGTTTTCCCCAACCTGTCCAGGATGTCAATGTGGCGCTTAACATCCGCTTCCAAATACTGGTTTGTTGAGAAAAGCACAGAGGAGGAATCAAGTGCCCGGGAGTAATCCTTTGACTGCATCGCCATATCCCTTTTCACGCGGGCAATCCAGGGATTGCTTATGTTTGCATCGGCCTCGATCCCAACAAGTATGGATGCAATATCCCAGAGGGAATTGGAGGAGATGTTGTTGTACAGCTCCGAGAAATCAAAAGTGTCGATGAGCTTCATCTCGACAATCTCATCAAGGTAGTACCTGAAATCCTTGGAATCATCCGTGAGGACTGCAATATTGAGGGCGAGTTTGAGGAAATCTGCATTCTTCAAATCGTCAATGGCATTCTCCACATATTTCCTCGATGAGTTGTAATCTCCGCGGTGGAAATCTATCAGGGCTAGGCTGTACCGGTAAAATGGGTCGTTATCCCTGTGTATGCTCCTTTCCAGCTGGTTTTCTGCCTTGTCGAGCATTTCAAGTTTTATCAGCGCCTCAGTCAGTGGGAACAGGTATCTGGAGGAGTCCACCACATCCTCCGATATTTTTCCCTCATAAATGTAAGTCAGGAATTCAAGCAGGGCACGTATCTCCTTGAAGGATGGCTGGTAAAGCATGCTCCTGATGCGGTCCGGAACCTCGGGCATCCTGGAAGAGTAATACTCATGTGAAATCACATAGGCCACTGCCTGTGATTCATTCTCTTGTATCACTTCATCAGGGATGGCCTCCAGGCGGGGCCTTATTCCGCGGATTCTTGCAGAAACTATGCTGTAGTAGGGTTTCTTATCCTTCAGTTCGGCATATATTGAATCGAACCTGCTGAGGTCATCATCTTCACGCACATTGTAGAAAATCGCGTCCACGACCTTGGGCGCATTAAGGAGTTCAGGAGCTTCCTGGAGCTCTTTCCTGGCATCCTTGATGTCATCCTCAAGGATCTTGCAGGCCACAAATAAAGGCCTGAAATTGTGTTTCAGAATCTCACTGTCCTCGCACAGGTCCACTATTTTGTTGAATTCTCCCCGCTTGTAAAGCCAGTTCATGGCATATGACGAAGCTTCCTCGTTCTCAGGGTCTTTTTCCATCACTTCCCTTGCAAGGTTGAATGCCTCGCTCTCCTTGTTCAGCTTGATGAGGGTCTTGAGCTTGAGTTCAATCAGCTGGCTGTGGCCGCTGCTTTCCTGGAGCGCCTGGTCAAGGTCTCTCAGGGCCTCCGTGAATTTCGACATCTGAAGTTCGCATTCCACTTTCTGTGCCATGACATTTGGGTCCTTTTTTGAATCCGGGTATGTCTCTATGAGCTGGTGGCACTCCTCAAACAGTTTCTGTTCAAGTGAGAGGGAAATGGCACTCTTTATGACGCTAAGATCAGAATTGTCCCTGAGCGCCAGCTGCTTGAAAATCTCGTAGGACTCAACTTTCTCACCCTGTTCACGCAGAGCCTCCGCCTTGATCTTCAGAAGCTCATAGTCATCCGGAAACATCTTCAGGCCGCTGGAGGCCATTTTTACTGTGGTCTCCGGCAGGCGGTTCCTCATCAGCAGATAGCCAAGATTCCTGAAATCCTGAAGATCGGAGACGTTGTCGAACGGGAAGTTCTCAATCTCCTCGATCAGGTCTCCACGGCTCTTCTTTTCAAGCAGTTCCAGGATCCTCAGCCTTGCCCACATGTCATTCTTCTCATATTTCAGAAGGTTGAGGAAAGCGTAGGCGGCTTCATCATTGTGGCTGGAATTGAAATTCTCCAGAATCCTGCTTTTCTTGTTTGTCTCCCCACTGTCCACGAGTGCCCTGAAAATGGGCTCATAGAAAATGTCCCTTCCGGACAGGTAAATGGCTGCAGTCTCAAACCGGTTCAGGGACCTGGAGGCACGGAACAGGATTTCGAGGGCATCTTCATCCAGGGTGAAGGATCTCTCTTCCGAAAGAAGCTCGAGGATCGACTCGTACCTGTCCGAACTGTTGAGTTCCCTCAGCTTGAGCCCCCATATGTCTGGTGAATTGGTGATAAATGAAAGGGCCAGGTCCAGTTCCTTGCTGTATGCCTTTGCATCAACATCTCTGAGTACCTCAAGGCTCCTATATATCTCAATGATGCTCTCATCCTCTCCCGAAAGTTCACCAGGTACCCAGTTTTCCTCTATTTCCTTGAGAATCAGGTGAAATTCGTGGAGGGCAGACTCCAGTGATTGTTCATCTGCAGCCTTTAATCTCTCAGCAGACGAAGCAAGTCTCCTGACAGCTTTCCGAATGGATATGGCTTCAGCCATCTTCTCTCTAGATGGCAAAATGTATATTATGCTTATCCAATAGAAAGGAGGCTGGATTTCAGATTGGGCCGCCCAGGATAAGGTTCACCACTTTCAGGGTCCCATACATGACACCTGTGACAATCCAGACCATTGTGACGAAATGGTGGAGGCTGTGGGATATTTTTCCGCCGTCCGCAACCTTGAGAGCGGTCCCTGCTATGAAGGAGTGAACCATAAGTATGGCAATGACGAATGCCTCGATCAAAAACATGGACGAACTTGGCTGGGCAACGAAAATGCCGAATGAGTTCAGTGAGGATACGTTGAATGTGCTGAAAACCTTGTTTATGATCTGCAGGACACCATAGGCAATGGCCAGTGAAAACGCAAGACCTCCGGTGATACCATACAGGACTCCCACATAGCTGGAAACCGAAGCGTGCCTTCTCTTCCTGAGCCTGATGACCTTGTCAAAATTGTCTGCGACGACCATCCCCGCCTTGTCAGCATCTGCACCCAGATCCACGCTCTCAACAAAACTCTCAGAGAAGACCTCTATAAGGTGTGAGCCGGTATCTGCGCTGAAATTCCTCCATGCGGCACCGTTGTTGATCCTGTACGCAAGCCTCCTGTAAAGCGACCTGATATCACTGGTGAGCGTTCCAAAATCGTGCAGCACAATTGCTTTCAGGGCCTCTATGATCATGTTTCCCCTGGCTGCTGCGGATCCTGCCAGGGACCTTATGAAGCTTCCGAACATCTCATCCTTCTTTGCAACCATCTTCTCAGCCTTAGAGCCCACGTAACCCGGCACAAAAAGGGGCGTGATCACTATTGCAATCACGAAGTAGAACGGCAGAATGTTGTAGAGCTGCATTCCAATCGAGATTCCGGTTAGGGCAACACAGCTGACCACTGCCATGATCATGTATTTCCTTATCTTCAGCTGGAGGGGTGTCTTGATTCCTGTGTCGTGCCATATGGGATCATTTGGAAGAACAACCTTGATGCCGTAAACTAGCATCATTTCACCCAGTATGATCGTGAGCATGCTCATGGAGAGCACCTGTATCATGTTGATGCTGATGAGTATGGGCATTATCATCACGAAGGTGATGAGGAAAGCGAATGAAAGGAGCAGGGAGACATAAAGGTCCTTGTAGAGGTCAAAGGTGTAAAGGGCAGAAATGTAGGTGGTTTCAAAGTTGTTCATAACGGTGTCTGCCTCGTTGTTTACAAACTCCTCAAAGTCCTGGCCGCTGTCTATTGCGTGGCCGAATCTTGCCAGGAAATCCTCGAAGACTTCACTTGGGCTCATTCCCGACAGGAACATGGCTGCTTCTGACAGCCCCCTTCTCCAGTTCTTGACCAGGTTCACCAGTTTTTCCATCTCGAACCTGATCTTGCCGAGCTTCTCCTTCTTGGCAAGAAGTTCAAGCATGTCTATCCTGTTTGCTGAACTCACAGCCAGAGTTGCGAATGCGGTGATGAAGTACGGGATGTTTGAATTTATGTCTGATTTGAGCACATCCCGCTCCAGTATTGGCTTCAGGACCACGAAAAGGATCAGCACTGCGCCAACTCCTGACGCCCCTGCCATGTAAATTGTGTGGGTGAAGTTGTAAAGGACTATTCCCACTATGATCAGGGCGAAGGATACCCCGAAGATGACAAGGTCTCTCTTCTTGAAGTCGATCTTCGAAATTGTCCTTATGAAGCCTATTTCCGCCACTGCTTTCACCCGAATACTGGAATTGCTGCTTCTCCCTTGATGTAGAACGTTTTTATGAGTTCGAAAACCTTGTAATATGAAGTTATGTTGTTCTGGAGCATCCACTCAATTATTCTGGCACGCTTGAACAGCTCATCGTATATGGATTTTGGATCAGCCATGCCCGCTGTCTGGGCAATCCTCTTCTCCAGGATGTAGCTGTTGTTGAGTCCCCTGAATACGTGCTTGTCATTGGTGGCATCCCACTGGAAGACCTGTTTTGTTGAGACTCCTCCAAGTTCCTCAAAGTAACCCTCGATCTCATTGATGCTGGTGGTCCGCCTCAGGAATTTTCCATTGACATAAACTGCCTGCTGGATGAGGGCGATGTTCAGGTTATCCATGAAAGTCACAGGTATATTGATTGGCGTTCCCGTGAACCTCTGTATCATCTTCTTGACTGAGGCAGCGTGAAACGTCGAAATGACAGGATGTCCCGTCTGCATTGCCTGGAATGCCATCGATCCCTCAGCTCCCCTGATTTCTCCCACAATGATGTAGTTGGGCCTTGATCTCAGGGCAGTCTTAAGCAGGTCGAACAGGGTTACACGGCTGTCCTCTGCACCCCTTTCCCTTGTCACAAGCTGCTGCCAGGCATCCTGCGGTGCCCTGACTTCCGGGGTATCCTCTGCACTGAATATCTTTGACTCCGGCCTGATGAACGGTATCATGGCATTGACCACAGTTGTCTTTCCACTGGCAGTTTCACCGCAGACGAACACGCTCTGCCCATATTCCAGAGCCAGCCACAGGTATGCGGCCTCCTCGGCGGAGAGGGTGTTGAACCTTACAAGCTGGACAATGCTGATGGGAATGTCAGCAAACTTCCTGATTGTGAAGCTAGGCCCTCTTGTGGACACATCACTGCTGTACACGATCGAAAGCCTGGAGCCATCAGGAAGGGTTGCGTCAACGATTGGGGTTTTGTCCGAAACCGGCCTTCCCACTCTCTCGCTCAGCCTCTTGCTGTAAATGGAAAGCCTGTCGTTGTCCCCAAAGCTTATTCTGGTCTTCAAAGTGCCGAATATCTTGTGAACTATGAATATGTCCGTAGCCCCAATTCCGCTGATATCCTCAATGTGTGAATCCCTGATGAGCGGCTCTATGGGTCCAAGCCCTATGACATCCTTCTTGATGTTGTAGAGCATCTTGTCCCTTAGGTCTGGCAGAATGGTCACCGATGCCGTCTTTACCTTGTTTGTGGAGCCCGGTATGACAGCCTTGTTGTAGATCTCTTCCAGATTCTGGTCGAGCACCTCTTCCGATTCCGGAGGAGGGTAATCTGCTGCATAGCCCAGGATCACGGTCAGTATCTGCTCCATGAATCCTATCTCTTCGGGAGTGAGGTCAGGCTCTATTGGCTTGTAGATCAGGTTTCCATTGTCACTGTAAATGTGGATGAAGATTGGGTCACCCACTGGGTATATGACGTCTAGTGATGCCATATCCCTGAGGGAGTTGTCAGGGACCGGGACGAACTGTGGCGTCCTCTGGGTCTGCATCCTGTATTCACTCAGGTATGTTCCGAGATGCGGATTCCTCTGGAGTGCTACCTCCAGACTGTCTGATACTATGTAGTCTGGCATTCTTTTACCTCATGATACGCTTGATATTTCCACTATGAGTCCCCTTCCGGGCTCTATCCTGAAAGGAATGGCCTGCTGGAAGCTCTGGTGTGCCATCGGGAATTTCATCAGGTCAACCATGTGCTTCCTCTCGCCTGCAACTTCCTTGGTGTTGAGGCCGATTATTGTTGTGGAGAGCTCATGGATTGTGGATAGACCTGTCTTGCTGACATCTGCAGGATTGACAGTGACTATTACAATCCTGTTTTCAGAGAATTTCCTGAGCCTGCTGAAATACTGTCCAATCTCGTAGTCTGAGAACATTTCCGGATTCAGGGAGTCGATTATGAGGACCTGCTTTTCCTTGATCTGTTCCAGATTGAGCAGATCATCAAGCCTAGCCTTCTTGGTTTTCCTCATCAGGAAGACGGAAGTGATGAATGAGATCTGGTCCGAGAGGATCTCGTTCATCATCGGGTAACCAAGCGATTCCGCCTCATTCATGAATTCCCTAACGGGAAACTGGGAGGAGACATAGGCGATGGTTGTACCATGTTTTATCATACCATAGGCTAATCTCAAACACAGGAGTGTTTTTCCTGCCCCGCTGCCTCCTTCTATGGTAATCACCTGGCCGACGTACAGACCGCCGCCCATTCTCCTGTCCAGTTCGTCCCCCTCGAGGGAAAAGTTCAGATACATATTCTCTCCCTTAAACCTGGAACTCCATGTTCTTGCTCAGGCCATTTGACAGGGTAACCGTTATCTGGTTGTAGCCTGACCCTATGGTGGTGTTCACAACCAGTTCACCAACCTGGCTTGGCAATATCTGCCCCGAATTGCCGGGAGATATGACGTTGAGCAGGCTGCCTGTCATCAGAGTCCCGTTTATCAGGACGCTGACCGAACTGTTGGTGAACACTATGCTGTTCTCGCCTGTGTTTTTTATGTAGAACACGTATCCATTGTTGTACGGGACATGGCTCGGATCGTTTATGATCTGGAAATCAGTCTGTATCAGGCTGGATGTCCCTTTAGCGGAATTCTCCATGCCCATGGTCAGGTGGGCGGTCTGGCCTCCCAGCACTCCCACTACTGACACACTGAGCACCAGTGTGGCTATGAAGAATATCATTTCAGATGTTGCCAATGATCCCATTTATACTGTCACCTTTGCATATTTCTGGTATCCTGTGTCGAATACCATGTTTACACTGTAGTTTCCAGCCCCGCTGACATTGAATGTCAGGCTGTCATTCCCAAGCGGGAACAGATATTGGGTGGAATACGTGAAGTTAACCAGCGTACCGTTAAGCAACACGTTTGTGCCATTCATGTCCAGGGTGACACTCCCTGTGTTTGTAACGTTCATCGTTACTGTGAAGTTGGACCCCGTCTGGGTGTAGTTGTACCCATCAAGGGATACCTGTGAATTCAAGTAATCGTAATTGTTCTGGTTGAATTGGTCCTGTGCTCCTTTCAGCTGAGCATCCGCGTGCACGAAGTCGGAGTATACCATTCCGAAAAAAATAAGGGAAGAGCTTAGCAATACTGCCACAGCTATAACGTAACTAAATCCCATATAATTCGTCGACTCCCTTCTTCAACATTCTGAAGTCTCTCTCGAGCGCTTCGATCAGATCTCTGGTAATCTCGCCACCGTTGAGTTTCTCGATGAAGAGCATGGTCACAATGTGGTCCTGGATAGATGGTTTCACCTTGTACTCCTGGACTGCGCTGATCAGGCCCGTCATTTTGGTGAACTTGATCATCTGCTCCTTCACAGACTGGGATATCCAGCCTATGCTCTCGTAGTAGTCCAGTACATCCATGGTGTTCTCAGGCCCATAGTTGTCCAGAAGGAATTCCAGCCAGCGCAGGGCCACCATCAGAGAGACTACGTCATCACCAAGCGTTTCCAGCTTGGCTTTTCTGTGGGCCTTCCAGGGGTATCTTGCCTGAACCGGCGGGGTTTCCGTTGCTTCTGGTTCATTGGGACTCTTCTTCTTCGATCCGTCTCCGGATAGCATCTTTTCTACGTTGGAAATCTCCTTGAAAAGGTTGTCCACCTTTCCCAGAAGAGAGTTCTCTTTGCTTTCACTGTATCTTTGTTCTAGGTTGTTAAAGAGGGCTTCTATGTCCGATTTTGAGAATTTCGTTGGTGAGTTCAGTATCTTCTGCCGAAGCTCTTCCAGTACAAACTTTGGGATCGTTTTATCTGCAGAGTCCATTTTGGTCTGCAGAAAACTCTTCAGTGCATCATTGATCATTTGCATCCTCCTGGTGTTCCAAATCTGAAAGCACATCGTCTATGTCAGGTGTCCCATAAAGTTCCCTCAGATCGCCCATTGCATATTGCACGAGCAGCTCGAGGCTCCTTATGTTCTCCCTGAGCTCGTCAGTGACTTCCTTGATCTCCTCCGGGGTGATGTCCATAAATGGATTGAATTTCTTCGATACCATTTCATATAATGATACTACCATTTTAACATTCTCCTTCAGTGATTCAAGGTCATCCTTTATTTCAGATATGTTCCTCTTTGCGGTCTCCATTGACACGTTCAGTTTACTGATTTCATTTTCAACCGCGCCGATTCTTTGATTGACACCATCTATGAATTTACTGTCCATTCCCTGTGACTGTTGATTGCTGATTGGTGGTTCAATTGGTGCGTTCGGTTGGGGTACGTTGACTGTGGTCTCTTTTTTCTTTTTTCCTAAGCCCTTTATATTATCTAAGAGACCCATAGTGATCACTGTTCAAATAGGAGAAAGTAAGCAGCTTACTGGAGCTGCATTACTTCCTGCGTGTAAGCAAACGGTGCGTAGAACTGGATTACTCCTGGTGATCCGACCTGTGGTGAGACCTGGCCAGAAACCTGTGAGTTCTGCGTTATGCCGGATCCTGCAAAGACTGCTGTCACGTTAACGAGAATGACTGCTTCCCCACCGTTGGTTATGACCGGGTAGTTCTGTGTCATTGATGATGACGGGTCCTTAAGGTCGAGCACTGCGAACTTCGTTGAGTTAGCTCCTGCGAGGTTTGCTGAAGCAAACACGTTGCTGGTTCCTGAGGTCAACTTGTGGAATCCGCTAGCTGTTGCGTTGTATGTCAGTGATGCAGATACACCATTGTATACAAGCTGCACTGTGGTCTGGTTCAGGTTTATTCCGCTGCTGCCTGCGTTAGGTGTAACGTAGATAGCGAGCCAGGTTATGTTTCCAGATTCTGTTGGTGTTGCCTGGTCCAGTCCCCAAACGGATGACACCGAGAGGCCAGATGAGACCTGCTGTGTGGTCTGTGTTCCTGTGCTAGTCGCTTTCTGCTGCAGATTGCCAGCTGTGTGTATAAGCACAGTTGCGGCAACTGCTGCCACCAGTACCATGGCTATAAATATAATCAGGGTACCGATTCCTGTCTCAGCCTTATTGGCCTTAAGGCTGAATGCTCTCTGGAGTTTTTTTACTCCTCTATATAGTGTTCTATTCATTAGACACCTCAACCATCCGATGGCTGAAATGACTAATATCGCTTTTTTGCATAGAAGTATATTTATGGTGATGTAAGGAAATATGTATGGAACACTGTATGGCCCTATGTAGGTGGTTTCTCTCAGGGAAAATCTGAACCGGTTTTCCGTGGAAAGTCGCCCTTGAGGTGCTTCTCCCTCAGAACGCCATATGATTGCGCATTTGCCCTTGCATATTCCCTCAAGCCCGGGTCGCTTTCTCTCTTGACCTTTCCCGGCACTCCCGCAATTAGAGAATTCTCGGGGACTTCGGTTCCCTGGGTCACTACAGTGCCTGCGGCCACTACAGATCCTGACGAGATTCTGGCACCGTTCATCACAATGGCCCCCATTCCCACAATGATCTCGTCCCCCAGGGTAGCGCCATGCACAATGGCATTGTGCCCCACTGAGACATTTTTCCCAATAACGGCCGGATTATCTATGTCAGTATGAACCGTTACATTATCCTGGATATTTGAGTAGTCTCCGACGGTTATGCTGTTCATGTCGCCCCTAAGCACAGTATGGTCAAATATGGCAACGTTGTCTCCAATGGTCACATTTCCAATCAGCACTGCAGTATTGGCTATGAAGCAATTCTTTCCAACGGTGATTGCCATGGCCCTGAATTGATAGGCTGTAATTTAAGATTGACCATTGAGCTGCGCCTTCAGTTCGGCAATTTTCATGGTTAGTCAGTTCCACACTCCGCAAAACGGGGCCTCAGGTGAAGTTTGGAGAAATATTTCGGGAAGATTTAAACCAACAAAGTTTATATTTGCGCATCAATTTGTCAGACGAATGTATGATGAATCGTACTGTCTGATGTCAGTCAATTCATCCCAGTTCATAAGGTGAAAATGTTGTCAGTTCCATACAGAATCACAGTAAGACTTTCGAAGGAGACAATGGGGCAGCTTGAGGAGCTGGTGGAAAATTTCCAGTACGAGACCGTATCTGACATAGTCAGAAGGGCCATAGATGAATTCATAGAAAGGAACTACAGAAAAGGGCCAACGTCCAAGATTGACCTGGTTTTGCCAAAGAAGATGATTTCAGAGCTGGAAACAGAACTTGACCAGGGCTCGGCGATTTCACTGGATGATCTCATCCGCGTGATCCTGCGGGATTACACCCTTAACAAAATAAACAAGGAAATCAGGGAGATCTCCAAGGAAGAGAATGCCAAATAGGCTCTGCGTTCCGTTCTTTATGCTGCAGTGAGCCACTGCCCAATAACATCTTTATAAAAGTTGCATGGATTATGGGTTAAATGGTTGTGATCAAGGAATCCCGGTCTGTGCTATCCAAACTCTACGGAAATGATTTTGTTTCAAGGCTTGACCGCTATTCCGGAATAATCGGGTACACCCTTGAAGAAGAGGGCCAGGAAGTTAAAGTTGAATTCAATCCAGACAGGCCCGATCTTTTTTCTTTCACATCATTGCACAAATCCATGGAAGTCTATGACGGCAAGAGTTCGTGGAAACCACTCTCATATGGAAGCAACAGCCTAGATTTCATAATACATGAAGATGTCAGGAAACTTCGCCCGTACACTGTGGGCTTCTGCTGCCAGGGCAGGCAGATAGGAGAGCATTTCAGGGATCTCATCGATTACCAGGAAAGGATTCATGCATCAACGGGAAAAGACCGTTCGAAAGTCTCCATAGGAATTCATGACACCAAGGGGCTGCAGGGCCCAATACACTATAAGGCATATGATTCAGACAAGGTTTCATTTACAACCTACGACGGGGAAGTCAGTGGAACTGCAATGTCAATACTGGCCAAACACCCAAAGGGGAGGCAGTATGCCCATCTAATCCCCTCTGAAGATGAAGTTCCAATTATTGAGGACAACAGGCACCATGTGCTTTCCATGCCCCCCGTCATAAACGGCAACACCACGGCTGTATCCCCTGAAACCAGCTCATTCTTCATCGATGTGACCGGAACGGACCTGAAGGCCCTGAGGGACTCATTTTACCAGCTGGCATATTTCTTCTTCGACCTGGGCTACAAAATATCCCTTTCCAATTTCAACGACCTTTCAGAGTCGATGAAATTCGATGGCAGGATCATGGGCATTTCGTCAGACGACGTCAGAGAACTCACCGGCACAGACATCCCTCCCAAGGAAGTGAAGGCGATACTGGAGAGAATGGGATACGGATGCAGCGTTGGAAAGGGCACATACAATGTTGCGATCCCTGGAAACAGGGGAGACGTTATGGGGCCAGCGG
Organism: Thermoplasmataceae archaeon; assembly: GCA_046703545.1. Taxonomy (GTDB): domain Archaea; phylum Thermoplasmatota; class Thermoplasmata; order Thermoplasmatales; family Thermoplasmataceae; genus JAJZOM01. The sequence continues at coordinate 37,138 of JBJKSX010000053.1, read as the reverse complement.
ATGTTATCGAGGATATTGCCAAAGGATTCGGCTATGACAATATAGTTCCAAGCCGCCCACAATTGAACCTGATCGGGGATGAGGTCAAACACAAATCTTTCCAGAACCTGCTGAGGGAAGTGATGGTTGGGCTCGGGCATCAGGAAATAATGAGTTACGTGGTCACATCAAGAAAATTCTTCGGGAATGTTGAGTACAAAGGTGGCCTTGAGGTGCAGAACCCCAAGAGCCTTGATTTCAGTGTGGTCAGAGACAGGCTTTCTTTAGGCGCTCTGGACTTCCTTCGCATCAACAAGAGGCGCAACCTCCCTCAGAACCTGTTCGAAATAGGGGAGGTACTGAAGGACGCGGAGCAGCATTCCAGCCTTTGTATCGTGAGGGCAGACTCAAAATCAGGGTATTCCGGCATAAAGCAGGTCCTGGATGCCTTGACAGTAAGGCTTGGAGTCCAGAATCTATACGTAAAGCCTGCAAAGCTCGAAATGCTGGTTGAGGGCAGGTGCGGAAATGTGCTTGTCAATGGAAGGGACATTGGAATTATAGGGGAAGTCCACCCAACTGCACTCGAGGCATTCGAACTCAAGAACCCAGTTTCTCTTCTTGAAATAAATATAACCGAACTGTCATCTATCATAAATGATGAGGCCTGAAGCAAATATCTGTTTCTCCTGCCTCATGGACAGAGATATTCCCAAGGAAGCCAGCATTTTTCTGCTGATCTTCCGGCTTAAAAAATCATAGGACCCCATGCTTTCCCTTATGAGTTCAGGTTTCATTTTCAGGGCCTCGGAAACTATCTCCACAGCTTTATCAATCGACCCGCCATTTTCAAACCCTGTTACTGTTCCGTCCAAGAAATCCTGCATCCTTTGACCAAAGCTTTCCCCGTTTCGCAACCAGAATGGCCTTGTGGTGACAAGCGAACAGCAGGGAAACCGGTCCATAATGCTTTCATATTTCACCACTTTTTCAGGAGAGAAATCCTTCCTGAAGGCGCTCAGGTAAGGTTCCCATATTGCGATGGCCCTGTACTTCTCGTCAACGAATTTTGCCAGGCCCTTCTCCGGGTCAGAAAATGTCTCTATCTCCTCAGGAGTTTCACTGTCCGGGGCGTGTATGCTCATTGAGATCATGGTGGAGACTTCTGTGCTCAGGAGTGCGTCTTTGCGCCATTCCTTTGAATATATGATTCCTGAACCTCCCGAGGAAAGGCCTGAATGTATTTTCAAGTCTGAGGAAAGCAGTGCGGAAAGGATAAGAGCATTGGTGGGGGCAAGGGCAAATTCCAGAGAACCCGCTTTCAAATCCCCTATCAGTTCCATTGTGCTGTCGTAGAACCTGAAGACCACCCTTGACCCAATGGAAGCTGCAGAGTCCATGAGAAATGCCATGGAAGGAATATATTCGGAAGATTTCAGCAGCCCTGCCCTGAAGATGCCCTCCAATTTTCCCGGGTAAAATTCAAGAATGTAAATGGTGGAACCAATTCCCTTCCTTCCAGCCTTCACTATGAGTCCATCACTGTTCAGCCCCGCAACCACTTCGGAACAGTACGACTTGGAAATCCCCAGAGCCTTCTCCAGATCCTTTTGTCCAATTCCCCTGGAACCAGAATCCCGAATAATTTGCAGAGCCCTCTTGCGGGCACCACCTTTTTTTCCTGCCAACACCCATTCAACCGTACAACCGTGAAAAACCTTTACATGATTGAAATGAAGGCCGACCTCAAGAGAAAAATCGAGAAACCACCCGATTCAAACATAAAATCTTTAAGCTAATAAAAATATGGAGAACAAATCAGAAATGCACCTTTTGGAAACAGAAAATATTGGAGATGTTTTTGGTCTGCTGGAAATACTGGAAGATATGGGAAATCCAGTAGACATTGCAACTCTGGATGATTCGCTAGATGAAGAAAGAACAACTCTCCTCAATCTTCTCAATGATGCAGAGGCATTAGGTTTGGTAAACGTAGAGGAAGGCGACGCCTCTGTTACCCCGTTTGGTACAGATTTCCTCAAAGCGGACCTGACCGACAGGAAGCTTAAACTCAGGGAATTGCTTGGCAAAGTGGAACCATTTGCGTCCCTCATCAGAAGCTTCAAAAACTCCGGCTCAAATGAGATGGAGCGGGATGACCTTGACGATTTCATCGCAGACAACTTCCCATCTGAGGATCATGAGGCCACTTTCAGGCTGATCCTGACATGGGGGCGTTATTCTAAGCTGATCGATTATGACGCTGATGAAGAAATTTTGACGTTTATTCCATAACACCTACTTATTCATTATTTATTGTATTTTAGCTCATTCAGCCTAGTTTTTTATATTCAGATTATATTGCAGTTACTCAGGTACGACGACAATGGAATTACAGTTCGAACCACGATACAACGTGTTATCTAGGATATACAGGCATTCAGAGGTTATCATCGTCGGCATACTGGTCGCTTTCTACCTTTTCATTTCCAATTACTACTACTGGTCAGCGACCATGGTTCTCGGCGGTGGCTTGGCTGCACTTCCTACCTCAGGGGGAAGTGATCCATACTACAATTTTCAGATAATTCTGCACATACTAACTTACCACTCTCAGCTAATTTTCGATCCTAGTCTCAATTATCCGCTAGGAACGACAAACCCGAGGAATCCGTTCTTCCACTGGTTTATCGTGCTTGTAGCTGAGATCCTGTCTCCATTCATGAATGTGGATCAGGCCGCCTTCTATGCGTTTGAAGAGTTCAACGCAGTCTTCGGGGCGCTCTTAATCATACCAGTATACCTCATAGCCAAGGAGATATTCGGCAAGAATACAGCTGCGGTTGCTGCAATGCTTTATGCATTGATGCCCAGCAACCTTTCGGCAGGAATACTCTCAGGCGGCAGGATGCACACTCCAGAGCTTATATTTGCATTCTTTGCGATATATTTCTTTGTAAAGGCCATAAAGATGAGCCAGAAAGGGAGGATCATCGAGGACCTCAGGGATTTCAGGCATTACCACACCAGGATCATTGAATTCTTCAACGCCAACAGGATTCCGACAATCTATGCCCTCCTTGCAGGAGCTTCCTTGGGGGGACTGATGCTTTCCTGGCAGGGATATGCCTACATCGAGGCCATCCTGCTCATGTACGTGGCAGTTCAGCTTCTTGTGAACCTCTTCCTGAAAAGGCCAACGGGTTATGTTACATTCTACACCGCTCTGTTCGTAATTCTTGGATTTGCCATGGGTGCTTACTACTATATCGCCCTTGGTGAAGCCAGCGGCTGGTACAATGCTGAGATTCTGATAGGAATAGTGATGATATTCGTCGGCATCGTAATCGGCATAGTTGGAAGAAGGCCCTGGATTCTCATCATTCCAATTCTCGCGGTTGTTGTCATAGCAGCGTTTGAAGGCATGGCTATTTTCAGCCCTGCACTTCTGGACAGGCTCCTCAGTGGTGAGGGATACTTCATCAAGACACGTGTTTATGCCACAATTGCCGAAGCCGCCGCTCCACAACTTGGATCATACATCGGAGGCTTTGGTGTTGCCCAGTTCATGCTTGGCCTGACTGGTCTCGCCTACACAGTGTACTTGTATTTCAAGGATAAGTCAGAACATCTTCTGTATATACTGGTGTTCTCACTTGTATCCATATACATGAGCTTTGCTGCTGCAAGGTTCAACATCACTGCTGCCCCCGCATACGCAATTCTGGGTGCGGCAATGCTTATGTTCTTTGCAAAGGTCAGCAGGCTTGATGAGATAAAGAAGAAGAAGCCCTCAACTTCTGCATCACCGCTGAAAGCAATAAGAGGCAACATAAAGGGACTTCAGACAGTGTTTGTGGTTCTCATAACCGCGCTTCTTATCATTCCCTCCGCGACGTTCATGGTTTCTGCTGCGGTTCCATATGGAAGCACAGCGCAGGGACAGATCGAATCACAGATCGGAAGTTCAATACCATCTTTCCTCCAGACAAACAACACAACCAATTTTGTTGGGGGATTGAGCGGAGGAGTCACAAATGGATCAACGCCACTGAGCAAGTCTCTAGCCTGGCTATCCACCCAGGACGCAAATGTTCCTGTTCTGGACAAGCCGGCCTACGTATCGTGGTGGGATTATGGTTTCCAGCAGCTGTACCAGGGCAAGCACCCATCTGTCGCGGACGACTTCCAGCAGGGAATCCCAATAGCCGGGCAGACGCTGCTGGCGCAGAATAATTCCCAGATCATATCCCTGTTCATTGGGCGTCTGTTACAGGCGAATTACAATAATGGCAATTTCTCTTCAAACGTTACGCTGATTCTTATTCAGGATCTTGGGGCCTCAGGGTATTCAAACCTGATCAATGTTTCCAAGAATCCAGACCAGTACAAGAATGCAGTTCTGGCCAATCCAACCGTCTATGGGCAGTATATTTCTGGGATAGATTCCCAGAACGTCTATTTCGCCTATATCAAAGGATACCTTGCCAGCACCTACTCCACATCAGCAATAATCAACACATATCAGGACCTGATATCCGCAACTGGAAACTCAATAAAATATATCCAGATACCTACTGACAACAGCATTCCGCCCCTTCTGCCAATATCCGCCACGGACACAGGCATCTTTTATGCACCCGCATATCTGACATACACACCGTCTTACGCAACCGCTGCTGGCGGTGTCATACCTACAGGATTCTACAACATATTCGCCAACACGGCAAACGGGACCTTTTCACTGCAGAACCTCCCTTCGGGGCTTATACCAACATCTTACAACATACAGTACACCCCACAGTTTTACAACACTTCAATTTACAGGTTCACCATTGGCATACCGCCTTCAGCTGTGGGCCAGACTTACGGAATTCCTGGGATTGACTACGGTGCTACCCAGTACACTGCAATGCCAGCCTGGAACATGAGCAACTTCCTCCTCGTGTATGAGAACATACCATTCAACCCCTACAAGGACTATCAGGCACATCCCACAGCCTGGACAACAGTTCCTCTCCAGGAAGCTTACACACTGAAGACACAGGGCGTTGGCACAGTGGAGCTCATGCCGCCGGTATCAACCCTTGTTGCCATATCTGACCCAATTGTTGCATATTATCCCGGGGCAATTGTGCACGGACAGATTACCATGCCAAACGGAGACCCGGTGCCGGGAGTCCATGTCACTGTTTTCGACCAGTATGGGATACCTCATGAAGTGGTTACCACCAACAGCCAGGGGTATTACAATATAACTGCACTGCCAGGAAACGACAGCCTGTTCTACAGCACAGGGCCCATCGCACAGCACTACCTGATAGGTTCAAACTCCATAGGGACAAAGCAGATCACAATATCTCAGAATCAGGGAAACAGGATCGCAACCTCATACAACAAGACCACCGGCCTTCCAGATTATTACCTGACTGAGAATTACAGAATGGGCTACACAAACATTTCTGGTTCAGCCAAATTCCAGTATCAGCAGTATTTGCCAGGGCAGGGTCCAGCTTCGACACAGATGACTCAGACTCAGATCAATGACGGCTCCATCACATACAGCAACAGCACTTACAACCTTTCATACACAGCCCCCATAATCAACGGCAATTATTCATTCACAAACCTACCTCCCATATCATACGAAGTGGCTATAACAACAGGCGGCCACACGTATTCCAACCTTCTGCTTGCAAATGTTTCCAACGGTGGAAACCTGATATACAACATGATAGTGGCCTTTGACACAATTTTCGCAAATGTTTCCCTTTCGGGAAGCAGGCTTCAGGGGCTATCAGTTGCAACCACAGGCACAGGGTATGTTGCGGGAAGCACACTTTCCAACTCAACCGGCACAGCCAAGATATGGGTGACACCCGGAAACTATACCATTTCACTGTCCGGGAACAATTTATCATCCAATCCAGCCAGTGCTGGATTCAGCACCTGGGGCCAGAACGTTACAGGCAATCTCACCCCGTTGCTTTCCTCCACTGTATCAATAGGAATAAACGGTTACAGCGGCCCGGCCAATGTGACACTTTACAAGAATGGACTGATGAGTGCAGGAATTTCACTTGCGTACAGCAATGGGAGATACTCGGGCAGCATCCCATACGGCGTATACACTGAATATGTTCTTTCACCTCAGGGAAGCTACCTCAACACGGTAACCATCAACAGCACGTATTACGCCAACGTGACACTATCGCCCCTGGCGAATCTCACACTGGCATCAAACATGAAGGGCTCCACAACGTATTCCGGCCAGTATGAACTGCTCACTGGACACACCTACCTCCAGTACTCATTCAACAGCAACAAAAATCTGCAGATACAGCTTCCAGAGGGATCCTATGAGGTCTCCGGCATAGGTGTATACACGGGCGGCAGCCATTCGGGATTCCAGACCATAAATGTGTACGGCAACTCCAATTTCAATCTCTCGCTGACACAGAACAACACATACACGGCATTGGTTTTCAACAGTGGTGCCGGCTCAACTTATAATGCAAAGTCTGCAGTGAACAGTGGAATCGTGATCATGAAGCTTGGAAACACACCGCTCTACTTCACAATCGTCAATTCGCAGGGCATAGCACAGTTGTATTACCCGAGCTATGCAGCCGGAAGCATGTCACTTTCATATGAAAATGCATTTTACAGCGCTGCCCCATCAATAACGGCCAGTGGATCACAGGCTTCCATTCCGGTCACACAGATCACATCGCAGTTCACTCTGGAGTTGAGCCAGACCTCACTTGCATCTACCACGCAGTATCTTCACCTCACTTCAGATAGCGGCAGCTACAACATTACCCTCACATCAGGGACAGGGACTGTTGATGTGCCACTTGGCTTCTACCTGGCCACACTCTCCTCTGCAAATTCACTAATAGTGGCAAATCCGGCTTACCTGGCAGTGAACAGCCCGCACATGGGCACGTATCACCTTGGAGTGACAGAGTATTCAAATGTCACATCCTCCACAGCCCAGGTTACCAGGGTTTTCTACCTGAACGGGACTGAAGTCAGCGACAAAACAATGCTGCCAACAGGAACTTACCAGGTTTATTCATACAACTCCTCAAGAGGCGCGAGCCTGAGCACACAGTTCATACAGGGGAACACAGTGATCAACCCAACTTACAGCAATGCGTACAGCCTTGGCCTGTCCAACAGCCAGGCATATTCTGCTGGTGTTTACACCATTACAAAGGGCTCATCGATTCTTAATGTGAGCGGCGGTTCAATCGCACTCCCGTCGGGGGCCTACACGGTGACTTACCGCTATTCCTTCTCCAATGCAACTGGCTCCTACACATACACGGGCTCAAAGGCAGTTGATCTTAACTCAAACACCATGCTTAACCTGTCCATTGCAGGGCAGCAGTACTTCTCTCCGCTTTCCGGCTACGCCACGTTTGGCGGAGGCGCATCGATGTACACAACAGTCATGCTAGTCAATGCTGCAGGGGATATTCTGAACACGACCACAACAAACAGTGCAGGATACTATTCCATGAATGTGCCCACAGGAGAGAATACCATATACGCAAAGAACACAATGAGCAATACTGCTTACTTCGGTGCAATTGACGTTCCGGCTTTCTCATCAGGCATATCCAAGAACCTTACAATGTCCAATGGCTATTACGTAACCGCCAGCGTGAACATGGGAAGCAAGATAGTCAACAACCCGGTCAACATAACATCTGGAAATGCAAGGTTTGCATTTGATCCAATGTCAGGAAGCATATTCCTTCCAGTTGGAAGCTACGGCTTCCAGTCTTCAACATCAACCACTGAAACAACAATGGATGGCAGCATACTGACAGTGACATATTCCACTGGAACTGTTGTGCAGGTCAACTCCGACATGACCATACCCCTTACACTCAGCAAGAATGTGGTGCATTCATTCCAGGCAAACCTCATATCCGGAGTCGCCACAATTGGAATGGGCGGAAACCTGACATACACCTTCAACCTCACAAACACCGGAAACAGCAATGAGTCAATATTCCTGGCTTCCACAGCAGGAACCTGGACTGAATCTTTCAATCCAAGCACGCTGACACTCATGCCGGGCCAGAGTGCGAACATAACGGTGAATGCCACTCTCAACGGAAATCTTGCATACGGATCTGAGAACCTTCCAGTTTCGCTGGGGTACATCGGTGGCTCAACAACGCTCAATCTTCCAGTGAACGTCAAGGCAGACTACAATTATTCCGTGAGTGAGAATGGGTTCCCTGTCTACAATGGCAACATGACTCTGATACCAGTTCTGCTGAACAATACGGGCAATGCACCCCTGACAGTTTATCTGTCCCTTAACCAGACAATGCTCCAGCTGAATGGCTGGCATGGCTCATTTATCCTGAACAGTGGGACCAACAACTCTGTGTACCTCCCATTCGGAACAAGCAAGGTGGTATATGTTTCACTCAATGCAACAGTGTCCCAGCCGGTCTATCCGTTCTCATTCACTCTGAATACAAACAGCACCACAGCACAGAATGGCACACTCAGCATTTCACAGCAACTCTCATTCAGCTCGCCGCAGTCGGCAAGTGTTGTCCCGTATCCTTCGGGAGCAAACATTATCGCCAATTACACAGGTTCCCCACTTGGCACACTGCTATATGGCATACTCATAATTGCGGTGGCGGTTGTCGGTGGGCTCATCGCAACAGCTTACAGGAGCAGGAAGAAATGAAGAAGACAGCACTGATTACGATTGTTTCACTACTATTCCTTTCATCGTTCGCAGCCATAGGTGTCTCAAGCGGTTACACATACGTGCCTCCGTTCTCGCAGACAGCTTCACTCCCGTCATACTCATTCGTGAACCAGAACTTCACAATGTATGTCAACGAAACATATGGCTTCAGCAATTACACAGTCACCGCATACATAGGGGGAGAGAACTTCTCAGGCTCTTCATCGCTGCAGTCTTCAATTCACAAGTTCAGTGCGACTGATCCTGATTTCCAGTTCAACATAACCTCTCCAGCAATTGCTCAGACAATATATGTCAAGGTCATTGCTGCAGCCGATTACAATGGGGCGAATGTCAGCAACAGCCAGACATACTCAGTTTCCGTATCGGAGCCCATTGTCTTCCATGCACAGATAGCGAACAAAGGAATTTCCACGGTTCACAACCTCACCATTGATTTCTACCTGGATAATTCACAATTCCCCACCGGGCAGGTTACAGTCGCATCCATTCTGCCCAACCAGGTGCTTGAAGTGAACTACACCTACCCATTCGAGTCCCTGACAAACGGAGAGCACTCAATAAAGGTCACAGCATCGTCGTCTGCAATTCAGGTGAACGGCAACAGCGGCCAGGCAACTTCCCATTTCTATTTCGGAACACCGCCCAATTACAACTGGATCTATTATGTTGCGGCAATTGTGGTCATATTCATGGTGTTCTTCGCATTCTCGGCAGGGAAGAGGCCAGCCAGTGGAATGAGGCCGCCAAAGTGGAGAAAGAACAAGTAATCTTCCATGATTGTTGTAAAACCAAATTTTTTAAAATTCAAAACAAATTCTTTTTTGCAGGCTGAATGACGATTTCAAGGTTATGCAATTCAGCCCACAATGCTTCTGAGGGTGGTGAATTCTTTCTCATAGGCATGCTTTCGTTTCATATTCTGGTCTAGCTGCTCTTCCGAAACCATATACCTGTGCTCTATCTGGGCAATCCTGGCAGCAGAAAGGGCATTGTCGTGTATTTTGTGCGGGAAGCTTGTGTTCTTTTCGTCAACAACCCTCACCGGCAGATTGTTTGCCCTGAGGCTCTTTATTATGGCATCGCGATTGGGGGCATCGCCGTCACCGATCTTTATTTCCAGGCCATTGAAGCTGTAGGAAGACACAATGTCTCCAACTTCCTGTCCCATGACTGCCGTTGATGCACACTCAAATGCTTCTGTCAAAACACCATCAGCAAACACTGCGAGTCCGGGGTAGGGCCCAGGGTCTATACCTATCACAAGGGTTTCAAAAGCCTCCTTGAGAAGCAATCTGGAAAGCGACATCCGCAGGGCCTGTTTTGAATCGTTAGCCTTCACCTGCCTCTCAAGTTTGAAATCGTCCTTGGAAGAGCTAAGTATCACGTGGACATCATCGGGGATTGAATCAGAAGACTCAACGCTCAGGAACGGGAGATTCCACTCTTTGAGCAGCTTAATCACGTCATGGTAGAACTTGAAATCAGATGTGAAGACTCCTATCCGAGCCATTCAGTTCATAATCCTCTCTGGATTTAAACCTTTTCCTCAGGATCCAATGTGTGTCGGCCCAGTTGTTCTCCTATGATCCTGTTTGCAGTTTCAACAAACTGTTTCTCTTTGCCCCTTGGAATAACTGCTCCCGCAGCAATGTCATGGCCCCCGCCTGAGCCTCCCACTTCCTTTGCGCTCTCCCGCATTACCAGTGAAAGGTTCAATCCCTTCTGGACCTGCCTCCTTGAGCCTCTTGAAGACACTTTCGTGTCGTCGTTACCGGCGTTAAAGCCAATCAGTGGCCTGTCCTGCTTCATGAGGTACAGCATGAGTATTCCGCTTATTGCTCCGGCCATTTCAGATTCTGGGGCGTAGAAATACCTTACGTTTTCTTCCTCGAAAACCTCTTTGTAAGCTCTGTATGTGTACTCTATCAGTTTTGTCTTGAATATTCTCCAGTTGTTTGTCATGTCTTCCTTTTGGGATTTGTCTCCCAGGAAGTATATGATTGGAACCGAGTTCATGCCAACCTTGGCGTTGCCGTCAACAATGGTGCTGAGCTCCTTGGAGGTATAGCCAAGTTCATCAAACCGGGTCAGATCATTTTCCAGGTATTTTATCGCCTCAGATCCTGCATTCTGCTGAAGCAGCCTTGAGGCGAGGTATTCCGCCGTTTTCTGCTTTTCATCTTCACTGAGATCAAAAATATTCTTCTGGGGATCGATTTCAAGGGATTCCAGGGCAGCCCTGACGTTCTCAGGCTTCCCACTGAGTTCCAGGAAGAAAGGGTCTGTTGAATATGTTATTCCATCGAGAAGGGTCGACCCTTCCAGATTAAGAGTGTGGGCGGTCTTCAGTTTCTTGCCATAGTGCTCGAACAGATCCTTGTTGAGCCCAGTAAAGCCGCCAATATCCTGTTTGTCGGAGATTGCGCCTGACAAGAGGAACGGCATGAGATCCGCATTTGCCTCATCCATTGCAAGTGCCATGGCAAAGCCCATTGTGGCCCCACAGGCCCCTCTCGTGCCGTCGATGCCAAACTGCCTTGCGTTTATGTTCAGCCCCTTGAATGAGTTTTCCTGGAAAAAATGGTGATCCAGTATCACGATGTTCTCAAATTCCTCAATGAATCTGGCCTGATCTGAGCCGGCGTCAACTATAATTGTGAACACGTCAGGGTATTCCTCTATCCTCTTTCTGAAGCTATCTCCATCCAGGCTCTTTATGAAGCCGAGATGAAACCTTATGCCCTTTCTCCTCAGGGCAGAAGTCAGTATTATTGCTGCGCTTCCGCCATCTCCATCAAAATGGGCCAGTACCCTCACATATTTTTGTTCGAGGATGCGTTTTGCACCCTCTTTAAGCATTCGGTAAAATTCTGGGTCTATTACATCTTTGAGCATTTCTTTACAAGACTCTTGACAGGTTCCATTCTGGTGCCAGATATCCTGATCTCTTGTAATACTTGACCATTCTGAGGATCTTGGCCATTAGGAGGGCCTGACCTCTTTTGTTGCTCATGTCACGCTTGTTTTCAGTCATGTGCTTGCTGACGTTCCTGTATCTCTTTATGAGGTTCATCAGGTCTTCAGGGACTGGGTCTGTAAGGCCTGCATCCTTGAGTATAACGCCAATTTTCTTTCCAAGAACGACCTTGGCTCCTGGAATTCCGTACTGGTCTCTCAGCTTGATTCCTATATTGGAACTGCTGTTTCCTTCCTTCTTGAGATCCACGATCATTTTTTCAACTTCTTCGTTGGAAAACTGAACCCAGTCTGGTTTCTCAGCACTGTAAATTTTTCTTGATTTTGATCTTCCTCTCTTCCTCGTGTGCATTCTTGCCATATTGATCGGTACCTTTGAGTTATCCCTAATCCGCAAAGTATTAATTTATTTTTCCTGAAGTCCCTTGTAACACTTTGCAGCGTTCCATGATGATCTCATATCATTTAAATAGTGCACAAATGCAACTCAGCTTGTGGTTGATTTCTATCTGACCTTGCTCATGCCAACAGGATTTACTCTTTCAATTGCCGCGTCCAGGTAACTTTCATCTATGTCAAAACCTACGAAATCCAGCTTTAGATTTTTGGCTGCAACTGCAGTGGAGCCAATTCCCATAAAGGGATCCATGACAACAGGACTTTCGTGTTCCCCATGCAGCCTGATGCACATCTCAGGCAACTTCACAGGAAATGTTGCGGGATGGGGCCTGGCGCTTCTGCTGTTTATCGTGTCATAGGGGAGGAACCATGTGTTCCCCCTGTCCCTTCTGTCACTGCCTGAGCTCTTCCACCTTGATATGTTGGATTTGTCCTGGTACGGGACTCCGACAGACAGCTTGTCAAGCCCAACCTCTCCGTTCTTGGTGAAATGGAAGATGTACTCATGGCTGTCATTCAGGAACCTTCTGCTCACAATTGGTTTGAAATGGCCCACTGAAAGGTCTTCCGAGAGTTTGTGGCCTGATCCGGCATAATCCTTCGAGATTGATATTGATTTGACCCAGTGTATCACATTCTGCAAGGTCAGCTTCCCACGAAACATCTGTGCCACATCCCAGGCAATCCACGGGTCCTTCGGGGTGTTCCCCACGTTTAGAAACAAGGATCCGTCATTTTTGAGAACCCTCTTCACTGAAGAAGCAAAATTTCCCATAAATTCAAGGTATTCCTCCCTTGGCATGTCATCCTTGTGGGTTCCATACCTGATGCCTATATTGTAAGGGGGTGAGGTCACAATTATGTCGACTGATGCCTCTTCCAGCAGTGTGTTCATCCCGGCTACGCAGTCTGAATTGTAAAACGTGAGATTTTTGCCATCTTGCGTACCGAATTTCCAGTATGGGGAACAGGCTGGATCAGACATCAGTTAAAACAGATGCGACCCCGGTTAATAATTTAGCTGTAAAATCCATGAGAAGGCCCTGCCATGGAATTCAGCACAGGTCAAAATCCCTCTCATACTGGGCTATGAGTTCGCTGGCAACAGTCCAAATGGTGAGTTCCTCATCGAATATGGAAAATGCTTCTGCAAGAGGATAGACATCAGACCTGTAGTCCCCCTCTGAGAACCCACCCATTATGACGGTCTGTTCAGGCTCTCTGCCTTTGAACATTGCCCTAATTCCAATTCGTTCGCCTGTTGGGGAGAGTACCTTGATGTTTTTGGACCCTGCCAGTGACAGAAGATCACTTACGTTGCCATTGTGAAGTTTGAGAAGAGTCTTGTCTCCAGCCTTGATTTCTCCTTTGTCATAGAGGTCCTCCACGAGCCCAACAAACCTGTTGTATGATTTTGGAAGCCGGATTTCAGGGGATATCTCCATGATTACGTCCGTCCTTGTGTGGATCCAGACCCTCAATTGGCCCTTCTTGTTCAGTATGCTGTCAAGCGCCATCGTCAGGAAATGGTGTATGATGTCCGGCCTGCCCCTCCTGTTGGATTCACCAGGGTAAAATTTATCGATTGCAGAATGCATGAAATTTGAGTCAAGCAGGATCTTTCCAGCTGCCTTTTTCCTCTTCTTCGCCTGCAGGGCAATGGCATGATTTTTCAGCATTTCATCCGGAATCAGCTCAAGTTCAGCATCAACAAGGAGTATTGTAAGCATGTTTCCTTATCATAAACAGCAATTAAATGGTATTCAGATCTTTTTCTATGAGGCCCCGCAAATATTTTTAGAATTGAAGCTTTAGAGTGAATGTTGTCAGATTCTGGAAATTCTTTGCCTTTCGGGGACACTATTGTTGTGGCAAATCCGGGAACCGGAAAAACCTGGGAGCTTGTTGAGCGTGTGAAGGGACTTCTGCAGAGTGGAGTTCGGGGCGATGACATTGTATGTGTGACATTCACCAACAAAGCCGCGGATGAGATGAAGGCCAGAATAATCAAGGAGACCAAATTCACTCCTGAAATTCACATGCAGGCTCTGAACATAGAGGTCTCAACAATTCATGGATATGCCATGAATTACCTGCTTGGGAAAGGGCTGAAGGCCGATATTCTTTCAAACACGGTCCTGAGGTATATCGTTTTCAGCAAGCTGAAGGAGCTTGATACATTCAATTACGGCCTGGGTTATCTCATCGACCAGATTGTGCCAAAGATTGAAAATGGAATCAGGTACCTCAAGAGTTTTGGAATAATGCCAGGTGACATTGACCTGGAAAAAGTCACGGGCATGGTCATTGCCGGGGCATCGGGATCAAAAGGCTCAAGCCTGACACCGGAGGCATTGAGGAGGGTCACCCGGGATTTTGTTGCCATTTTCCGGGCATATGAGGATTTCAAGGCAGGCGAGGATTCCATGGATTTCAATGATCTCCTGAGGATCTTCCTCGGCAGAATGGAAGGGAGCCACAGGCGTATCGTCCTTGTCGATGAATTTCAGGACCTGAACAGGATGCAAACCGACATCGTGGGAAAACTTGCAGGAACCCGTTTCTTTGTGGGCGACAGGAAACAGTCCATCTTCGGATTCCAGGGCGGCAGCCTCAGCTCATTCAACAAGTATCTCGAAAGCTCTTCATTCGAGAAGGTGGGAAAGAAAATAAATCACAGGAGTACAAATAACATCCTCAACTATGCTTCCTCATACTACCTGGCCTATTCACAGGACAAATATTCCAGGGAAGAAATTGAGGGGCTTGCCAATCCCAAGAAGGGCGATGGGGAGAAGGTGCAGTTGGTGCAGTCTGCCAGCCCAGAATCGGACGCGGTGGAACTGGTTAGGAAACTGCTCTCTATGAAGGAGGGCAGGCCACAGAGCGTAGCCATAATTGCAAGGTTCAACTCACAGATCTCCAGGATTGCCTCCCATTTGGATTCCCTGAATATAGGATATTCAAGCACCATAAGGAACAGGACAAACCAGTCGCAGATAAGTGAGATACTATCCTACATATCCGGCCTTGTGAGTGACAATCGAGAAACTGTTTCACGCGCCCTGATGACACCTTTCGCGGGCCTGACCCTTAAGGAGGCCGTTGAAGTTTCTGGACACCTGAAGAAGGACGGGATCCACGAAGAGCTTCTCCCGGACAAATTCAGGGAACTGAGGCAGATGAAATTTGGATTGGAACTCGTTGAACAGGCTTTCAACAGAGTCATACTGCCTATCGCAGCATCTCTTGGTTCTGGATATGTCAATTCAGCCAACCTCGCACTGGACTCCGCCAGGGAGTATCTCAAGATATTCGAAAACTACACGCTTGAAGGGTACCTGGACTTCATGACCCTTTCAAGCGAACAGATGGAGTCAGACCTGAGGGAATCTGACGTGAATGTTCTCACGGTCCACAAGGCAAAAGGGCTGGAATTTGACGCAGTAGTGTACGTCCCATCCGAAATTCCTCCCAAGCTGGAATATTTCGATGTCCTGACCTCTTCGATAATACTCGAATGCACTGGCATAGACGTCAAGCAGGATTTGCTTGAGGAGCCCCTAAGGGTTGATTTTGTTGCAATAACAAGGCCCAGGGACTTGCTGTACATAGTAGCTGCCAACAAGCTCATCCCCAGGTTTCAGCTGGATAACCACTACTATGAGGAATCATCCGTGGATTCCAGTTTGGAAGTTTCTGGAAGTGGAAAATATGATGAAGCATACAACCTGTTTGTCAATGGGAATTTCAAGGAAGCTGAGAGGCTCCTCAGGGAGCAGGACATGTGGCTGGTCAAATCAATTGACGATTACTTTTCCAACATTTCGAAATTGTCTTTCACCACCCTTGAAGACATCCATGAGCCTTACAGTTTCCTGAGGAACCATATTCTGGGAATGAGGGAAGCTTCTGAGTTCACACAGATAGGCACACTATTTCACGAAGTTGCCAGGAGATACGCATCCGGGACCATCACAAAGGAAGAGGTTCCACAGGAGATCTCACCGCATTTTTCCAATCTGGAAATGGCGCTGAATACGCTGAAGCCAGATTACAAACTTCCTCCGAAAGAAAGTGAACTGACAATTGAGCTCCCGCTCTCTACAATTTTCCCTGAGGGCGGGGCTTCTGACAGTATAATCCTTAAGGGCACCATAGACGCAGTATTCGGCGGTGCCCAGGATTCCAGCTCTCGCCTCATAGCAGATTACAAGACCTCAAGGAAAGTGGGGACAATCCCCTGGCAGCAACTGTGGCTGTACACAAGGATGTACCAGAAAAAGTATGGCATTCCGCCCGAGAAAATATCCGGGGCAGTCATCTATGTTGGATTGAGGGAGCCTGTCAACACCGGTGAGCCGGGGTACGAAGTCCAGGTGAGGGATTACCATAAAATAAAGACTGATGTCGTTGAGCGAAGACTGCAGGAATTCACCTATTACATGGAGCAACCCGAGGCATTCATTGAAAAAATTCTTGCCACGACACCAAGAACGGAGATAGACAGCAGGCTCAGGGACATACTTGAGAAGACCTTCTGAACGCTGAGCCAGCCACAGTCCATCAGGGCCGGTTCCTCCGTGGGCCAAGAAGTTCCTCTATGACCCATGGGTAGTTCACAAAATGGCTGATTCTGCTCGCAAGCACCGGCTTTCCTCCTCTCAGCAACTGCCTGTTGTTGTCTTTTCCCTTATAAACTACTTTTGCTATCATTTTTTCCACAAACCAAGAGCCCTCTATATTTTATAAAATAAACAATTTGTAAACTTTATAAAGCAGTATATTGTAAAATTTATAAGAGAGTATCAACTCTGAGTCCATGAACAAGTACCCGTCCGAAACCCAGATCGTCCTCGCACTTAAGCGTGAAGGGCTCCTGAGCCTGATTGAACTTTCAGAAAGGGTAGGAATCTCAAAGATGGCAGACCTTAACCACATCCAGAAGCTTGAAGCCCAGGGTATGGTTGAGAGGAGGCTGGTCAAGACAAAAGTTGGAAGGCCTTATTACAAATTTGGAGTCACTGACAATTCCAAAATATCACTGGCACCCTCGGACATTTCAATGCTGAATGAATTTGTTGAATACATGGACGAGAATGGCCACACCAAAATTGTGGAAAATTTCCTAAGGGAAAGATACGGCCAGGTCAGGATCGATTATGAGAAGAAGCTTTCAAGGGTGGATCCGGAAAAGAGAGTAGAAGCCCTGGCCAGGCTGAGGGAGGAGGAGAATTATTTTCCCGAGCTGAAGAAGGGAGGGAAGGACAACTACGAGCTTCTCGAGTACAACTGCCCCATTTTCAGCATATCCAAGAAGTTCGGCGTTGCCTGTTCCCTTGAGACTCAGCTGTTTTCATCCGTGCTCGGGCGTGAAGTCACTTCCACGCACAGGCAGGTTAACGGAAGCGATGTCTGCAAGTTTCTCATAAAGAAGGAAATGAAAGAATAGTCACCTGTATTTCTCAAGCATCTGGATCCTCCTTGCGGGATGCGGGTGTGAACTGAAAATGGACGCCACTCTGGAAACTTTTGCATGCCTCCATTCTTCAAGGAGTGCCAGGTGGCCGCCGTTTGATTCGCTGTTCAGGTCAGAGAACAGGAGCATGTTTGTTATGTTGTTGGAAGACTCCTTTCTCCTTCTGCGGTACCTTGTCCCTGTCTGGCTCACTATTTTGGCGAGAGCAGTCTGGAGGTTCTCCGCCCCATTGTTGGCGGTGTTGACTGCGTTGAGGTCTGCATAGGATTCCCTCATCCTGTTTATGCCGAGTATCATTATGTTGAAGACAAAACTGAGTATCATGAGGCCGATTGCAATAAGAAAGCCATAATCATTCTGCTGCCGGTTATTTCCCGTGAAGAGCAGGCTGTATGCCAGGTAAAACATTATGGTGGGTATGAGGCCTATTGCCAGCAGGAGCTCAATGTCTCTGTGCCTCAGGTGCCCTACTTCATGTGCAAGCACAGCTTCAAGCTCTTCCCTGGTCAGAAGGTCAAGCATAGGCCTTGTGACAGCAATTCTCTTTCCTGCAAGCGGAGAGGAATAGGCAAAGGCATTTGGGAACCCGACCTCGGCAATGAAGAGCTGGGGCATCCTCATGCCATTGTTCTGTGAAATTGCCCTGACCATCTGCGAAAGCCACGAATACTTCATGTCATCCTCCCTGACGGGGGTCAGGTGGTAGGCATAACCTATGATGTATGGGGAAAACAGCCATTGGACAATGTCCATCACAAGAACAAAGCCAAGAATGATGAAAAGAAAGTTGAAAGAAAATGCATAACCGAACAAGTACCTGAACACGGCAAGAATGATGGCTGCAGCCAAACCGGCTATGGCGAGGCCGGCGAATATGGTGGTTATTCTCAATTTGGCAGAAATCAGGTCCATGATCTGAGATCATGAATTGGGATATATACCATATTCCTCAGGGACCCATCAGGTGAGCCCATACTGGATCTTGTAGAGCTGGTCAAAGATGCCCCCTGTTCCAATGAGGCTGTCATATGTACCCTCCTCCACGATCTCCCCCTGGTTCAGCACAACAATCCTGTCCACAAGCTTGACCATGGAGAACCTGTGGGTAATGAGTATCAACGTCTTGTCCTTGAGGAATTCATTGAGGGAATTCATGATGAGGCTCTCGGAATAAGGGTCAATCTGTGATGTGGGCTCATCCAGGATAAGTATTTCCGGGTCCCGGACAAACGCCCTGAGGATCGAAATAGCCTGCCTCTGCCCTTCCGACAGGTTTCTTCCCATCTCGCCTATCTGGGTGTCAATGCCGTTGGGGAGATTCTCGAAAATTCCCTCCAGGGCGAATTTTCCGATCAGGCCCTTCACTTCCTCCTTGCTCACATTGGGGTTTGAGAAAAGGATATTCTCGTAAATGGTTCCCTTGAACATGAAGGGCTCCTGGAGGACCGGGGCGAGAAGCCTTCTGAAGCTTCCGGTCTCAATGTTGCCAAGAACTTCGCCGTCAAGTGATATTTCTCCACTGGTTGGAGAATAGAACTTCATGAGGAGGTTTGAAAGAGTGGTTTTCCCTGCACCGGTGTGGCCAACAATGCCGATCTTCTCCCCCTTCCCTATTTTCAGGTTCACATCTTTCAGGGCAGTTTCATCGCCATACTTGAAGGAGACATTGTTGAGGGCCAGTGCATCCCCAAATTCTGCCTTGCTGTCGCCAGTGTCCTCAGTGGCCTGCCTTGGATAGTCGATGATTCCGTATATCCTGGCCACACCCACCATGGATGACTGGTATGAGTTATAGAGCTGCGACAGCTGAACCACGGGCTCGAAAAATGTCTGGACATAAACTACAAAAGCTACCAGAAGGCCCACGGTGGTAAGGCCTGCCTTGAGCTGGAGTGCCCCCTCCACAAGCACCAGGGCGATTCCCACCGCCTCTATGATCCTGATTATTGCACTGTATGAAGAAGCGACAAGAGATGCTTTCATGTTTGCATCGAAGTTCTTCATGTTGAGCCCATCAAACCTTTCAGACATCCTGTCTTCAACATTGAACGATTTTATGGTCCTGATGGCGTTGATGTTCTCGCTGAGGTTTCCCGTGATGGCTGCTATGGTCTTCCTGGTCTTCAGGTAGTTCTTTCTCACTTTGCCCTGTATTGAGAATGAGAATGCCATAAGGACCGGGATGACCACGAGGGCATACAGGGTCAGGTTGAAGTCCTCGTAGAACATGATTGCGATGGACACAATGACGGTGGTGAATCCTGAAACCACAGCGGGAAGCTGAAATGTCAGGAACTCACTGAGGGTCTCGGCGTCATTTGTTATCCTGCTGATCAGGAATCCGGTCTTCACCTTGCTGAAGAATGAAACGGGGACATACTGCAGGTTCTCGAATGACCTGTCCCGGAGGCTTTTTATCTCAGACTGTGCCAGTTTTGTGGAACTGATTGTCCTCTGCCTGTTGGAGAAGAATTGAATGAGATATAGGAGGAAAAAAGTACCCGCGAATAAGTAAAGGCCATTGAAATTGCCGGAAGTCACGCTGTTGATGGCGTTGCCCAGTGCGAGGGGGTAAAGAGTTGCAGCAATGGCCGTGACAAGCACGGAAACAACAAGGACGGCACTGTCCCGTTTCATTGAGAAAATATCCCCCACGAGCCTCCTGAAGGATGACCACCCGCTCTGGGTCTTTATGACTCTGTCTTCCTGCTTTTCATAATCCTCTGCCATCCTCATTTGCCTCCTGCAGCCTTGAACTGGCCAATATCGTGCTCCTCGCTCTCTTCCTGGCTCCACATCTCAATGGCCCCTTTCTTGAGCTCAAAGACCTTGTCCGAGAACTTCAGGGCAGATTCCCTGTGGGTAACGTTGATTATGGTTATGCCCTGGACTTCCCTCCGAATGTTCTCGAAAATCTCAAGTTCTGTCTCAGGGTCGACACTTGCTGTGGCATCATCGAGTATGAGAATCTCAGGCTTTGAAATGAGTGCCCTGGCAATGGCAACTCTCTGCCTCTGCCCTCCCGAAAGGGTGATTCCACGTTCCCCGACCATGGTCTCATACGCCTCCGGCAGGGACTCAATGAAGTCAGCTATTCTTGAAAGCCTGGCAGCCCTCTTGACATCCTCAAGTGAGCTTTTTGTGTTGCCGAATGCGATATTCTCCCTTAACGTGCCTGATATGAGTGTTATTTCCTGGGGGACAAGCGCAACAGCCCTCCTCAGAGATGCCAGCTTTGCTTCCCTTATGTCCACGCCTCCAAAGGTCACAGTTCCCTGGTCAGGGTCATAGAACCTGGGAATCAGGTTTATGAGAGTACTTTTTCCAGCGGCGGTTCTTCCTGTGAGGCCCACAAACTCGCCCCTGTTGATCTTGAAAGAGATATTTTTGAGTATGTCCCGGTCGTCCCTTCTGAAGCCAACATCATGGAACTCCAGGTCTCCCTGCAGTTTTTCATCCCTGCCTTCATGGAAATTCTCGTCATGTTCCTCATCCAGAATGGTCTGGATCCTCGATATGCCCGCGCGGGCGTTTTCCGAAAATACAATGAGCCTCCCGAGGAAACTCACAGGGAAACTCATCAGGCTGAAAATCGTGACTGCAGAAACAAGGGGCCCAACATCCGCTGATCCTATGATGGTGGTGTATCCCCCGAATAGCAGAATTCCAGTGGCAGCAGCACTGACGATGAGTGGCATCAGGTTGTTGTATTTTCCCCTGATCCTGGCAACAATCATGTATTCGTCGAAGAATGAGCTGGTGGTGTCAGAGAATTTGGTGTTTTCGCTCTCCTCTGCTGAGAAACCCCTGACAACCCTGTTTGCAACTATATTTTCCTGCAGTTTCTCATTTATCTGGCCATAGTATGTCCTGATCCTCCTCCAGTGTGTCCTCTGTTTCTTCTGGAAAATAATTCCTATGACGATCAGTACGGGCACTGCAACAGTGAAAATTCCTGCATACTCAGGGTTTATCCTGAAGAGGAAGACAAAGGCGAAGCCGATCATGAAGAGTGTTGGGATAAGCTGTGATGCAGTGTTCAGGATAAAGAACCTTGAAGCCTGAATATCCATGGTTGACCTTGAAAGGAGGTCACCGGATGTCTGTTCCTCAAAGAAGCCAAATTTCTTCTCCACAAGCCTGCCGAATACTTTCTTCCTCAAGTTGTATGCATAGTACTGGCTCACGTACTGTGAACCATAGCTCACAATGAACTGAACTCCCCCTGAAATGCTTGAGGCGACAAATATGAGGATTGCGAAGTATTCAACCTGGGAATACTGCAGTCCCTGGATGGAACTGACCGCATCACCAATGTATATGGGTATGAGTAGCTGGAAGAATGTGGCGATTAGGGAAGCAACAACAACTGTGATCAGGGCCCAGCGTTTTCCTTTCATAAACCCTACGCTGAAAAAGAGAGGATCGAATACCCCTAGACCATTTCTAAGCCTCCTTACAAATCTGCTCCCCAATGACACGATAAGTCACTCTATGCGCGGTAAAGGGGATATCCCGTTTACCTAGATAATATTAATTTCAATTTGTGGACTAAATTAATGCTTGCTCGTGATTGAAATGTAGGTATCCTCCAGATCATTATGGGGAACAACCCACTTGATTTTCAGTCCGTTGTTCTGGCAGAATTCAACTATATCGTTGTTCGACACGCCATGGGCTTTGCTCACCTGCATGCTGTTGCCATGGATTGAGAAGTTATTTGCAAGGTGCGAAGGCAGGTCGATTCCCCGGGGGCTTCCTTCAAATTCCAACTTCATGCTCCCTGACACGCTGTTGCTTGTATCATAGCCCACCTCGCCCCTGTTGATTATCAGTATCCGGTCACATACCTCCTGGGCTTCGTAGATCAGGTGTGTGCTCAGGATAATGATCTTCTCGCCTGACTCATTGATGCTCTTTATGAGGTCCCTGACAGTTCTCATTCCGCTGGGGTCGAGGCCGAAAGTGGGTTCATCAAGAATTATTATGTCCGGGTCTCCAACCATTGCAACCGCAAGCCCGAGCCTCTGCTTCATTCCTTTAGAGAGCTGCCCCGCTTTCCTGTCCAGATATGGGGTGATGGAGGTCAGTCCCGAAACACGGGCCATTTCATCGCGACCATCTCCCTTTACCTGCTTGATCTTGATCACGAAATTGAGAATCTCCCTGGCGGTCAGGTATGGGTAGAATTCAGGCTGCTCCACTAGGGCTCCAACCGAAGACAGGGCCTTGGCAGGATACTCAGAGACGGACTTTCCATTTATCAGTGCCTGCCCTGTGCTTGAGTGCATGATATTGGTGAGGATCTTGAGCATGGTGGTCTTCCCAGCACCATTTGGGCCCAGAATTCCTATGCAGCCTGGCCCGTCTATCTGAAGATTGACATCCTTCAGTGCGTAAAATGACCCGAATCTCTTTGTAATGTTTTCGAGATACACTGAAGGCATCATTTCACCTCCTTCTTTTCAAAAATGAGTGCTGCCACTGCCAGTGAGATTATGCAATATATGGCCATTATTACAAGCGCCTGCAGGACTTCCGGAGTAGGGGCCGGGGAAAGCGAAAACTTGAAATTGAACGGGGACACTGAAACGTTCATGTACACCTTGTACACAATTCCTGCAGCCACATCCAGCAGATAAAATGGGGTTATCTTGTACAGGAACTCTGAGATGATCTGGTAAGCATTGAAAATGAGGAAATAGATCAGGAAGACGGTGATGTATGCGTATGTGTTCTTGTTGAAGATGCTGCTTATCATGAAAGTGAAGGAAGTCATGGCAAATATGAATACAACCAGCAGCCAGAGGGCATTGTAATAGCTGGTGACCAGAGGTATGGGGAAAACATACATGAACGTGATAGCTTCAGCCAGAAGGAAAACAGATACAGTGAGGAAGGTCACCATGACGGCGGCCAGATACTTGGAGAGCAGAAGATTCATTCTTCCGATTGGCAGGGTGAAAATATGAAAGGCAGTCTTGTTCTCAATCTCACTGGATACTGCAGTTGAGCCAAAAAACACTGAAGCGAACACTGGCAGGTCCAGAAGCACATAGGACCACACCAGGCCAAAAATGGACTCTTTTGTTGTTTCCCCAATGCTGGCCAGGTCAACGCCAGGGAAAAGGCCCGGAAGCTCGTTGACATACTTGATAGTGAAGAAAGCCATCAGGAAGGAAACAAGCAGGGATATGACAAGCATCAGGTAGAAGCTCCTGGACCTGTAGTAGTTCCTGAAGTAGTAGGAAGTAGATGCAATAAATTTGCTGAATTCTCCGTTCATAAGTTATACCCCGAGAGATACTGGGTGTAATTCAGGTTTGTTAGATTTGACAGGATATCTCCCAGAATATAGTAGTTCGTGATTCCAATCGTGATCGTGCCATTAACCCAGTTGTTTTGCGGAACAGACGCTGCCACTGTAAAATTGTAGTTGTATACGTAAGCATAAGCGTTAAGGCCACTCAACAACTTGTTCACAGTAATGGCATTTGAATAATTGCTCATCTCCAGGTTGAAAGTGGTTTCCATGGAGTAGACATTGGCAACTGCTTGCTTCACAGGTGAAGCTGAGTCCCTGAAGTATACCGAGATATTGGCGGTGCTGTTGAAATTAAGGGCCGCAATATTCTGGAAGCCTGTGTTGTCAAGATACGCATCAAGTGAATTCTTGACCGCTGACAGGTTTCCCACAGTTACCACTCCGTAGAGTTCCGAGAGATACAATGAGCCGTTCTGAATGTACTTCGAAGTATTGACCGTGAAGTTGGAAGGCAGGGGTGTAGAGGTGAGCACAGACGGCAACAGGCCATCCAGTGATACGTTTGAGAGCTTGAAGATATTATAGCTTCTGTAGGTGGTGTAAAGCGTCGGGACAATCTGCACGTGAGTCATGTTGGTGGTATTCTCTGCTGACGAGAGCTGCGAGCTGAATCCGGTCATGCTTATGCCCAAAACGATGCCTGTGGTGTTGCTGTAATTATAAGCGTAAATGGGAGTGGAATTGTACTCTCCCCTGATCACTACATTGGAGTTGCCTGGCACCAGCTGGGGGAGAGCAATGCTGCTATTATGATATACTGAAAGTGAGAAATATCCAGCTGGAATCACAACTCCTGCTGCAATAGTTACAATGATTATGGCCTTGAGGAGAGATCTCATGATTAACTATTTTATTGTAGTAAATAAATCTTGAGAACAACTGATAAGGGATAATAAAAAAAGGGGAAGTTTCCATCATGTTATAAACAGAAAAGTGAGTGATTACCGCAAATCAATCATGATGTTGGTCTTTTAGCTGGAAAATATTAATAAGTGTGAGTGTTACTGTGTGTCATGCCCTTCAGGAGTGGTGATTGTCATTCAGGAGATCAGTGAATCTGAAAAACTGCAGAGGCTGCGAAGCAGTATCGCAGAGAATTCCCAAAATCTGGTTGACCTGTTCAGGGAAAGGGCACTCCTTGCACAGGAGATTGGAAGAGTCAAGAGAGAGGCAGGCCTCCCCCCAAGGATACGGGAACGTGAGGAAGCTGTGCTTGAAGGGCTTGGGGGGATGGACAGACTGAGCCGATCCATAATGTCTTCGCTCTTCGAATTCTCCATAATCAATGAGCATGACAGCACTTACATCGATGCAAGGCACAATCTTGAAGGAAGGGAATTCATCATCCACGGGCCGAGGCCAAATCTTGAGCTGCTGGCAGGCCTGCTTCTTTCCAGGCCCGGTGTGGATTTCTACTCAGGGAAGCCTCTTCCTGAAGCACTGGAGGCAGGAATACAGGTAAACGGCGGGCACATCATCTTTGGAGAGCCCAAGGAGCCTGACATAACTGTGTGCCTTGGCGAAAATGAGGAAACCTGCGACTTCAGGATCACGGGCAGCGGCGAGATGCATTTCAGCCTCAAGTTTCCAGTGAAGGCCGGAGACGTAAGCGTAAGGGTAATCCAGTAATGAAGATAGCTCTTGCAGGCGCTTCGGGAAACTTTGGCAGACTTGCCAGCGAACTGTTCACTCAGGTTGGGCACACCGTAACCGGAATCAATCGGGGCAATTGGGGCTCAACGGATTTTTCAGATTTTGATCTGTGCTTCCTTTCCGTGCCTGTTGCCGAAGTGGGAAAATATCTACAAAAATGCGGCCACTGCACCACAGTTGAGATCTCGTCTGTGAAAACTCCCATTAAGAGATACGGGGGCAGGGTCATCAGCATTCATCCCATCTTCGGGCCCAGGAGTGCAGGAAACCCTGATTTCAGGAATATAGTGTATGTCGATGACATATCCCCGGAATCCGGCGAGGAAACAATAAGGAAACTTTTCCCAGGTTTCAACATTGTCCACATGACGGCGGATGCCCATGACAGGGCCATGGTGGAGGTTCTTGTGAAACCATTCTTCCTTTCAAGGATTGCAGCGGGATCAACCGGTGATGATCTGGGTTTCACCGGCCCTTCACAAGCGATTTTAAAAGAGCTCGCTGCAATCTCCGGATCTGAGAGCTCGGGAGTTCTGATGGACACTATAAGGCTGAACCCCTTTGCAAGGGAGGCCATCAGGCAGATTGAAAAAGTCACCAGGAAGCTTGCAGAAGAGCTTGATCCCACGGAAACTCATTGAAATTGAATTCTCCTCACAGGACGGTGAACGCCAGGGCAAACGCCATTCCAACCAGAATCGAAAGCCCTATGTTCCTGGTCCGAAAGGCCACAATAAAGGCAGGGATCAATGGTATGACGTCCTGGTACTGAAATGAGTTCATATTGTAGACCATGAGGGAGGAGAACGCAGCCACAGCAACAATATCAAACACCCTCTGCGACATTGCTCCCGGCGTCAGGCGCTTGTAAAGCACCCAGGGTATGACCCTCTGCAGCAGGCTGAGAATGCCCAGAAGGATGATGAGGGCAACAACCGGAACAATCATTTTACCGGCCTCCTCAATCCAGGGCTCGCCAGTATCCCAGCAACGATTCCCACCAATATGGAAACCAGTATGAAATAAACAGGAAGCCCCTCAAGCCTGAACACCACCGAAGCTGTAACGGACAATGCTGCAGCGACGAATGGTCCTGCCTCCCTTATCCTCGGGACCATGAGCGCCATGAAAAGAGCTGGAAGTGCCAGGTAAAGGGCAGGGAGAAGCAGTCTGGGTATACCCTCCGTAAAGGCCATACCCAGGGCGGTGGAACTGATCCATGTGAGGTATGCGATCATGGCGATGACCCTGAGCCTCGGCATGTCCATTGGCTGTATCCCCACTCCAAGTGCATAGACTTCATCGGTGAGCAGTGGCCCCAGTGAAAAGATGTCCCTGCTTCCAACACTCTCAAAACTCTCTTCAATGTGCGGCCCGTAAATCGAATGCCTGAGATTCAGGAGGAATGCAGTAAGAATCATTGTGACGGGTTCGAGGCCTATGGACCAGAAGCCAAGGAAAGCGGACTGCACGGCTCCAGAATAAACAACAAGGGATAGCATCAGCGTGAAATACCATGGGATGTGGATGGCGGTGGCTAGAACCCCGTAGGCAACCCCCGCCGGCACATAGCTGACCAGAACCGGGAAAAGCCATTGCAGGCTCCGGTTTTCCTTCATGGCACCACAATTCAGTATGGCGGAGTTGAGATATAGTTATGTGAAAAACTAGTAGTTGTGATTAAAAAGGGAAAGGAATGAAAAAACCCTAAAAAAAGTCAGGGAAAATGTATGCGAGCTAAATCCGCGTTGCCGTGCTCATGGTACTCTTTCAGGTGCATTTCCTCGGCACTGAATTTGTACTTTGGGGCAGTTGTGGCAACCAGGTAGTTATGGAGAATGTCATTTACCATATCTGGTGTGTTCTCTCCATGGCTCTCAAGTCTTTCATACAGTTCTTTTCTTATGTGAACTTCTGGCATTAAAGCAAAGAGCCCGGGGGGATATTTATAATTTGCTGAAGTGCATTTCGTCATTTGGCGAGTATGCTGAAAACCCGCTTTTTTCTAATGAAAAATGACTATACAAAATTGAATACCCCTGGTGGAAGCCCCATTTCAGCCATTCTCAGGTGTATTGCAAATGTCGTAATTCTTCAGTAAACCGTCCAGCCATTGTCTGCGACCAGCACAGAGCCATTGATGTAGTTAGAGTCCTTTGAAACCAGGAAGAGAGCGATCTTGGCAATTTCCGATGGATCTGCCGGTTCTCCCATCCCCGCAGCGGTTTTTTCCAGTATCTTCATTCCGTGTTCGCTTGGCGACTTTGACCCAACACCAATGTTGGTTTTCACCGCACCAAGTGACATGGCATTGCACCTTATTCCGCGGTCTCCATAGAACGCTGCAACGTGCTTTGTGAAACCTATGAGGCCGTGCTTGGATACGGTGTAGGCCAGCCCAGCCCGGCCTCCCCTGAGCCCAGCTATTGAAGCGGTGTTGAGGACAACACCCCCACCATTGTTCATCATGTGGGGAAGGGCCAATTTGGTGGACAAAAACGGGGCCTTAAGGTTGATGTCAAGGACCCTGTCCCACCAGGCTTCATCCGTTTCCTCAAGCGAATAGAAACCGTCCATGATTCCTGCGTTGTTGCAAAGTATATCCACGTGCCCGAAAATCTTCACCGTGTCATTAATCATCTTCTCGATGTCTTCCTTCTTTGTGAGGTCAAGCGTGAGGCCGTAAACTGTGCCGTTCTTGGACCTTATATGCGAAACTGCCTTCTCCACGCGTTCCTGTATCTTGTCCACCACGACAACGGAGGCACCCTCTGAACTGAAAAGGCGGGCCATTTCCTCCCCTACTCCAGAACCAGCTCCTGTAATCAATGCCACCTTATGGTCAAGAGGTTTAGTCATGATTTAATTAACTTAGAGATTTATAATAACACTCTACCTTAGTTATCAGTAAAAAGATAAATTAAGTGATTTATTTTTCAACTTTTGGCAGCCCAAATAAAAATCCCGTCATCCATTATGGATGGAAAAGAGCATCATGCAAAGCATGTTTCTGTCAGTTGATTTTGCGAGAACACCGCATTTTTCCATCTCTCGGGCCATTTCGGCAATCTACAGTGCCAATAAGTCACATGGTAAAGTTTCGTTTTGCACAATCCGACGTTTGACGGATACAATATTTTCAGGGGTTTCATGGACCAGAACCGAAGAATGCATGGGAATTAAAATGGCATTGAAACCAGCATTTCAGGGATTTTCCTGTAATTTGGGTTTTCGTTTTTCACATTAGATGGCTTTTCTCCTTTCGGCACCGGAATTTTCATGGCTTCATTAAAAAATTATAATACTCTAGTTCATGGTGATTCATGCAAGCCGGAAACCCTGATATAAGGAGTGAAGTTGAAAAGAACAGGGGATTGCTGAAGAAAATCCAGGTGCATCTGCCGCTATTCAAGGGCTACAGGCAGCTGGAAGACCTGAGGGAAGCTGACGAGCTTCTCAGGAAACAGGTCTCGGACATCCTAGTTGGCTCGCTTAAGAATCTCCAGGAGAAAAGGATGTCACTTGTGAACGAAGGCAAATTCGATGAACTCACATCCATAGCTTCTGAAATTTCAGGGATCGAGGAATTCCAGGGAGAAGTTCTCCACTCACAGCAGGGATATTCCGGAATCTCACCCACTATCCGCATGGACGAATCAAAGTTGAACTCGCTGTATGACTATGACCTCAAACTTCTTGATTCCGCCCAGAAGTTGCTGGAGATGAGCGACCTGTCCAAGAGCCCTGATCTTGCAGGTGCACTCAGTTCCCTGTCAGAGGCAGGGAATGCCGCCAGGGATTACTGGAGAAACAGGATGGCTGCTGTAAAGGGGGTCCTTCTCTCACCTGGGGGTGGAAAGTGATGTTTGGAAAGAAATCACCTGACGTCCCATCAAAGGGAGGAAGTGTCTTTGGGTCCACGACAGTCGCCTGGGAGACACAGTTCAAGAGCGGCAATTCAATGTGGAAGGTGCCGCGCAATATACGGCTTAACGACAACATAGTGGTGAGGGAGGATGAAACTGCTGTCTTCATGAGGGACGGAAAGATACTCACCATTTTCGACCAGCCGGGCAGATTTGCACTCACTGACATAAATGCCCCAATCGTGGGAAAGCTTGTCAAGGAACTTTCGGGTGTCCAGCAGCAGGCTGAGGTCTACTACCTCCAGAGAAGGTTCATGGATGGCAAATTTGGCAGCTCCGAGCCATACCAGTTCACGGACCCCACTTTCGGTGTGGTGAGCCTCAGGGTCTTCGGCGAATACAGGTGGAAGATTTCGAGCGTGGAGGATTTCATCGGGCAGTTTGTGGGCTCATTCAACACAGAAACCTCTGACCAGGTCGAAGACAGGCTCAGGGAACAGATTGTGATTCTGGTCTACAACGCCCTTGGCAGAATGAAGGAGCAGGGCCTCAAGATAACAGACCTGTCGGCCAACCTGACAACAATCGAGCAGGCGGTGCTTGCTACAGCCCCTGACCATTTCAGGCAGTACGGTGTTGAAATTGACAAGATCCAGCAACTGAACATTTCACTTCCAGACGACGTGCAGAAGGCAGTGGACACAAGATCAGAAATGTCTGTGCTGGGTGTGAACTACATGCAGTACCAGGCTGGCCAGGCAATGACAGAGGCTGCCAAGAACCCGTCCGGAGTGGCTGGGCTTGGTGCCGGTCTCGGAGTTGGCATGGGCGCAGGGGCCGGCATGGGTTATGCATTTTCAAACCAGATGGCTGGAGCGATGCAGCCACCAGGCAGAAGCTGCCCCAAGTGTGGAACACTGGTTCCCCAGAACAATAATTTCTGCCCAAACTGTGGTGCCGACATGCAGCAGCAGACTGCCAATGTTTTGAAATGCCCAAAATGTGGCACAGAAGTCAAGCAGGGATCCAGATTCTGCCCCAACTGCGGAAACCAGATGGAGCAGGAAGTTCCCAAGACCATTAAATGCCCGGATTGCGGTACAGAAATACATTCCAACGTGAAGTTCTGCCCCAACTGCGGGAGAAAGATGTGAAGATATGTTTTGTGAAAAATGTGGAAATCAGATACCGGATGATGCAGTGTATTGTCCAAAATGCGGCGCCAAACAGGAAAAAATATCGGGAAGCAGTGCAGGGCATTCAAACGGAGGCGGAAACAGTTCCGGTGCAGTTGTTGCGGAATCGGGCGTCCAGGAGCTGAAGTGCCCGGGATGCGGGGCCCCAATCAAGCCACAGTTTGGCGAGATGGTCATAACCTGCGATTACTGCGGCTCCAGTATCTCGCTGGAGAATGCCGGGTGGAGGAATATCAAGAAGCACACAATGCTCCCCATGTCCCTTGCAACAAAGGATGCGGCCATAGCTGACCTGAAAAGCAAGATGGATCGTGGCTTGCTGAGAAGGCACCTGGAAGAGCAATCTGAGCTCCAGGAGCTGAACCTGAGTTATGTTCCCTACTGGGTGGTACCGGTCTCGGCAATAACGAACTACACTGCGGTCAACATGGGAGCCGAAGTTGGATCAATTGCAGCCACGGCAGTTCTCATAGGCCTCGCAAGCGGCAGCATGGGAGGCGGCAACAGAGGAGGCATGGGCGGAGGCCTGGGAACAGGCCTTGTGGAAGGCACAATGATAGGGGGAATGATGGGCGGCGGCTTTGGAGGAAACAACAATATTCAGGCTCACACCCTCGACAACAACTACAACTATCCGGTCGTGGCCGTCAAGGCGCTTTCCCAGTACCAGCCAAGAGAATACAGCTTTGACCTTTCCAAGAGAGTCACCTTCGACACTTCCGGGCTTCCCAAGGGCATAAGGGTGCTCAACGGCGATGTTGGGGAGGAATCCGCGAAGTACGAATCCAAGGCTTACGTGGACCAGCTGCAGTCAAAGAGGGCACACGAGCAGCACCACATGATCAGGCAGCTCAAGACGCAGTCAGATGTAGGCGACCCGGAACTTCTTCATGTCCCGATCTGGTTTGCAAAGTTCACGCACAAGGATAAAGCCATAATAATGGTCATCGATGCGAGCAACGGCGGGGTAATAAACAGCATCGGCCTTGACTGACCGTATTCCCTCAGTACGGTTTGGCCTTATCCAAGGCCAGTAATCTTCACTCCGGCTGGAAAAAGCTGTTCACTATTTCGGCCACTTCTTCAGGATTTGTTGTGAATGGGGTGTGCCCCGCATTTTCTATTGCATTGAAGCTGGAGTGTTTCAGCCCTTCGCTGAAGCCCTTTCCATACCCGACTTTCAGGACAGGGTCATCGGTTCCCCATATGACGGATACCCTGAAATCAACATTTTTGAGCAGGTCACTTCCCATAAGCGTGGAGTTGACCTCCCCCTTCTCCAACAGCTTATTCAGAAAAGGGGTCAGCTTGTTCTCCTGCTCATTGTAAAGCTGCACAAGAAGGGAAAGCCCCATCTTGAAGTCAGGGTCATCGAGGGGCACAACGCCTGCAGTGTCAATCAGGACCAGCCCTGATGGCCTAGAATGCCGCACTGCCAGTTCCATTGAAACCCAGCCCCCCAGGGAACTGCCTATTATCCCAAAATCGGAGAAGCCGAATTCCCTTATCAGCTCGGATATGGCTGAGGCCTGGTAAGAAATGATTGTGTGGACGTCAGCACCGTTTGCCTTTATTGGTGGCATTTCTGAATCGCCATGGCCAAAAAGGTCCACCAGAGTGAGGTCAAACCTCTTATCCAGCTTTTCCACAAGAGGTTCCCAAATGTCTGATGATGCAGTGAAACCGTGTATGAGGATCAACGGGTAGCCGCCTTCTCTTCTCCTGTATGCCATTCTGGTCCCCTTGTAGTCAAAGAACTGCTTTTCCACGCAGATTTATTGCCTGATGGTGCATAAACTTAGCACTTGGATCTGGCGCATTGGCTAGGGTATCCAGCTATGGTTCTGACCAAGGAACTATATCAAATATAGGACTAAATTCTTTAACAAACTACGGTATAGTTCCTTGTGTTTGAACCACTTGACCAGGGAAAAGTGAGCAGGGCCCAGCTCAAGATCACTGCTCTGTCATCGGCAGGCTCGTTCCTTGACGGTTATGACATATCAATCGTATCCGTTGCAATACTTACCATGAAAAGTGAATTCTCCCTGACAAGTGTGGATTCAACTCTTCTTCTTGGGGCCACAATGATCGGAATGGTTCTGGGTGGATTTTCCATGGGCTACCTTACTGACCTTAAGGGAAGAAGGTACCTATTTCTCTGGGACATGGCTCTCTTCATCATATTCACGGCCCTTTCGGCCATTGCCACAAGCTTCATTGAAATACTGGTGTTCAGGCTACTTCTGGGCATTGCAATAGGCGCCGACTATGCCATCAGCCCAACACTGATTTCTGAATTTGCCCCGGCGAAGCACCGTGGAAAGCTGCTTACAATTGCTGGAGTCTCGTGGTTCTTCGGAGCCGCGGGCTCATATGCCATAGGTGCAGTTCTGACCCCTCTGGGGGCCATCTCATGGAGATACATGTTCGCACTGGGAGTCATTCCTGCAGTCATAGTGCTGCTGCTGAGGTTCTCCATACCTGAATCGCCCAGGTGGCTTGTTCAGAAGGGGGACACAAAGCGTGCAGCCGAATCCCTGAAGAAGATCGGCATCGAATACGAGTATGGGGAAGTGAAACCCCAGCAGAAAACCCGATTCAGAGTCCTCTTCGAGAAACAGTACCTGTCGGCCACGATTTTCATCTCTGTTTTCTGGTTCTGCCTGGATGCCGCTACATTTGCAATAGCCCTTCAGGGGCCTTCAATACTGGTTGCGCTCGGGCTCACCGAAAGCACAGCAGCTGGAACTGCCAGCATAGTGGCATTCCTCGCGCTTATCGGGGCATTAATGGCGCTCATTCTGGTTGACCGCCTCGGGAGAAAGCCCCTGTCAGTGATCGGCTTCGCGGGCATGATGGTCACCCTGCTTCTGGCTTCACTCGTCCTGGCCACTTCCAGGAGCATACTCATGATCGTTATCCTTCTGATCATCTTTGAGATCAGCCAGGAGTTCGGGCCGGGAATCACAAATTCAATCTATCCGCAGGAATTGTTCCCCACCAGCATAAGGGCCACTGCGCAGGGATATGGAACGACCATCAGCAGAATCGGGGCACTGT
The DNA here is from genome assembly GCA_046703545.1 of Thermoplasmataceae archaeon. GTDB lineage: Archaea > Thermoplasmatota > Thermoplasmata > Thermoplasmatales > Thermoplasmataceae > JAJZOM01. Next base: position 3,450 of record JBJKSX010000053.1, on the reverse strand, counting down.
TTGGAATATTCGGCTTCTCCCTGATCCAGAGCTTTTCTGGAATATCTGGCGGGATGCTCTTCCTCGCAGTTGTTTCAGCCGTGGGCCTTGCAATTACCATTATCAAGGGGGTTGAAACAAAGGGCATCTCCCTTGAGGAAATTGGTGACTGAGAAGGCCGGGCCATCACTTCTTGATGGCTTCGAGGACAAGGTCTGGCCTGTCTGAGCCTATTGAGTCCACACCTGCAGCTATTGAATCCGCAATTTCCTTTTCGGTGTTTGGAGTCCATACGCTGACAAGAATTCCGCCCCTGTGGCACCTGTCCACGTAATCCTTAGTGATGCCCTCAAAATAAAGCGAAAGTGTATCTGCGCCACAGCTTTTTGCAACTGCAACCGGGTCTACGGGAAAGCCTGCCAGCAATGCCCCTGTGACAAGGTCCGGGAATTCATCCTTCATCACCTTGAGGATCTCGTGAAGGAATGATATGACAACACATCTTTCGATGTATTCTGGATGCTCCCTGAATATTGAGATCAGTGCCATTACCACATCGGCGGCCTTGAGCTCCACAACAAGAGGTATCTTGATCTCACGGAGGACTGTTTCGAAATCTGGAATCCTTTCTCCCCCTTCCAGTTCCACCTGGGAAATCTCCTCGTAAGTCATGTCCGCCACATAGCGGTCTATTCCGGCCACCCTCTTCAGGTCTGGATCATGGAGGACTATGAGCTTTCCATCCTTGCTTGCATGTATGTCCAGCTCTATTGCGTCAACTCCAAGCTCCTGGACTTTCTTGAATGCGGTCATAGTGTTTTCAAGGAACAGCTGTGAACCTCCCCTGTGAGCTATTACAACCATTTCTCCGGATTCCTTTGAAAGTTTCATTCAGACACCTTATCCCATAAGTTTTCTTGCACCCGCATTGCTGCCAGGGTGACATATGAATATTCATTCCTGCAATTTATTTGTGCCCATTTGCAGAATTTTTACACTGCACATGCAGATGACATTATCAAAAAGGGCTGGTGAAGATTGTTTAATGCCTCCAAACTTGAATTTCCGGTTGTCAATATATAAATTCTTTCAACTCTATTAATAAGGACTATCATAATCATGTATCTATGTCATTGAAAGCCAGTGATCTTTTTGTAAAGGCTCTGGAAAATGAAGGAGTGGAGTACATATTCGGCATTCCCGGAGAGGAAAATATTGATCTTATAGATTCTCTCAGCAGATCAAAGATAGAGTTCATCACAACCAGGCATGAACAGGGCGCAGCGTTCATGGCCGACGTTTATGGCAGGCTGACCGGCAAGCCCGGGGTATGCCTCTCAACTCTCGGCCCGGGAGCATCAAACCTTGTGACAGGTGTTGCCAACGCGCATCTCGACAAGGTTCCAATTGTTGCACTGACCGGGCAGACGGACAGGTACAAACTTCACAAGGAATCACACCAGAATGTGGACACTCTGAAGCTCTTTTCGGGCATAACCAAGTACAACCAGGCAGTCATACTGCCTGAAACAATTCCTGAAATCATCAGGAAGTCATTTGCAACCTCGTTGAGGGAAACTCCCGGGGCGTCCCACATAATGTTGCCCGCGGACCTTGCAGGAGAAGAAGTTGAGCCGGTCGGCCTTCTACCGGTGACAGAGGAACTGGATCCCTCTGTACCCCAGAAGGGGCTTGAGGAAGCAGCTGACCTCATCGGCAAATGCAAGCATCCCGTGATACTGGCAGGAAACGGTGTGATCAGGTCAGGGGCATGGGAAAACCTGAAGAAGTTCATCGACGCAACGAATATACCTGTGACCAGCACATTCATGGCAAAAGGGGTTGTTCCATTTGACCATCCAATGAACCAGTTCACTGTAGGCGGAAAGCCATACCCGCCTGGATTGAGGCCTCTTCATGCCTCTGATCTTGTTATCGCCGTGGGTTTCGACCTGGTTGAATACGATCCTGTCACGTGGAACAAGGACCACAAAAGGAACATCATCAACATCCATTCATTCCCAGCTGAACTGGACGAGCATTATCCAGTTTCGGTTGATCTGGTTGGCTCCATTGGGAATGCTCTGGACAGGCTGGCCAAGCTGGTCTCCAGGAGGCCGGATTCTGACCTGTACAGGGAGATCCGCGAGAAGAGGCTCAACGAAATGAACAGTGATGGAGTTGAGAAGGACCATATCCCGAAAATGGTTATGAGGACGCTCACGGAGAAACTGCCTGAAGACACAATACTGATCTCCGACGTGGGGCTCCACAAAGTCTGGGTTTCCCGCTGGTATCACCCCAAGAGGGCAGGTAGGACAATAGTGTTCAATGGCTATGCTTCCATGGGTGGTTCGCTCCCGGGAGCTGTTTCAGCCGGCCTGAAATTCAAGGATGCACCTGTGGTTGCAGTGTCGGGAGACGGAGGATTCATGATGAATGTGCAGGAGCTTGAAACGGCCACAAGGATCGGGTCCAGATTCGCAGTCGTGGTATTCAATGATGGAAAACTGAGCCTCATTGAAAAGGAGCAGATCGATAACGGATTCAAGCCCAGCAGCATCAGTTTCGGCAATCCCGATTTCGGCCTTCTTGCCAGGAGCTTTGGGGCAAAGCATGCTAGATGTGAAACAGAAGAAGAGTTCAGGGATGCTGTTGACAGATTCCTCGAATCGAGGGAACTCACCATCATAGAGGTAATGCATCGCTGATCTCCCAGCGTCTGGGCCCTTCACAACGGGCAAAACTGCATAGGAAAATTTGTAAAGTTTATAAATTATTATCTTTAAATTATTAGACTGATAATTAATCTATGGCTTCAGAACGAAAGAAAAATGCCATAATAACCGGGGGGACATCTGGCCTTGGAATGAGCCTTGTTGAGCTTTTCCTAAACAAGGGCTGGAATGTGGCAACACTTGGCAGAAGGCAAGAAGGGCTTGACATCCTGAAACAGAAGCACCATAACGGAAATCTCCTGGCTGTCCAGTGTGATATAAGGGTTGAGAGCCAGATCAGGAATTTCCACGAGAAAGTTAGAATGGAATTTGGATCCGTTGACCTCTGTGTCCTGAACGCTGGGACACTTGGTCCGTCTGGCCTGCCGAAGATTTCAGACCTCAATCTTGTGGATCTGAGGATGACATTTGAAACAAACTTCTTCGCGAATTTCAATCTGCTGAAAGGGGCATTATCCCTGAAAGGAGAAAGAATGACCATAGTTCATGTAACATCCGATGCAGTAAATGGGATATACCCCGGTTGGGGGGCTTATGGGGCTTCCAAGGCAGCCATGGATTTCATTGTCAGCACACTCACAAAAGAATGGGATTCTACAGGAGTTGAGGCATTTTCCTTTGATCCGGGTGACATGGATACTGAAATGCATCACCTGGCACTGCCTGATGATGAAGACCTGAAGGATCCGGCAGAGTCTGCAGAGGAACTTTACCAACTTGTCATAGCGAGGGG
>JBJKSX010000052.1:0-24985 GCA_046703545.1 Thermoplasmataceae archaeon | reverse complement strand
CCGCAGTTGTTTGTACTGGCGCTTTTAACTTTATCAAAGATCCTTTGAAATTCATGAATGAAGTATTCAGACTTATGAAAAAGGGAAGTAGATTAATTCTTTTCTTGGGTACAAAGGAACTCAAAGGTACTCCCGCATCACCTGAACCCATTGGCTCCATGATTCAGTACTATGAAGATAAGGAACTTCAAGAACTTGCTGAAAATGCTGGCTTCTCAAATGTCAGCATAACCAGACCAAGTCTTGAAAAATATGCTGTGGAAGCAGGACTTCCAGAAGAGGTCGTGGAATTCTTCAAACATCCGGGTGGTGGGGGACAATTCCTTTATGCAATAAAAACTTAGAATAGTGAAGGCTAACCAAAAATAGAAGTCCTGTCAATTTTGAGGACGATGTTGGATTCTAATCCCTTTTTCTGAGTTCACAACGATTGGTTAGAGTGGGAAATTGAAACAAAGGTTAGATCAATACTAACACTTCTGGTTTGTTTATATGCAATGACATAAATATCCTTAAGTTATTTGCTGAGGCAGTAAAATAGCGACTAAGGTGTGTCAAAATTTTATTTATTTCTATATGTGTAAATATTTATGTTGGGTAAAAGACATCCGATATTATTGGTAGATGGGACCATTGTAGAACGGGGTCGGCAACAAGTGTGAATCTAAGTAGATACTTCGAGATTCAACTGGAAGAATTCATAAATTTTAGAGCTTCTAATAATTATTGCAACTCATTGGGAAATTACGAAATAATGAAAAAGCGCCGAGGGAGAGATTCGAACTCCCGATCCACAAGGGAACCAGATCTCAAGTCTGGCGCCGTACCACTGGGCCACCTCGGCTTAGAAGTAATTATCTCCTGAGCCTTCCATTTGCTCTTATGGATGGGCGGCTCTTTGCGTTACCCTTGTTGCCTGCCCTCAGGCCCCTGCTCTCGTATCCGGCAGAGGTGAGTCCCCTGTAAACCCTTCCGGTGTTCTGGGGTTCGGCAATCCAGGATATGTTGGAGTCGTTAAGGATCTCTGGCTCGTGCTTGTCCACGAGGATCACTTCGTAATACTTGTAATACCCATCCTCTCCCACATAGTATGAGTTGAGGACTTCCAGGTTGGGGTACTTGTCAGCGGTTCTTTCTTCAGCGATCCACTGGATGCTCTTCTTTGGCGTCAACTTGTTGTAGGCCATTCTCCTTGGCCTTCTTCCGCCGGCGATCTTCTCCCTGTTCCTTCCGCCGCGCCTGACTCTGGCCCTGACAATGACATACCCCTTCTTTGCTTTGAAGCCAAGGGTTCTTGCCCTGTCAATTCTGGTGGGGTGTTCCAATCTCTCCAGTGAAGGACCGTTTCTCCAATCGATCATTCTCTGCTTGTGAAGATTGTAAATTGCAGATTTCTTAAGGCTCTTCCATGCGCCCCGAACTGTGCTGTATGTGGTTTGTACTTCTGGCATCTAAATCTAACCTCTGTCTAACGTGAATGATGCTGTAGACGAACAGTCTATAAATATGTTATCAGCCAACATTCCGTTAGCTCCCTGTGTGATGTGAATTTAGTCTTTTGCCCGTCTTTACCTTTCACTTTTGCTTAAGGGCGAAGGGGTTAATTGCACTTGCTGCTGTCATATTTCAGAAGCCGATACATAAATTAAGCATGCAGGAATTTAACAGGGTTGAAAGGCTCTGAATTAAGGAAGCGCTATATCCTGTTCTACTCACACAAAATGTATGCAGTTCTTCCAGACCTTGAAAAAGAACTCTTCCGGGCATTCCGGGCGAAGAAGAGATTTGCGGAAGGAAAATACTCAATTTTCCTCGCAACACAGCTAAACAGGGACAGAGTTATTGAATTTGCCGGGGACAGGTTCCCAGAGGTCCAGAGCATAGTGACAAGCGGAACCATGAAGAAATGCAAATCGGTCATGAACGAACACAGGGAGAAGCTTGAGACAGAGAAGAAGGAAGTCTCAACGCTTCTTTAGGACCTTGATTTCCTTGTCAGAAAGGTTGAGCCTTTCACTGAGTTCTTCGAGATTCTCCCTGTTCTTCAGAAGCCCTGAATAAAACCAAAGGCTCTCGTTTGTCCTGGACTTGCCGCTATGGGTGAATTTTGAAAATTTTGCAACTGCGGACTTGCGTGCATTCCGGCTTTCCCTCATCCGTGACATCTTCATTATGTAGGATGGGAACTGGTATTTCACGTAGCTGCTGTTCTGGCTGTCGATCTGGGTGTAAATGCCCGCAGCTATCTCCTCGGCAAACCCCTTGAACGCATAATGCTGCTTCTTGAAGATCCTCCCAATGAACCTGTCCGATATTGAGAGAAGGTCATACGCCCTGTACAGGTCGTGAAAGTCGGGGGCCTCTGAGTAAAGGTTCTTGTCAAGCCACATGAGGTAATCGTCTGTGGTGAAGTCCTTTTCCCTGAGTTCGGAGAGTGTCCTGTCATAGTTGTGGACCTTGAAGGTTGTGTGTACCACGTTGTATATGTTGCTCTGCACGTCCCTGTAGGTAAGTTCCGAGAGTATCTGCGGCTCGTCAATGAAATTGAGTGCTGCAATGGAATCGTTTATCGAGGCCCTGATATCATCGCTGTTCTTGTCCATTATCCGCTCAACCACATCCTGTGAATACTTCAGGCCCTCGGCGTCAGCAATCTCGCGTATCCTCTGGCTGAGCCTGTTCCTGAACATCTTGTAATCAGAGTCGTTCTTTCTCTTGTACTGGCGGAACTCAATGACATGGGAGTTGTTGATAACGTCTTTCGCCGCAGATTTTCTCCTGAAAGCGTAATAATCATTCATGGTGATTATGATGGGATTCCTTGTCCTGCTCACAATCTTGGAGAGTTCCGTTATGCCGCCAGAATCTCCGCCGGTTGCCCTGCTTCTTGCCTCAAAAATATTGTCGGCCTCATCTATGAGTATGATCTTGCTGAAACCCATGTCGCTCTGTTCATCCATTTGAAAAAGGTCTGCATACTGGGAAGCCATCAAAGCTATTCTCTTCATTGCATCAGCATTTCTCTGGTCTGATGCATTCATCTCAATGAGGGGCACGCCAAGCTCTTTCGCAAGTGCCGATGCAGTGGTTGTCTTCCCGGCGCCGGGAGGGCCGTAAAGGATAAGCGCCTTCTTTACAGGCGTACCTTCCTTCCACAGCTGGATCCATTTCCTAATCTCCTCGATCACTTTCGAGCTGACGAGGAGTTCGGATGTGTCCTTGGGCCTGTACTTCTCAATGAGTGTTGTCATTCTTATGATACCTTTATTCCGGAGGGGCTTTCCCTATCTGTGGTGAGGAGCGACAGGAAATCATCCTTCTCAACAGCCAGCAGCATTCCCTGGCTCTCCAGCCCCATGAATTTTGCCTTCTTCAGGTTGTTGACAATGACGATGGTCTTGCCAATCAACTCCGAGGGCTCATAGAACTGTGAAATGCTGGAAATGATCTGTTTCTCCTCTCCTTCCAAATCAACCACAATCCGCAGCAGGCTTCGCGATTTCTCAACTTTCTCGCAGGAGGTCACCTTCACTGCCCTTAGGTCAAGCTTGTGGACGTCCTCTATGCTTATTTCCTCTTCCATTGTTTCCATACCTTATGATTTCATGAATTCTTTTCCTAGCGCTTCCCGGGCAATGATTGTCTTCATAACTTCCCTGGAGCCCTCCGCAAGCTGGAAGGACCTGATGGCCCTCAGGGCAATCTCCTGGTGGTTATATTTGGTGTATCCGTATGCCCCATGCCACTGGAGGGAATCGTTTATGGCGTCAAATGCCCACACGGTTGAAAGCAGTTTTGCTATTGCAACTTCCCTTGAGACATCAAATCTTGAAACTGAACCGTCCCTCTGCTCCATGTCATACATGCGGAGGGCCTTGTATCCTATTGTCCTGGCAGCTTCCATTCTTGCAACATGGTCCGCAAGCTGGAACTGAAGCCCCTGGAACTTCCCTATAGGCTGGCCGAATGCCTTCCTGGTCTTCATGTACTCCATGCCGTTGTCCAGGCAAGTGTTTGCTGAAGCTGCAGATATGACAGATATCAGTGCGCGTGCAAACTCGAAGCCAAGGTGGACAAGCTTAAAGCCTCCATTAAGGGGTCCAAGCATATACTCTTCAGGGATCTCGTAATCCTTCATCATGAAGGATCCCCAGGTTGAACCTTCCCTTCCCATCTCTTCAAGGGTAGTGTAGTCCATGTGGTCTTCGCTGTGGGGCACATAGAAGAGTGATACCCCTGACGTTCCCCTGGATTTGTCAGTTTTTGCTACCGTCACGTATCCGCCGCCAATCTCCCTGATATCCTTCACAAGGCTTATGTAAGCCTTCTCGCCATTGAGGACATAGTTGTTCCCCTTCTTTTCCGCAACTGTGGTCATTGACCCAATATCAGAGCCGAAATTGGGCTCGGTGGAGGCAATGCCTGTAATGAGCTTCCCCGCGGCAACTTTGGGGAGTATCTCTTCCTTTACCCTGTCTGATGCAAACTTGCTCAGCAGGTAGGACCATGAGTTGTCAACAAGAAACAGGACGGGGATTGAGGCAGTGGGGTCAACTCTTGCAATCTCCTCTACTGCCACCGCTGTGGTGACAGCATCGGCACCCATTCCGCCAAATTCCTCAGGAACTGTCATTCCAAGAAGGTTAAGCTTGCTCAGTCCGTCTGTAATGGCCTTGGGGATTCTCCTCTTCTCAACCATTTCGGGTATTCTTGGTGCAATCTCCTTTTCTGCGAATCTTCTCACAGAGTCTCTCAAAAGGTCCTGTTCTTCAGTAAAGGTAAAATCAATCATTGGGACACCAAGTAGTTATTATAACGAATTATAAGTTAGTTATCAGTCACATGGAACGGAGGCTGTTGCAATGGATGGCAGGCAGGTGCAGTAGATTAGAAGGCTTTCTGGCCTATTGCATCAAAGTTGATCTTTGCCTTGCTGGGATCCTTTGCAAGGAGTGTAACCCTGCTGTCCCTCCTTTCCCCGGACATCTCGTATCCAAGGTTCTCGCCAAGCTGCCTGCTGAAATCCACTATGTAGTCATGGGAGGGCATGTTGTCTATGCCAAGCCTTGAAATGGACTGCCCGACATGGACATATCCCTTGGATTCTATGAAATCAGGGTCCGCTGTCCTGTCCATTCTGGTATATTCATCGATGAATGGCATGTTGACATCCTTCACCAGGGTGTGCCTGATCACCTTTCTCGTGTCCAGTGAAGGAAGCAGCTCCAGTGTCCTGTTGAAATTCTCCCAGGCATTTCCCACCGATGGGTTCAGGAGGTCAAAGAATATCTCCTTGGTTGGCCCTGCGGTGGTGACATAAAGCTGTGTCGGGAGTGGATCCAGCTTCTCAAGCACCATTGGAAGGGTTCCGTTGGTGACAACGAAAGTGGAAATTCCCCTCCTGTGTGCCAGCTCAAGGAATTCACCAAGCCTGCTGTACAGCGTTGGTTCACCGGTCAGGGACACAGCGAGATGCTTTGGCTCTGAAGCCTCCTTCCACTTCTCATCCGTAACCTTCGGGTTTCCCTTGAATCCTGAGATGAGTTTCTTGTGCGCCTTTATGGATTCTTCAAGGATGAACTCAGGGTCATCCTCGTCTGAAATGTGCATGCTGTCGAAACCCTGGAATCTCCAGCAGAATGTGCAGTTCTCAGTGCATGAGCTCAGTGCTGGGGTCATCTGCACGCACTGGTGGGATTTTATGCCGTAGAAGTCTCCCTTATAGCATCCCTTTCCCCCTGTAATCTCGTTCTTGGTCCAGTGGCACACCTTCACTGCTGAATGTTTGCCAACGAGACCGTAATGCTGCTTCTTGTAGATTTCTGCGTACTGGGTTTCCACGAGGCAACAGAATTTGAGCTTATATAACTTTTATCACTTGACAATGGATATTTATTGAACCACCTGGGAAATTAATGTAATAGTCAGGGCGATACTGTCGCATGCCACGGTTCCAAATAAGCCCAATTGAAGAATCAGACATTCCAGCCTACCGTAGTTTTCTTCTTCACAACCATTTCTCGTCGGGGGAGGATGATGCTTTCTCCTGGTACAGGTCAATCGGAAGCACCACCATGTTTCTGATGAAGGATTCCGGGAAAGTGGTGGGTTCCGGAATCAGCCACGCAATGGGTGACACAGGCTGGATCGGGGCCATATGCGTGGATGAGGGCTACAGGAGGCAGGGCCTTGGGAAAAGGCTTACAGATTACGCGGTTGAGACCCTCAAGAAGGGTGGCTGCTCCACAGTCCTTCTCAGGGCAAGCGAGACCGGTGCGCTTGTCTACGAATCGCTGGGTTTCAGGAGGACTGGGAGATACGAGAATTTCAACAGCCCTCCTGATGGTTGGGCCCTCACTACCGATGTTTCTGCGGATTTCAGGGACATAACACGCCTGGAGGAGAGGCATGCATCACTGGACCATGAGGCTTCCGGGGAGTTGAGGGGAAATTACCTCAGGCACATGGGAGGCACTGGTGGAATCGAATCGGTGGTGGATGGCGAACTGATGGGATTTGCAATTCCAGGGATTGACAGGGGTTTCCTGTGTTCTGTATCGGATGAGGAACTCATTGAGCCAATGATGGCAGAGATAACAAGGGGAAGAAAATTCAAGATCAGGACACTGATTGGCAGCAGGGCCAACGAATACCTGCACTCACAGGGGTACAGCTCTGAGGATGGCGCAATCAGGATGGCACTTGGCGTTGATCCTATAAGAAAAATAAGAAATGTTGCTGGAACAATAAGTTCCAGTATTGGGTAGAAAAATCAGTCCATATCGGGCATTCCGCCCATGCCGCCAGGAGGCATTCCGCCTGGTGCTCCGCCGGGTCCCCTTGAGCCTTTTGTGGCAATTACGTCATCGATCCTGAGGACCATGACTGCAGCCTCTGTGGCCGCTTCTATTGCCTGCTTTCCCACTCTTACTGGCTCAATGACTCCAGCTTTTTCCATTTTCTCAACCTGGCCGGTGTACACGTTCACGCCAGCGGTCTTGTTCCCCTCTGCGTGTTCGTTCCTCAGCCTTATGAGTATGTCTATGGCATCAAGTCCGGCGTTCTCTGAAAGCGCTCTAGGAATCTCCTCAAGCGCGTTGGCATACTTCTCGATTGCGAGCTGCTGCCTTCCGCCAACTTTAGATGCGTAGCTTCTGAGCCTCAGGGCTATCTCTGCTGCTGTTGAGCCTCCGCCGGTAACATATCCTCCGTCCTCAACGGCTGCTGCAACAACATGAGTTGAGTCGGTTATTGACCTGTCTATTTCGTCAACAACGTGCTCTGTTCCGCCCCTGACAAGAATGCTTATGGCTTTCGGGTTCTTGCATCCCCTCACGAAGGTGAGATAGTCATCGCCGATCTTTGACTGCTCCACTTCCTCGGCTGAACCAAGGTCTGCAGGTCCAAGCTCGTCAACAGATGATGCAATTGATGCTCCGGTCGCCTTTGAGAGTTTCTCAATGTCGCTCTTCTTGACTCTTCTCACGGCATAAATTCCCTCTTTTGAGAGATAGTGCTGTGCAAGGTCGTCAATTCCCTTCTGGGTGATGAGAACATTTGCGCCTGAAGCCTTGACTTTCTGGACCATGTCCTTGAGCACATCCTCTTCCTGGCTCAGGAATTTCTGTATCATGGACGGGTCGTCTATCCTGATGTTTGTGTCGAACTCAGGCTTCTTGATCTCAAGAGCAGCATTCAGAAGAGCAATCTTTGCTCCCTTCACGTAGTTGGGCATTCCTGCATGGACTTTCTCCTTGTCAACAATGATGCCGTAGATGAGCTGGGTTTCGTCAATGTCTCCGCCCTGCTTCTTCACAATCTGGATATTGTCAAAGTCAACGGAATATCCGCTGTCGGTTTTCTCTGCAACAGACCTGATGGCCTCATATGAGATCTCGGACAGCTTTTCCTTGCTTGATGATGCGCTCTTGCTGCTCAATGAAGTTGCGGCCATCTTCATGAGAAGTTCTTTGTCCTCGAACTTCACCTTCTGCTTGACCTCTTCAAGAATCTTCTTAGCCTCATCCGCTGCCATCCTGTAACCTGCAGCTATGACAGTTGGGTGGACATTCTGGTTTATGAGCCCCTCAGCTTCCTGGAGGAGTGCTCCAGCAACAATGACAGCTGTTGTAGTCCCATCTCCCACATACGTGTCCTGTGTCTTTGAGACTTCAACCATCATCTTGGCTGTGGGGTGCTCTACATCCATCTCTTTCAGGATGGTCACACCATCATTAGTGATCACAATATCTCCAAGGGAGTCAACCAGCATCTTGTCCATTCCTCTTGGGCCGAGGCTGGACCTGACTGCGTTGGCTATGCTCTTGGCGGCTTCTATGTTGTTTTTCATGGCATCTTTGCCAGTTTCTCTCTTTGTGCCTTCTCTTAATACGAAAACAGGTTGGCCTCCAATCATAATTCCTCAACCAAGTAAAAATAAACTTCTATATAACCATTTCTGTTTTTCAAGATTCCCGGAAAGCTTAAATTTTAGCGGTTTTAGTAATATTTTTATTGTTGAGGGCTGCAATGCCCAAATCCTATATTCCGGCACAATATGCAGTATCATGATCAATACAGAGAAAGTCAGTATTTCCGGTTCAGAATATGAGTATATGAGAATGGACATGGGCAATGCCCCCCTGGTTGTTCTCAAGGGCAGCAAAGGGTACGTGATGTGCGGGTACCTTAACCTTGACTCTGCAAACAAACTCGGGGATGTTGCGGTCAGGGTGACTGGAGTGAACAACCTGGAGACAGTTCTTGCGAGCACCGCGGTGGGAGTGTCAGAGGGTGCAAGGGAACTTGGAATCTCTGAGGGCCAGAAGGTCTCGGACTTCATTCACCTCCTCTAGGCAGCAGAAGAAATGGCGAGCGAGAAAAGGGCCGCAGTTGCAATAATACACCACGGGGACGACACCCTTCTCATAAAGAGAAAGGAGTTTCCCGGCGACCCCTGGTCAGGGCATATAGCCTTCCCCGGAGGCCACGTCCATGAGGACGAGACTCTGGAACAGGGACTTCTCAGGGAAATCAGGGAAGAAGTGAACCTGGAAATTCTTGAGGACCAGATAAGCGTACGGATGGGAATGTTTCACCCTAACAGGTCATCAGAGCTTTCCGTGTATCCCATGGTGATTGAGGCGGACGGGCTGGACAGGGCCGACAAGGGGCCTGAAGTGGAAGACCTGAGGATCGTGAATCTGAAGAGTTTCGTGCAGACAAGACATCCAGAATATGGCCTGCCAGCGCTTGACTACAATGGCTGGATTGTCTGGGGTCTGACATACAGAATTATAATGACATATCTAGAGGGTGTTGAATGAGTCATTCATCTCGAAGGCCCTAGTCCCTTCCCTGTCGAATGAAACCCTGACAACAAAGCTGGAATAATCCATCAGGGATTTCTGGAGAGACTCCACCCTGTCCTTTCCGCTGACCACAAGAAGGAAACCGTCTGAGCCGCCCCCCATGAGCTTGGCTGCTTCTCCCCCGTTCTCCCTTGCGTGCCGGATGAGGTCATCTATTCTCCTGTTTGAAACCTTCTTTCCAAGCTTCCGTTTCAGTTCCCACCCCCTGTTCAAAGCGGAAGTGAAGTCTGAAATGCGGTTACCCTCTACAGCCTGCTTCATTTCTGTGGCGAGGTCCCTCATCTTAATGAGGTTGGATACGACACCCTCCTCGCCCTTCTGGGATTTCTCCACCTGTTCCTGGAGAACGTTTGTGCTCTCCCGGGTGTTCCCTGTATAGACAAGGAGCGTCCTTCTCTCAAGTTCAGAAACAAAATCACTGTGGGACGAGAGATTTATGGAGGTTTCCCCGCCAGCCGTGAACTCCATGTATTTTATGTCGCCCAGGCTAACTGCGAAAGGGTCCTGTTTGCCAAGTGTTATGTTGAAATAATTGTGTTCCAGTTCAAATGCCTCTTTAGCGATCTCCCAGGGATTCTTCTCAACATCCTTGATCCTGTAGATCAGCTTGAGCATCGCAGTGGTAAGGGCGCTTGATGAGCCGAGCCCTGAACCGGGGGGGACACCGCTGTTTATGGAAAGCCTGCCCTTGGTAATTCCCCTGCTGTTGAAAAGCTGGGACATCCTGTTCAGTACGTCGTTGGCCCCGTTGTGCTTGCTTACGAGAAAACTCTTCAGGAAATCACGGGAGGAGATCTCCAGGTCGTAAGAATCTGGAGTGTATGAGACAGTGACACCCCTGTCAATGGTGGTGTTGAGCACTGCGCCGCCATGCACGTCGCAGAAGGGTGAAATGTCTGTTCCTCCCCCTCCAAAGCTGATCCTGAAGGGGCTGTATGCAACGTATCTGTTCATGAGAGTACAGCTTCATAATTGGGACGTGGATTAATAATGTAATCTATGCCTTTCCCTTACCAAAAGCCTGTTTATATATGTATGAAACATGATGATTCCATGGAAAAGAACAGCAGTTACTGGCATTCTTTGCCTGTTGGCCCGGAACCACCGGAACTTGTCAATGTCATAATAGAAACCCCCAAGGGAAGCAAGAACAAGTATGAGATCGCAAAGGACTTCCCCGGAGTTGTTCTGGACAGGGTACTTCACTCCTCGGTCATGTACCCCATCGAGTATGGTGCAATACCTCAGACCCTGTATTCAGACGGGGACCCACTGGATGCAATGGTGCTGATGAGTGAGCCCTCCTATCCCGGCATTGTGGTCGAAGCCAGGCCGGTAGGGGTCATGAAGATGGTTGACCAGGGCGACCAGGACAACAAGATTCTCATGGTGGCAAAGGGTGAGCCCAGGTTCAAGCATGTTGAATCCTACAGCGACCTTCCCGAGGCATACCTCAATGAGATTGTTAACTTCTTCAGGACCTACAAGATACTGGAAAACAAGAAGACAGAGGTGCTGGGATGGGCTGGAAAGGAACTGGCGATACAGGAAATAAAGGACTCCATGAAAGTGTACAGGGAAAAATTCAGTGATTGATGATGGACGCAGGTCCGGCAATACCGGTTGGCAAGGGGAAAGTGATCCTGGACAGGTCAATGAAGGATTATGCAGGGAAGGGATATTACGTGGTCATAAGGCTCGAATCATCCCAGGGCCCGTGCAATGACGTTGACTGCCAGCGAATTCTCACGCCGGTCGTGGAGTTGACACAACTGCCGGACTCGTCCCACAAGATTTTCGCAGGGGATGGATTTTTCCTGGCCCTTGAACCCCCTGTGTTCACTCAGATAGACAAGGAGCGGCAGGAAGTCACAGTGAAGAAATCAAGGCTTGGCAAGATCGTCGCAAAGGGATTGACATTCTAGCCCTGCCTGCAGGATTAAGCAATTCAAAATACATCAGATTTTTATTTTTCCCTGCGGTAACCCTGCACGACGAAAACAGGATCATTTCAGGGATTCATGCTGGGCAACAGGGAACTATGGGCAGTCAGCGTTGCTTCGGGCATCCGTTCCATCGGCTTTGGCGCAACATGGCCCTTCATGGCACTGTTCTTCAATGAACAACTGAACATCCCTGTCTATGTGGTGGGGATAATCTTCACTCTGGGCTCCCTGGTGTCACTGGTGTTCAGCCTCCTCGGAGGAGGGCTATCTGACTACATCGGGAGAAAGAAGGTCCTGCTCATAGGAAGCGCCATATCCTCTGCACTGTACCTGCTGATGGCAATCTTCCTCAACGCTGGGGCGGGGGCACTGCTCATAGCAGCCCTGTTTGTCATGACTCCCATAGGGGGATCCCTCATTTTTCCCTCAGCCAATGCACTGGTGGCTGATGTTACGGAAGAGAAGGACAGGACCAACGGTTATGTGATCTACAGGATAATGGCAAACCTCGGATGGGCAATAGGGCCATTCAGCGGGGCTTTGCTGGACGTCCACGGAATATTCTGGATCTTCATTCTTGTCACGGTCTGCAGTGCAATCCAGGGAGTCATCGTTCTCCTCGTGGTGAAGGACAGGTGGATGGAGAGGAAGCGCCGCGAAAAGCTGGACAGCCCCGGGAGGATATCGTTCCTCTCATACGACAGGTTCCTCCTTGTGTTCAGCATGGGCACATTCTTCGTTACCCTCGTGTCTTCACAGTTCTCGGTCACCATGCCGGTTTATGCCGGAATAAAGGTCGGCCTCCCCCATTATGAACTGGGCTACATATATGCAGTCAATGGGGTGGTGGTTGTTCTGGGCCAGTATCCCACCACGAACTTCATGAAGCGTTTTCCCGAAATTGCATCAATGATTGCCGGCGCGGTGGCCTACAGCATAGGATATCTTCTGGTTGGGTTTTCAACAACGCTTCTTGACCTGATGCTCGTGATGGTTGTAATCACGGTTGGCGAGAACCTGGTTTCCCCTGTCATGAACAGCATAGTCTCCAAGATAGCTCCCCGGGACAAACTTGCCCGATATCTGGGGTTCCTGGGGATGGTCAATTCCAGCGGACGCGCATTGGGGCCTTCAGTGGGAGCTTTCTTTCTCTCCATTTTCGCTTTCAATGGGCTGCTGGTTTGGTCGTCCATCGATCTCTTCGGAGCAGCCTCCATCATGGCTTTCCTGGCATTCATCAGGATATCCGGAAAAACAGATGCCGGGACTGCAAGGCCATCAGAGGGTCTGTGAACCAACAGCAAGCAGAAGCCCGATGAGGAATATGAACCCGATGAATGTGTTTGAGTTCTGGAATGACACCTTTATGCTCCTTGGGTCGTCCGGGTCCACTATGTAATGCTGGTAGAAGATCAGTATTGATATTGGTATGAGGGAAAGGAAGTAGAATATTGACTGAAGGTAAAATCCAAGAAGCAGGAAGAACGTGAATGTTATTCCGTGGACCAGGTTTGAGAGAAGCAGGCCATTCTTTATTCCATAATCTGTCATGACCGTCCTCAGGCCCTGTTTCTTGTCCGTTTCCATGTCAGGTATGGTGTATATCATGTCGAAGCCTGCTATCCAGAGTGAAGATGCGGCGAATATGAGATACAGAGGCAGAGTGTGGGGGAACGCCGGTGTTATGGCTAGGTATCCAGCAAGGACCCCGACCCCGATGGTGAGGCCCATGTATATGTGCCTCCATGGTGTTATTCTCTTGAGGAACGGGTCGGTGATGAACATTATGAGGACAATCGGCGACAGCATGAACACGAAGGTGTTCAGCAGGTAGGCGGAAATTTCGAAAACGGCCCCAAAAGCAAGGGTCATTGCTATTGCTGTTCCCAGCTTCAGGCGCCCGGAAACAAGGATCCAGTCCTTTTTCCTCGGGTTTATCCTGTCGAACTTGAGGCCCTCTATCCTGTTGACGGACATTGCAGTGGCACGGGCAAATGTTGTGGCAACAAGTATAAGGATGAGCTTGAAGTAGTCATACGTTCCCTGGGATGCTAGCACAGCTCCGCTGAAGACAAAAGGCAGATCGAAAACAGTGTGTTCCAGCTTTATGTAGTCAACAATATCCATGAGCTTCATAGGCCATACTCCTTCCATTTGCTGCTGACAGACTTCTTGAGTTCCTCTGGGACATCCATGACCTCCGGCCACTTTCTCTGGAACCCTTCGTCTTTTCCCTTTGCTGTCGCGTCAATTCCCATCTTGGACCCATAGTTGAACAGTCCTGATGCATGATCAAGGCTATCGGTCACAGTCCCCGGGACTATAAATACGTCACGCTGTGGGTCAATTCTTGTTGAAAGTGCCCATATGACCTGCTGGCGGTCGTGAACATCAATGTCATCGTCCACAACAGCGATGATCTTGGAGAATGAAAGCTGCCCAAGGCCCCACAGTGCAAACATGACTTTCTTTGCCTGCCCCGGATACCTTTTCTTTATTGACACGACAACCATGTTATGGAACACTGCTTCCTCCATTGTGTTCATGTCAACTATTTCGGGAATCTGGAACCTGATGATGGGCAGGAACATCCTCTCTATGGCGTTTCCCATGATTACGTCCTCGTGCCATAGTTTGCCCACGATTGTGGTGGGGTAGATGGGGTTCTTCTTCTCAATTATTCTCTTGACGTGAAAGACCGGAAATTCCTCCTCCAGGGAGTAGTATCCAGTGTGGTCTCCAAATGGCCCTTCCACCCTGGTTTCCTCAGGGTCAACGTACCCTTCAAGGACGATTTCAGCGTTTCTTGGGTACTGCAGGTCAACTGTCTGTCCCTGTGCCAGTTCCATTTTTTTCTTGGAAACAAGGCCTGCGAACGAGAATTCATCAAGGCCGTTCGGGAGTGGGGCCACGGCCGAGAAAATCGTAAGGGGATCTGTTCCAAGGACCACTGCAACATCCATTTTCTTCCTTCTGCTGCCGTATCCATGGAGGTGTTCTGCCCCCCCTTTCTGGATCTGCCAGTGCATGCCCAGCGTTTCTGAATCGTAAACCTGCATCCTGTACATTCCGACATTCCTGTGTCCTGTCACAGGGTCCTTTGAAACCACAACCGGCATGGTGATGAACCTGCCGGCGTCTCCCGGCCAGGTCCTGCAAATGGGATAACTGAAAAGGTCTGGCTTTTCAACCACTGAATGGCTTGAGCCCATGGAGGAGGATACTTTTGGCTTGATGCCTCCTAGCTCCTTCATCATCTGAAGGCCTTTCGTCAGCATTGAATCCGTGTCCCCAGGCACCTGGACAATGCTCAGAAGCCTGTTTCCTATTGCTTCAGGCTCATCGCCAAGAACCAGCTTCATCCTTTCCCAGGTGGAGAAAAAGTTGCCCGCAACGGGTATCCCGGATCCCTTGACCCGCTTGAACAGGATCGCGTTCTTCTTTCCAGCCCTCTCCTCTTCGCTCAGGATATGAGTCAGCTCCAGGTCCGGATCAACCTCGGCGCTGACTTCGCTCAGTTGATTTATGGAACGCAATTTGTCAAGATAATCTCCAAGACTGTCGAAGACCATTTCGTTTGGTAATGGCTTATTGAAATATCAACTCTTTTACTTATTACCAATGCGGATAGATTTCAAAAAAGGGGAAACAATGGCTGCAGTATGTTTCTGCGGCCATTTCCTCCCTTGAGGTTTATGAACCTTCTACTTCTGTTTTTCCTGAAGAACTGCCCTGGCTGCTGACAGCCTCGCAATCGGTATCCTGTATGGTGAAGCGGAGACATAATCCAGCCCGATCCTGTGGCAGAAGTGGATGGTTGAGGGGTCCCCGCCCTGTTCACCGCATATTCCAATCTCAAGGTCCTTTCTGGTTGACTTACCCTTCTGCACAGCCATTTTCATCAATTCACCAACACCTTCTTCATCGACGGTTGCGAAGGGGTCTGTTGGAAGGACTCCCTCTTCAACATAATTTGCAAGGAATTTGCCCTCTGCGTCGTCCCGGCTGTAGCCGAATGTCATCTGGGTCAGGTCATTGGTCCCGAACGAGAAGAAATCCGCATATTTGGCGATCTCGTCAGCGGTGATGCATGCCCGTGGGATCTCAACCATGGTTCCAAACTTGTACTTGATGTCCATGTCTCCCACCAGTTTCTTCGCTATATCCTCCAACCTTTCCCTGAGCCTCTTAAGTTCATTGCTATGTCCAACGAGCGGAATCATTATCTCGGGGAGGATTGTGTGCCCCTGCTCCTTGACCTTTATGGCAGCGGTCACGATGGCCTTCACCTGCATCTCATAAATTTCCGGGTAGCTCAACCCGAGCCTGCAACCTCTGAAACCAAGCATTGGGTTGAATTCCTCAAGATTCTTAACGGTCTGAAGAAGGTTCCTCAGTTCCGCAAGCTTTGCTATTAGGTCGTCCATTTCCTTTGAATCGGCGGTGTTGCTCAGCATCAGCTTGAGGTCAAAGATCTCCGTCATTATTTCCTCCTTGTCGGGGAGGAATTCATGGAGCGGTGGATCTAGCAGCCTTATTATGACCGGATAACCATCCATTGTCCTCAGGAACTCTGTAAAATCGGCAATCTGCATGGGCAGGAGCATGTCCAGGTACTTCAGGCGATCTGCAAGGTTTGTGCTCATGATCATGGACCGCATGATCTGTATCCTGTCTGTACCAAGGAACATCCTTTCTGTTCTTGCAAGGCCTATTCCCTCAGCGCCATTTTCCCTTGCAATTCTTGCTTCAAGAGGCGTGTTTGCATTTGCCCTCACGCCCAGTTTCCTCAGGGAATCGCACCACCCAAGGAGCACCTGCGCCTCAGGGGTGACTGATGCGGTCTCGAGGGCTGTTTCACCGGCAAGGAACTGTCCGTTTGTTCCATCCACGGTTATTGCATCTCCCTCCCTGAAGACTTCATCGCCGATCCTGAGGGTCTGTTCCCTGAGATTCACGGTCATACTCTCAACACCAACCACGGCAGGCTTTCCCATGGCTCTGGCCACAACTGCTGCATGCGAGGTCATCCCTCCCTTCTGGGTGAGAAATCCCTGCGAGACAGACATTCCCCTCACATCATCAGCGGTGGTCTCAGGCCTCACAAGAATGATTTTCTTCTTCTGTTCGGCAAGTTCCACTGCCCTCTCGGAAGAAAACACGATTGTTCCGTATGCGGCTCCCGGTGATGCAGCGAGCCCTTTGCCCAGTATGCGCTCGTCCCCGGAATACTTGACCTGGGGGTGCAGCAGGGTATCAAGGATCTGTGGCGTGATCATCATGATTGCCTCCTCCCTTGTCCTCAGGCCTTCCTCTACGAGGTCCACTGCCATCTTTACTGCAGCCCTGGCACTTCTCTTGCCGCTTCTGGTCTGAAGCAGGTAAAATTTTCCATTCTCGATTGTGAACTCAATATCCTGCATGTCCCTGTAATGTTTCTCGAGAATTTCCGCTGACTTTACAAGGTCCCTGTAGGCCTCAGGCATCTGTTTCTCCAGGTCTGTGATTGCCTTCGGGGTCCTTATTCCCGCAACAACATCCTCGCCCTGGGCATTGGTGAGATACTCCGCAAACATTCTCTTCTCCCCGGTGTTGGGGTCCCTTGTGAAGGCAACCCCTGTGGCTGAGTCATCTCCCTTGTTCCCGAAAACCATGGCCACGATGCTCACCGCAGTCCCGAGGTCGTCCGGAATGTCATTCAGCTGCCTGTAGGTTATTGCCCGGTCAACATTCCATGACTTGAAGACCGCCTCCACCGCAACCTTGAGCTGTTCAAGAGGATCCTGCGGGAATTCCCTCCCATGCCTGGAATAAATGCCATAGTAGCGCTTGATGGTCTCCCTCAATGCGTCGGGGTCAAGCTGGAAATCGCTTGTGACGCCGGCACGCTTCTTTGTCTCGGAAAGGACCTCTTCAAACTCCTCATGAGGTATAGCAAGGACAACCTCTCCGAACATCTGGATAAGCCTCCTGTATGAATCATATGCGAACCTCTCGTTCTTTGTGAGTGCGGAAAGGGCCCTGACAGTTTTGTCATTGAGGCCGACATTCAGTATGGTGTCCATCATGCCGGGCATGCTGATTGCCGCGCCGGACCTGACAGAAACAAGAAGGGGATTGGACTCACCTCCGAAGACTTTTCCAGAATCCTTTTCAAGGGTTTTTAGGTGTTCAAGTATCTCCTTCCAGAGACTGTCTTCAAATTTTGCAGTTTCAAGATATTTCACGCAGGCCTGCGTGGAGACCGTGAATCCAGGGGGTACGCTGAGGCCAATTCTCACCATTTCAGCCAGGCCGGAACCTTTCCCGCCCAGGATATCCACCATTTCCTTGCTTCCTTCACCAAAATCATAGACCAATTTGCCGGTTTCTGTCACATCCTTCTATCTTGGTATATAAAAAAGTTTTATCCAAAACCACAGGTAAATGTTGACGAATTTCGAACTTAAACCTGTTATCTTCCATATCAGCCTGATCATGGACTTTATTTTAACCCATGGTGCAATAAACGTTAAATATGGAGCGTTTATACCTCGAAACTCCCAACGGAAACATATCTTATCTGGAGCGGAAAGGAACCCGCCCGATAGTGTTTCTTCATGGACTGGGCGGCTCCGGAAACAACTGGCTGAAACTCGCCAAGCTGCTTCCGGACAGCTTCAGGCTTCTGATGCCTGACCTTGCAGGGCATGGAAAAACCCTCTGGGAAATGACCGATTACTGTGTAAGGGAAGAGACTGAATTCCTGAAGTCATTCATTGATGCCTTAGGCCTGAAGGATTACACGCTGGTTGGGAACTCCTATGGGGGATGGGTTGCCATGAAGTACAGCGCAGTTGTTCAGAAACCCCACGGCCTCATACTTGTCGATTCAGCTGGAATCAATCCAACCGTAGGTGAATCCACCCAGGAGGACATTGAACGTTTTGTTGAACGGGTAATGAGAATGAACCCAAAGAACGACAGGGAAACGGTCCGAAGATTCGTGCTGAGAAATGCAAGGGGCGATGAGAAAATGTCCGCTCAGGAGCTCTCAGCCCTTCCTGCAAATTCGCTGATCATCTGGGGCAGTAAAGACAGGCTCATACCGCTTGAATACGCTGATAAGTTGCATGGGCTGATCCAGGGAAGTGTCCTCAAAGTCATAGAGGATGGCGGGCACACCCCCCATTCCACAAATCCAGAGGAGGTTGCGGGCGCAATGCTCGATTTCCTCGGGCCGGATTGAATGCAGCTTATTCAGTCTCCCTGAAGCGGTATTGCCCGAAATCCTCGTTTATCCTAGACCTGGCAAAATCCCTGAGTTCAGTCGAGTTTGTTTCCACAATCCTGAAATGGTCCCTGCCCAGATTTTCGGTCTCCAGGAATATTGCGCCTTTCTGGGGGCGCATTCTTGTGACAACGCTTCCTCCTAGGAAAGGATCAGAAAGGGAATTGACAGATATCACCGGAAGGCGGTTTTCAAGTGACCTGCCTTTCACATATATGTACCACATTTCAGCGAATTCTGAGGCAATCAGGGCTGGGTTTACCAGAAAGTCTGCCCCTTTTTCCACAGCGATCTTTGCAAAATACGGGAAGTCAAGGTCATAGCACACAGGAACGGCAAATTTCAGGCTTTCGTCTCCAAATACACTTATTGATCTGCCCCGGGCATAGCTGTCATTCTCCATCCTGAAAAGTGCTATCTTGTCCTGAAATCCTTCCAGCCTTCCATTGATGAATACAGGGGCAGAATTGTACAATTTTCCATCTCGAAGCACCGAAAAACTGCCCGGCACAACAATTGCACGGTGTTCTCGAGAATAGGCGGCAAATGACTCAAGAAGTGATTTCCAATCACCTTCATCCTGTGAGACTGTGGTTGAAACCCACTTTTCAGGGAGGACCATAAGGTCAAAATCCAGCCCGCCTGTTTCTTCAAAGAGTTCGGAAACATAGAATCCAGCATTTTCCACATCTGTTCTGGGAGATTGCACGCAGAGAACTTTCATTCCAGGACCTCACCCAAAAAGTTTGATTATTTCCTCAAGGAGGGCACGCGTCATTTCCGGTTTTGCCATCTTTCCGATCTCTATGGTCTCGCTGCCCTTCAGAATGGTATATGAGTTGCTCACCGAGCCAAACGGGGCACCCTCATTCAGGTAGGGGTTGAACACTACAATATCTGGAGAATAGCTCTTGACCCCCTCCAGTGTGGCCTCAGCGTCAAAACGGCTTTCAAGCTTGACTGTCACAAGCTTTCCGATGTGCTTCCCCCTTATGATCCTGTTGAGCTTCTCAACGGGTATGAGGTCAAGCACTGCAGGCCTTGCGCTGTCTATCTTCTCCTCTATTTTCTCCTTCACCCTGAAATCCGGCAGTGAGGCAACGTTGATCACGACGTCAAACTTCTCCTTCTCAAGCAGGGAAACAGTCCCGTCCCTGAACTCCTCAAAAGTATACGCACTGTGGTGTTCAACGTAATCTGGAACTCCATAGTTGCAGTTACCTACAAAACAGATCTTACCGGCGCCAAGCCTGAAAGAGTTTCTCAGCAGCCATTGTGCGGTGAATCCTGTGCCGGAGTTGGTGATCATCCTGACCGGGTCAATCCTTGCCTCTCCGTGTCCTCCGATAATGAGCACTTTCTTCCCCTCCAGCTTTTTTCCGTTGAAGGCCCGTATGACGTAATCTATTATTTTTGCTGATTCAGAGATCTTTGCCTTTCCTGATTCCATCCTTGGCGGGACTATTGAAACACCAAGGCTCTGAAGCTTTTCCAGGTTCTGCCTGTTTACTGGGTTTATCATCATGCCCTCGTGCATGACAGGAGACAAAACTATGCCGTTTCCGTTTCCCAGCGCGAATGAGAAGAAAAGTGAGGGAACATCATCAGAGATTCCCGAGGCAGCCTTTCCTATGAAGTTGTAGGAAGCGGGCAGCACAAGCAGAATGGTGCTTCCAGCATCCCCCTCAAACAGGCTGACATGTTCTATCTCTCCGCTTATCTCTGTTACAGGCTGGTTGGCGGTAGCCCACCTGAAGATCTCAGGGCTAATCATCGCGGACGCCTCCCTGGAGATGCCCGCTATAACTTCCGCACCCTCCCTTCTGAGGTCCCTTATGATATCGGGTACCCTGTAAATGGAAATGCTCGCGGTAACCGCAACAATCACTCTTTTTCCCTTGAGGGATGATGTGAATTTGTCAGGATCAGCTTCCAGCATCAGTCATCAATCCTCTTGACATACCAAGAACCCGTTGCCTCAGCACATAGGTTTCCTCTGGGGTCTCTCATTTCGATCCTGCTGAATGTTATATTTTTTCCCCTTTTTGTCACGGTTGCCTTCACCCTGACCGGGCCTTCTGAAACACCGCGCATAAAATTGGTGTTCATGTTTATGGTGACTTCATTTCCAACATCCCCATAGGTCATTGCGACAAGCCCTCCCGCTGCATCCAGAACGGTCATTATTGCCCCGCCATTCATTATTCCACCGGGTCGCATGACCTTATCTGAAAAGGGCATTGAAAATTCAAGCATCCCCGGTTCAGCATTTTCAACCCTAATGTTGAGGTCACCAAGGTAATTGTCCATTCGGAGAATTTCCTGAATAGATTCCTTCATACAGATAGGTATATGTTCTACTAGAATATTATAGACCCTTATTAATTCATATTGGCTTTAATAATAGTTGTGATAGCAACAAAATTTGACGATTTTCGAAATGTATAATATTTTGCGTTGATACTGTTAAGACAAGCAGACACGTAACCGGGTAAAAAAAGAAAATCATATAAACAACTAGTGTATTAGTAGCTATGGAAGCTAATGCTGAGCAACTCAGCAAGGTAGCAGAAATGTTGAAACTGCTTGGTCTCTCGTCTTATGAGGCACAGGGTTTTGTTGCGCTTGTGTACCATGGGGTGGCAAACGCTGACACTGTCGCAGACACTGCAAACATACCAAGGACATCTGCTTACAAGGTGATGGAGTCACTGGTCCAGAAAGGTTTTGCAAAGGAAACTGACGGAAGGCCCAGGATGTTCAAGCCCGATGACATTAACAAAATTCGTTCAGCTTACCAGGAAAAGTTCGACCTCCTGTTCAGGAGCCTGAAGGACCTCCAGGACATGCTCCCGTCCAAGGGAGAACCCCAGTTGGTCTACACAATATATGGGAACCAGAAGGTCATGAGCAAGCTGGAGGAGATGATAAATCTGGCCGAGAAGGAACTCATCATAGCTACGCCAAAGGTCAGGGAGATCCGGACCGAACTCAAGAAGAATCTTGACAATGCAGTCAAGAGGGGAGTCAATGTTATTTTTGTGACTCCGCCGAACAAGAGGGTGCCCCAGAATGCCCAGGTATTCCGGAAGGAGGGTCTGATTGCAACTGATGTGGTCAGCGACCAGGTCAGGGCACTTCTTGCCGGGCCAGAGATGGATGCCTGCGGTTACACTGACAACCCGGCACTTGCCCTGCACGTATACCAGTTCATCAACATGATGATCGAGAGCGACAAGAGGATATAGGTCTGGGGGGTGCTGTTGTCCATTACTGACCAACTTCTCCTTGGAGGGCATATCTCGGCCGCAGGGGGCATATACCTGTCTCCCGAGAGGGCAGAAAAATTCTCCTTCAGGACTTTCCAGGTGTTCACGAAGAACCAGATGCAGTGGAAGGCCAAACCCCTTTCCGAGGAAGACATAGGAAAATTCAGGGAGGAGGTGTCAAAGAGAAATATGGAGGGCCTCATGGTCCACGCATCTTACCTGCTCAACATGGGCACTCCGAGAGAGGACCTCAGGAAAAAGGTCCTCGATGGCTTCAAGGAGGAGATCAGGAGGGCAAACGCCCTTAAAATAGACTTCCTCACGTTTCACCCGGGCTCCGCGAGCGGGACCACGGAAAAGAGCGCCCTTTCCAGCATAGCCGCAAATCTCAATGAACTGATCGAAAAGGACCAGCACTGCACAATACTGCTGGAGAACGCAGCAGGGCAGGGCAGGACTGTGGGTTACAAGTTTGAGCATCTTGCGGAGATCATTGACCAGGTTGAAATGAAGGATAAGGTGGGCGTATGCCTGGATACCTGCCATGCCTTTGCAGCAGGGTACGACATCAAGAGCATTAACGGATACGGGGAGACAATGGACCAGTTTGGCTCTATCATCGGAATGGACAGGTTGAAGGGATTTCACCTGAATGATTCCAAGAAGGGAATCAACAGCAGGGTGGACCGACACGAAATGATCGGCGAGGGGATGCTTGGACTGGAAGGAATTTCAAATTTCATAAATGACAGGCGTTTCCACAAAACCACCATGATACTTGAGACTCCCCTCGGAGAGGGCGGGTATGACCGGGACCTCGCCAATCTGGAGAAGGTTTACAGGAGCGAATGATCAGTTGATAATAAAGCCATTCAGGCCCGTCCTTTTCAGAAAGGAACTGGACAATGTCACTTCGCCGCCCTTTGACACCATTACTAAACCCCAGGAAACGGTTCTGAAACAGAATCCATACAACATCACTCACCTGACCCTCCCTGACTCAGGCGATGGTGCCATATCCAGAAAGATCCTGGACAAGTGGATGGACGAGGGAGTGCTGGTGAGGGAGGACAGGGAATCTATTGTTGTCATAACACAGGATTTCCGTGGGAACGGCAAGGAATTCTGCAGGATAGGAATAATCGTTCCAGTGGAAACCTCTCCGCCCCAGGGCATAATACTGCCGCACGAGCAGACATTTGACTGGGCGGTGAATGAGCGGAAGGATGTAATGCTGAAATCAGGTTGCCAGCTCGAACCCATATTCCTTGCCATCAACGGTGTGAGTTTTGAGCGCATACTGAGGGCTGCAGTAAAAAACCTTGCACCGGCCAGGACATTCGAGGAACCCTCCGGCGTGATCAACAAATTCTTCATAATCTCTGAGAAAAGTACAGTGGAATCTGTTGCAAGATCATTGAGGAAAGACAAGGCCATTGTCGCGGACGGGCACCACAGGCTCAGGGCAACCACGGAACTTTATGCAGAGAATGGGAATGAGAGGGGGGAGTTCTGGAAATACAGCCTTGCATACGTGACGTCCCTGCAGCAGGAATCGCTCATGATATCTGGAATCCACCGCCTAATGGCCAGAGAATTCAAATTCAGCATGTTCAGGGATAGGATTGAGGAATACTTTGAGATCAATTCTGTGAGCCAGAACGAAGGCCTTTCCCTCATCACCATCTATGACAAAGGGCAGTATTTTTCACTTGCACCCCGGGAAAATGCCTTCGACATGATAGGGGAATACGGCAAGTACAGGCTCAAGACAGACCCTTCCCTGGTCAACACACTGATTTTCGAGAATATCATGGGGCTGAAGATCGATGAGGTCGCAAGGAAAGTGGGTTACACTCACAGCGTGCCTTTTGCAGTGGAAGAAGTGGACAAGGGGAATTACGGTTTTGCAATCCTCATGCCGCAGTGGGACAAGAGCACGTTCCTCTCCATGACTGAAAAAGGGAGGGTTATGCCCCAGAAATCAACATACTTCTACCCAAAAATTCCGTCAGGCATTGCGCTTTACTGTTGAATGTTCAACACACATAACATTTTTCTAACACCAACTCAATTGATGTTGTGAGGTTGCAATGGTGAACATCTTTGCCCTGGTGGGCACATATGAGACTCAGGTGCTCACATTCCTGTTCGAATACAAGCTGGAATTCTTCCTGGCCTTTGTGATAGTCTTTGTGGGCAGGAAGATATACAGGGCCAACAGAGGCGGGAGGTACACCAGGACGGGCCTCGTAATGTCTCCGCTATTGTATCTGGCCTTCACAAGTTTCACATTTTACGGCCTTGAGATGGTGGGCCTGCTTGCGTGTTCCATATCTTTTGCAACGGGTCTTGCCCTGTCCGGGACCCTAAAGAACCAGCTTCACTTCTTTGAACGAAATGGACAGCTGTACTATCGCAGGTCAGTTTATACTGTGCTTGGCTGGACAGTTGCATTTGTTCTGAGGCTTTACCTGTTCATATTCTACGATATTACAGTGGGCCTTGTATTGAGCGTCATACTGGCCTACATAACAGGCCTGTTTACTGGCGAAGCTTTCCAGATAGCTATCCACAAGAGAATGTTTGACGAGGAGAAATCCAGGGAAGCTTCCACCAAGAAAATTGACAATGCAGCACACAGTTAGCCAGCTCAATGGGTTTGCACCCTGAAGATGTTTTTTATTTGAGTAGCAATTACCTTTTCCCATAGAACAAATGCCACTGTAGCTCAGTAGGTGGAGCAGCTGATTCGTAATCAGCAGGTCGGGGGTTCAAATCCCTCCAGTGGCTTCCTTTTCTCTGCTTTCTTCATAGAATGCGTGATCTTGTTATGTTTAGCAAGAATCTGAGTTCGCCAGCAGTAAATTACCAGGAACCGAAATACTTAATAAATTACATTACAATTACGTAATTGTAATGGCAAAAGAGACAATTCAGATCAGAATTGATGAAGAGACCTCTAAGTTCGTCAATCGCATGCTTAGATCAGGTATATTCAGGACAAAGAGTGATGCACTCAGGTATATTTTGTCAGTGGGAATAACTGCTGTTGCAAAATTTCCAGAGGTCTCCGAGAAGGTGGAGAGACTTAAGTCTATGGAGAAAACTACCGGAAGACCACCCATC
>JBJKSX010000051.1:0-4364 GCA_046703545.1 Thermoplasmataceae archaeon | reverse complement strand
CAGGATCTTATTAGTCGATAAATATCACAATGGGACAGAGTTCGTCAAGGGGCCCAATTATATCAGAATTGAGAATGGAATTGTAAAGGAAATCGGCAGTCCAACAAATCCTGATAACCCAGGGTTAGAATTTGGAACCGAGTCTGAGATTGAGGATTATAGGGGAAAAGTGTTGACTCCTGGCATTATTGATTCCCACAACCACTTCACGTTGACTGCCCTTAAGATGAATTATGAAACAGATTTTGTATTTGCAAAAACATTCGGGGATGTGGAAAAATTAATTCTGCAATCATCCCGCAGGGGTGATGAGGGCTGGATTCTGGGATACAACATAAACGAGTTCAATCTATCCGAAAAAAGGCTTCCCACGGCCAGAGACCTGGACGAAGTGGTCCGTGACAGCCCTATATTTGTCACACACACCACAGAGCACTATGCAATATGCAACACGGAGGCACTCCGCCTATCCGGGATTACCACTGAAACTGAAGAGCCGGAAGGCGGAAAGATCGGTAGGTTTGCGGATGGTTCGCCCAACGGCATTCTGTACGAACCAGCTGCAATGGATTTGGTCAAGAGGAGGATACCGGAATTCACGCTCCATGAGTATGAGCATGCACTGGTCAGGGCTTCTGACGAATACAGAAAGGTTGGCATCACCGCAGTAAAAGACATAGGCGGCACGGGAAGCGACATCGACGAAGAAAAGAGAATCATGGCCCTGAATAGGGTCAGCGAGCAAAAGAAGCTTAAGATCAGGGTTGGAGTTGCCCTGCCCGTTTTCTCCCTGAAGGATATGGAACAGAAGATGGCAATGGCAGTTAAAATCAGGGAAAATGACTGCCTCAAATTCGCAGGGTACAAATTGTTCACGGATGGCAGTTCCCTTTCCAGGACTGCTTGGATGAAAGATGTGTGGAACAGGAATTTTGAAGAAATTGATGAAAATAATTATGGGGCCCCACTCTGGAACATTGAAAATTTCCGTGAGGTGGTGGCGAAGCTGTCAAAGGAGGACACTACTGTCAGTATTCACGCCATAGGCGACAGGGCCATAGGGGAAGCAATAGTTGCGATAAAGAATGCGAAATCCTCGGGAGCCTCAAAGGCATCCTACACGCTTATCCACTGCTACATACCCAGCAAAGATGACCTCAGGGACCTCAAAAATCTTGGCATATCCATAGAAACACAGGCCTCATTCATTTATTTCTCCGGGTACGCAATTGCCTCCAATCTTGGGCTTGAACGATACAGGAAACTCTTTCCCATCAAAACAATGCTGACTGCCGGGATCAATGTATGCAACGGCTCGGACAGCCCTGTAACAACCTATGATCCGAAATATGGCATAGCTTCGACGGTCAACAGGAGTACAAGAACAGAATTGCCGCATGCTTTTCAGGAGGATTCCGGCGAATCAGTTGGTGTTGAGGCAACCATAAGAACATATACCGCCAATTGCGCCAGATCACTTCGGTGGGAAGGCATAGGCTTACTGAAGGAGGGTTCTAAAGCGGACATCGTGGTTTGGAACAGAATCCCTGAAAGAATTGCTGATTTAGATTCCACAGGCTTAATACACAAGGTCTTGCCGCAAGATGCATGATGGCAAAGCGACTGCCTGATTTCAGCGTAGCGCATCTCCTCATTCTTCCCCAATAGCTCAGGAATTCCCAGTTGTGGCCCGTTCGAAAGAATTTTGTTTAGCAGGGTTTCCTTTTGATTGGTGCTGGCCATAAATCTCATTTGATATTTGATGGGGGGTTTTCAGGCAACCCTCCTGGCAGGTTGCATTGGGCTGCTCCTTGGAATTATTTCACTCATGTCAGCAACCCCGGGCTGTTCTACGTCGGCTCCACCCATTGGAGGTGAAACGGGGTTTACCATATTGGGGCTGCAAGGAGGTTTTACATTGCACTGGGTTCATTTTTTTCATTGCTGGCGCTTTCCTTTTCTTGGGTTATGGCCTGAGGCCGCCATAACAGGATTTCAAGTTTCTCTCAGCACCGCCTCTGTTTGCAGGGGCGATCATGATTGCCAGTGGAAAGCCTGTACCTGCATTAACCGCAAACTCTGCCACTTTGGAAGAGGCAAAATTAGCATCTTTATGGCCGTGAAGACTTCAATCTGCCAAATCAGTTAGGTGCTTTGGCCGGTATTCTTGGCCTGGTTCTGAAAATTTTGAATAAGCTCCCGGCAGCAACCAGGACTGTTACGAACACAAGTATGACATAGAGCACGGCAGATATAGAACCAAACAACGGCATGTGGAAAGATAGGTCAAGAGATGCAAGAGTGAATGCAGCCGTGGGGAAGACATAACTCCACCATCCAATGTGGAACCTCATCCCTTTCCTGGCATATTTCACGATCATCAGCAGGTTTACAAGGGCAGCCCACAGTCCGAAGCCCCACAGAATCACTCCCAGTGCCATGGCCAAAGTTGTCAGGTCGGACCCGTAATACTGGCCAATACTGCCTGATATCTGAATAACGTCCACGATGAGTATTCCTATTGGGGCAAGCATAATGTAGTTCGTTGGGGCAAGCTCCGCAGGCGGAAGGTCATGGCTGAGAAGCCTGAAGAACAATACTGCAAGAATTAACAGGAACAGCATGGAGCCTATGCCAAAGAAAACAAGAGAGATGATGATGTTCACTTCATTCAGCGGGTAAAGCAGGACTGCATCTGTCACAAGGATCGTAGCAACCGGTGTTATGAACCAGCCTCCGTGTAGCTGTGAGAGACTCACATTCATATTGGAAAAGAAATGGTATGGCAGATATACTGTCAGCGCAAATATCAGTGCGGTACCGTATATCAGCAAGCCAACATCAATGCCGTATGGCAGGAGGTGCATGCACAATATTGAAATGATAACGGCAGAAATTGGCTGCAGGGCGTAAAAGTTACCGGGAAGCGGATGCTGCAATTCATTCTTCACTGCTGAAGGGTAACTTATGGCTTTGGCCAGGAGTATTCCGGAGAACAATAAGAAAAGGCCTAAAAGGAACAGGGTCAAAGGCTGCACAATCCATGGGAGAAAATGCTTCGATGCCAGCAGCAATCCGCCTGTGCCTAATATTGAGCCAAAGGCCGTCACCGGGAAATCCTTCAGGTTCATCAGTGCATTCCTCGCAATAAGGCTGATTATGGTCAGAGGATATATTAACGGGAACGCTTAAAATGAAAGGTGGTGCCGAATACGGGCCGGCACGACGGTTGCTTTGCCACCAAATGCCTCTTTCCACAAAATACAGCTTTTCATCAGTTTCACGCCTCATGTGGAAACTCCTTTCAGATCACTGATTCAACAGGTAAATTAGAATCAGAAAAGATGTGTTTCAGTATGAAAAAATAGAAGATTTATGAGGAAAGGAAAACCTCATGAATAGCGATCTCATTTTGCCCGTCGAAAGCTTCCTTTGGAAGTTCATTTCCAGAGTGTGCCTTCTTGAAAGAGTCGCTGTTCATCCAGTTCTGGAAATGTTCCATCGACTCCCAATGGGTCATAACAACATACTCATTACCCTTGACAGGCCTGAGGACTTCATTTCGCACAAAGCCTGGGGTTTCACTCAGATGGCTTTCCGTTTCTGAAAAGGCCTTTTCGAAGGCTGCTTTATACTCGTCCTTGATGGGTATCCTATTTTCTACAACTATCATTAATCAGATAATATTAATTATTAATAAATACATTTGCAACTTTCGATATCGAATTCGAAAAGAAGGATCACAATGAATGAAAAGAATAAACTGGCTGCATCCTCTGTAGCCAGTTGCCAGAATCTGTGACAAACCTGGACATATGGGATCCAAAATCAAAATCAACACTATGGCTTGGCAAGGGGCGAGTGTAATGGGAATGTGTGCACTTGTTTAGGCTAACTCACAAATCATTATATCAAACTTGCAGCTTGATTCTATATGTTTGAGCCAATTGCAAAGGACATTTTCAGATGGGGCACCTTGGACCCGGAATCAGGCATAATGGCATACTCACATTTGCTTCTGGAAGGGGGCAAGGCAGTTTTGATAGACCCAATCGCCTTTCCCAGACTAATCCAGATGGTCAGGATCCTTGGAGAGCCTGAAGCAATAATAATGACCAATTATCCTCACGTGAGGGGCTCACCTTTGATATCACGCCAATCCAGCATCCCGCTGTTCATTCCAGACATGAAGGAAACTGATGAAGACGTGGAACTTACTAACTCATTCATAGACCTCTACAATATGAGGCACGCCGTTTTTTATGGCAAATCCACCAAACTGCCCCTTGGGATGAAGGCGCACAGCATTCCGGGGAGACACGAATTTGCCCTTAATTTCAAAGATTACCTTATTGTTGGAGATT
>JBJKSX010000050.1:0-6825 GCA_046703545.1 Thermoplasmataceae archaeon | reverse complement strand
TTTCAGCTGCATTCTTTGTTGTGAGCCTTTACATGGTGTATCTGACATACTACTACCAACTGAGAAGCGCCTGGCAGCCAACACCAGCAAGTGCGGCGTACATTTTCTCCATGATCATTCTTGCAGTTCTTCCAACCGTTGCTTACATGTTTAAAGCCAGGCCAAGAGACGCACTGATGTCCTCCTGTGTGCTTCTGAGTTTCCTGATGTCGTTTGTCGGCACTTTTGTGTTCTTTGTCTTCCTCTATGTCATATATGTCATGGATCTTTCTCTGGTTTTTGGGAAGGAATTTTTTGGTAACCGTGCAGTTGCATCTCCGGAAAGGTGAGATGGAACACAACTCATCCTTATACCTTAAGTATGCACGAACAGCATACTCATCGGATACGATCCTAACTTAGAGATAAGAGGAAAGCCATTTCTGAATTTCTTTCCCCTTCTTCAGGAACAAGGAAAGGTGCCCTTCATCCTGGAAGAAATGAGCTTCTGAACCCTTGATCTTCCCAGCAAGCCACTCACCATGCAGCAGGGGGACGAACAGGTCATGCTTTCCGTGCCATATCTGTGTTGGAATTCTGATGGTGGAAAGGTCAAAGCCCCAGGGCTTCATGAACGCCAAACCATCGTCCATCAAACCTTTGACACCCTTGGAACAGCCTTCGCGCATTCCCTCAATCAGGTAGTCGCCCATGCCCTCCGGCAATGTTTTCAAGTCAACTTCAGAAAGAAGAGTTGCAATGCCTCCCAACGCAGTTTCCTTATCAGCGGAAAGAGTCTCCTTGGTCTCCTCAAGGTTCTTCTTCTCCCACTGGACAGGGTCTGTTCTGAGCAGTCTGTCATCCTCTATGTTGTATTCGCCTGTCCCTTCGTAGTAGTCTAGGTCTTCTGCGTCAAAGGGGGCCACTCCCCCAACTGTTGCCACTGCTGTTACACGTTCCGGAAGAAGTGCTGCACAGGCCAGGGCGTGTGGTCCGCCCCCAGAAAATCCCCATACGGCAAATCTCTTAATTCCAAGTTGGTCAGCAATTTCGGCTACATCAGAAGCGGCATCCCTTACTGCCCTGCCTTCACAGCGGGTGGAGTTGCCATAACCAGGCCTGCTGTAAGTTATGTACCTTATGCCAAGCTTCTCTGCACTTTCCAAATGGTTCACAAACTGTTTCCTTGAACCCGGCGTCCCATGAATAAAGAATACTGGTTTTCCATCGGGCTTGCCGGATTCTGTGACATCTATTGAAATCCCGGATTTCAGGGTTACAGTGAAGTTTCTCATATGTTAGTCTTCATAGGCCAGGACATATTAAGTCTCGGTTCTCAGAATTTGTTGTTGTATGGAGAGACACTCCGGGAGCAAAGGAGCGGTTCGGGGGGGATTAAATCGATATGCTATTGGAAATCATTTGCAGGGCCTTTCTCTACCGATCATTGCGCTGAAATTTAGTCGACAAAGGATATGGCAATGCAAGGGGAGCCCTCATAATATTAACGGAGAAGGGCGTGAACCCATGCTACAAATATGTGGACTGGGTAAATGAGAATGTCGGGAAGCTGGACTTCTACCAAACGAACAGGTAAATAGTGGGCAGGGTGTGCCCCATGGGAGGGAAGTTTTGGAAAGCCTGCTCGCCCAACGAATGAACAACCAGATGATATCTCCTGGGAATACGGACACTCCCGCAGAAGTGGTAAGCAAAATGGCCGCCATTCAGGCACAGGATTATGAGGCAGCTCTTTGGGCCATAGGGCTTAGAAGCAGAAAGGGAACCACCCGGGATGATGTAATAGAATCCCTGAGGAAAGGGGAAAATGTGAGAACATGGCTGATGAGGGGCACACTCCACATCTCCAGCCCAAAGGACACACGATGGCTCATCGAACCCACGAGAGAAAGCCTTCAACGTACTGCTGCAAAACGGGAAGAAAATCGGGGATTGTCAAAGAGTGCTGTTGAAAGATGCAAAGCGACTCTCTTAAATGCGCTTCAGGGGGGCCGAGCTATAACAAGGTCGGAGGCTTATGGGCTCTTTGAAGCTGCAGGAGTGCCATCAAACAACAATCTCGGGTATCACATGTTGTACCGTGCTGCCTGGGATGGGCTCATATGTTTCGGGCCGCAAAAGGGAAAGGAGCAGACATTCGTTCTACTCGAGGAATGGGCACCTGATCACACAACATATCCAGAGGAAGACATTCTGAAAGAGCTTGCATTGAGGTATTTTTCAGGCCATGGTCCAGCTACCCTGGAGGATTTTGTCTGGTGGACCGGAATCAGGATGAATGAAGCCAGAAAAGGTATTGAAATGGCCTCCAGCAAACTCACCAGGGTGGAAATGAACGGAAGTTCTTACTACACCAGAGGCAAAGAAGCTGTTCGGGAAGGGACATTGGGCAGGATGTTCCTCCTACCAGGATACGATGAATACATTCTGGGTTACAGGGACAGGTCAATGGCCCTTGGCGACATAAGCTTCAGAAAGATAGCGCACAGCAATGGCGTCTTTCTCCCTGTGATTGTATCCGGCGGCAGAGTGGTTGGAACTTGGAAAAGGCAGAGTAAGGGGAAATTGATCAAGATTCTGATCCAACCTTTTGGAAGGTTTGGAACCCATGATCTTTCAAAGGTGAATGAGGCGGCGGATGATTACAGAAGATTCATGGGCACCGATGTGAAAGTGGTTCATTGAATACCGCTCCAGTTACAGACGGGCCTTCTTGAACCCATCATTTTCTGGGGTCTTCTTCCCTGTTCACGTAATCAGTTGAAATTGGCCCGTGGCCTTCTATCTGGATCACATAATCGTGATTTTCAGAATACTGGAAATGTGGCGTTCCTCCCGGGAGAAACACAAAGCTTCCCGGAGGCAGCAATTCAAGCTTTTCCCTGTTGAACAAGTCCCCTATGCCTATCATGAATTCGCCCGATATCACTGTGTATTTCCGGTCTTCAGGATGGGTATGTGGCATTACCTTCTTTCCTGGAGGAACCCTGACCCTTATGACATAGTCTTCATTGGCAGACGGATCTCCCAAGATTTTGGCCTCCTGCGCCCCGGCAGGGAGTGCGGGGTTTGGAAACCATATGATCTCATCAGGCTTCACGAAAGTCTTGTTCAAGTTCTCTTTCACCATTCCCACAAAAGCACCCCACATATTTGGATTTGCCTGGACAGAACAGGATTTCAACTTACCTCAAAATTTTTATCAGTATCGGTCCTGTGTGAACCTGTGTACCAACTTTTGTGCATGTTCCCTTCTTTAAACTGGTTGACGGTGATGAAATGAATAGGTTTGAAATCAAGAATAAACCCGTTTCCTGGAAAGTCATGGATATAGAAATACATGGCACAGCCACCTTTCCCGTAGAGGGAAAAACGCTCCCCGGCGTTGTGCTTGTAGCAGGCAGCGGACCCACCGACAGGGACTGGTGCTCTCCTCTATTGCCCGGATCAAATGGAAGCGGCAAGCTTCTCGCGGAAGAACTGGCCGGCAGAGGCTATGCAACTCTGAGGTACGACAAAATGGCTTCCGGCCCCCACGTGAAAGAAAACCTGCCCAGATTTGCGGGCAAGGCAAGCATGGAGTCGCACAAGGCTGAATTGGCCGGGGCAGTTGCAGCACTTCAATCACTGGATAATGTGGCTACAGACAGGATATTTGCACTGACAAACAGCGAAGGCGCCATTCACGCAGTCAATTACCAGCAAAGCCCAAATGGGGAACCTTTCAGGGGAATGGTACTTACCTCGGCACCGGGACGATCAGTTGGCCAGATTGGAAGGGAACAACTGGAATCCCAGTTGAAATCGATAACGAGTGCAGACGAAATCATGAAACACTACGACAATGCAATTTCAAAGTTTCTTGAGGGAAACCCCATGGAACTGGACGATTCACTGCCCGAAGGCCTCAAAAGACTCCTCACCTCACTGGAGATTCCCGCAAACCTCCCTTTCTCGAGGGAATTGTGGGCTTATTCCCTGCCAGAACACGTTGGGGTAATCAAGGAACCGGTTCTGGTTGTTATTGGAAAAAAGGACATTCAGGTGAACTGGAAAAAGGATGGAGAAGCACTGGAACTCGCCCTTTCCGAGAATGGGGATGCAGAATTTGCCTATCCAGAAAATGCAAACCATGTTCTGAAATTTGAGGGGCTTCCATTAGAGAAACTTACGGCTGAGCATGCAGCTACCAGTTACAATTCCTCGGATGCAAATCTCGACAGGGATTCCGCGGACCTGATCTTCTCCTGGCTAGAAACCCACTAAAGTGGTTGATTTGATGCAACAGGATAATAATTGGTCGGGGTTCGATCAAAGTCTTAAGGAAATACCCAAACTAAAAAAAGGTCACCCCATCAGAGCCTATTTCTCTGGCCAAGATCATCTAAATTGTTATACCCCATGGTCATACTAAAGAATGAGTGATTCTACAATTCATATAGGTGATTCAACCAAATTGAGATTAAAGGCACTAAAGGAAGCCGGTGGAATGACCTATGATAAATTGATGAGGGCCCTTTTGAGTCTGATTCCGGAGGGTGATGACGAAGGCAAATACACTGATGAATTCAAAGCATCTTTTCTTGAAGGTTCTTTGGATATAGCGGAAGGCAGAGTTGTTTCATTCGAAGAGCTGAAAAGAAGACTTGAGCTAGACTGATAACCTATTATTGTTTTAAGGGAAAATTTCATGATTTTCCAGCTCATTGAGTTCAGCCTGGGCAGTTTAATATATATGTTGTGAAAAAAGTATAATACTTATGTCTCAACAAAAATTTGTAAACAGAGTTGAGGAAATAGGAATCCTGGAGGATGCTTACTCTTCTAGGGAAGCTTCGCTCTTCATACTTTATGGCAGAAGAAGGGTTGGAAAAACTGGATTGATCAGTAGGTTCATTGGAAACAGGGGAGTTTATTTTCTTGCAACAGCAGAAGGAGACAGGGAAAACATAAACAACTTCAAAGTGAGCGTCTCAAAGTTTCTGGAGGATGACAGCATTTTAAAGGCCAGCTTTGAGGATTGGCACTCCCTTTTCACCGTTCTGGCTTCAAGCAGTTCATTTCAAACAAAAGCAAAGGAATCGAAGATCATAATCGCAATAGATGAATTTCCATATCTTATAGAGGCTAACAGGGCGATTCCGTCGGTGTTTCAGAAAATCTATGACACCATACCGAGACGGATGAATGTAATGCTCATTCTCTCTGGTTCATCAATCAGCAAAATGGAAAATGAAGTACTTTCCTACAAAAGTCCCCTTTACGGAAGAAGAACCGGTCAACTGCAGCTGAAACCTCTGAAATTCAGATATCTTGCTGAATTTGTGAATTATGGATTTGAAGACTTGTGCAGGACATACTTTGTATTTGGCGGCATACCAGAATATCTTCTGAAACTTGATCCTGATGCTGGATTTTGGGGAAATGTATCAAAGAACTTGCTTTCAAAAGGATCAGCACCCTACGAAGAGGCAGAATTTCTCCTTAGAACCGAATTCAGGGAACCAAGGAATTATATGCTGATTCTCAGGTCAATTTCCTACGGAAATCATACATTGGGGGAGATATGCACATATTCCGGCCTGGACAAGAGTATGGTATCCAAGTATCTTGATGTCCTCATGTCACTTGGTCTTATAATGCCCGAAAAGCCATTCGGGGCTTCTGAGAAATATAAGAGAAGATTGTACTGGATATCTGATCAGTACCTGAAGTTCTGGTTCAGGTACGTCTTGCCGCATAAGAGCGAAATCGAGAGTTCTCACAATGGGGGTGTTCTTGAGAGCATTAAAGCTGATTTTCCCACCTTCGGGGGTGAGCAGTTTGAGAGCCTCATGAAGCAACTCATAATGGATGGGGTATTGGGTAGATCCTTTGACACGGTATCCAGGTGGTGGGGCAGAAACGGTTCCGAAAAAAAGGGAAGGGATGTTGAGGAGATCGATATTGTCGCACATTCAGAAAGACGTGGAGAATTGCTTTTCGCTGAATGCAAGTGGACAAACAGTCCTGTATCGGTCAATGTTGTTGAAGATTTGATGACAAAATCAGAAACACTCGGAAAACAATATCCCGGGAGAAATTACACATATGCTGTGTTTTCAAAAAGCGACTTTAGGGGAGATAATAAAGAATTGGACCAAGGCACTATCCTGATGGGTCTTTCTGAAATTCAGAAGAGTATCTTGAAGGACTTTTAAGAGCTGGAAAGACGCCCCGGCCTGGATTTGCTGATGTCTTAAGTGGATACCGCACAAGAATTGTGTTTCTATCAGGGCAAACCTCAGGATAAGGCGGGTTCCTTGGAGGCCTGCAGGATATTCGGCCCTGTGAAAAACCTCAGACAGCATATCTTGTTCAAGAACGAAAATTGAGAAATTTTGAAATAATAGTTTTGATATGGATTTTGTGAAAATTGTTATACTTTCCATATAAACTTTAATACTAAATATGTATTGTTGTATTATCTATGGATAGGCACATATTAAATCGCCTCAGAGGAAGAGTGTTGGACCGGGGTTCAGTACGCAATATGCCAGAGAAGACCCTCCAGGAATCTTTCATCCTCAACACTTGGGGAACTAATGCAATAGAGGGAAATGCGCTCACTCTGAATGAAGTAACCAGGGTAATTGAAAATGGAATGACTGTGCCCAACCGTCCAGTAAGGGATCTTATGGAAACAATTCAGCATCGGGCTGCTTTAGCTGAAGTTGTAAGTGGCAGAATAGCTGAAGTCAACATGAAAAGTGCATTGGAACTGCACAATATGATATTTCGTGGGATCCTTCTTGATGCAGGAAAGTGGAGAATGGTAAATGTCAG
>JBJKSX010000049.1:0-4195 GCA_046703545.1 Thermoplasmataceae archaeon | reverse complement strand
GGTACCTATGGCATATGTGGGCAACATGAGTTTCACAGTTGAGAAGGCAGACAGCAAACACGTTTTGGGCCTCATGGTGAAAAAATATGGGCAAGCTCATGTGGATAAATATTTCAAACATCCGGTGAATTCCATTAGCCTGGTCCCAGGGAGCATAAATTATGAGGTGGAAACAGTGATTGCAGCCGCCTTCGATGCCGTATCTGAATCCTATGAACAGGCGATCACAGGGGATGCAACGCAACGTTACATGAGAGAGGCATCCGCAGAGATGCTGAGCAGGTATTATTTTCCAGGTGCAGACCTTCTTGATCTGGGCGCCGGAGTCATGTATGAAACCCGCAAATATATCGCCGATTCAAGGCTTACAGCGGTTGAGTGTTCACAATCTCTCCAAAGGCTCATAAGAAGACAGTTCACTGAAGTGGAACAGGGAAACCTGGAGATCTTCACATCACTGAAGGATGCTGTTGAAGCTGGGCGAAGTTATGACATTGTTTTCTCAACCTTCGGGTACCTCGAGCTCAACAGCCTCAACGATACACTGGATGATGTCAGGGGATTGCTGAACCAAAACGGCGTATTCATTGCGGGGTTCTGGAATTCCGGGGGATTTCTGGACAACTTAATCTCACTTGTTCAGGGTAATGTTGGATATGTCTCAGGAAAGAGAAAAGGGATGGTCCCCGTTGGCCAAAGCAGATACTCCCTTGCTGCTTCCACACACAGGGTCTCTGAATTTGTGCACATAGAAGGGCTAAAACTGGAGGAATTGCGCGGAGTCTGCACTGTCATACCCCCATACAACCACGGGATCTCACAGAAACTCTCAGGAAATTCAATGTTCCGCAAGCTTGACGGGTTCATTGGAAGGGTAACTCCATTAGCCTCTTATTCCGACTTTGTTCTTGCTGCCCTGAGAAAACATCCCGGGAAATAGCATTTCTCAACTTCTGGTTTTCAGCCACTATCTCTTTCGTTGATCTGCCTTGGCATCTTGCCATTTACAGCTCCATTCCTGCAGAATTAAGGTGGAATAGAATGGGATTTAATTGTATATCAAAATAGAGTCTTTCTAAATTATGCATGTATAAATACTATGAAGTGAATACATTTATAATTGCATGGCTGCCAATAATAATTCGTACAGGATAATTGTGGGAGTCCTGTTTGCACTGGACTTCATAGTTACGTTGCTGGTTCTTTTCACCGACAACAATCTGCAGACCGATTTCGGAGCAACCAACAGGTACTTTCTGCACTGGTATGGCCTCCTCATAACGGCTGTCATAGACATAATAGGGGCTGCCATGGTGTTTGTGAGGCCCAGCAAAGGCGTCTACACGGCTGGACTGGTTGGTTCTTCACTTCTCGCGTTGTTCCTGGTTCTTGACCTCCTCACCTACAGCATGGTTGGTTTTTCATCCATGGGCAGGTTTGCCACATACCTTTTCGGCGTTGCCAGATATCCTGGCAGCCTGAGCTATATACCAGGTTTGTACGACGGCCTCTTCATTCTTTACATAATAACCGCAATTCTTTCAGCCTCTGCGGTTAGAAGCTACTCAAAATCTTCCCGGTGAAAGATGGTGTGCCATTGACCAAAACCAGGCAACGGGCGGAAATCAGTAAATGTCATAAGAAATCAGCACTGATCCTTCTGGTCATCGGAGCCATCTGCATTCTCGTATCCACATCATTTTCCTTGAACCATCTTTCAGAAAACGCGGCTACATCTGTAAGTACCAATGGATTGAAGATTACAGTGACTCCCGCCAATATATCTCTTCCTGAGTTCCTTTCCAGTTTTGCCCAGGTGGAGATAACCACTCAGAGCAACATCCCGTTTTCCAACCTGAGCGTATATGTGGTGGAATCCGGAAAAGTGGTGCAAAAAGATTATTTCAGTTACAAGCCCACAACTTTTGCTGTTTCCTACGTCCACATACCGGACACTTTATCAGGTGGGAATGGAACCTTGCAGATCTATGCAGAAGGTGCCGGTTCAACTCAGGTTTCCATTACCTGGAACGGAAATCTTGAAGGTGTTGAGCTGGCGTTGGCACTTTACTCCGGAATAGCGGCCATCTGCCTTGGGTTGGCTTTATTTGGTTCGGGCAGGATCAAAGCTTGGTACCTTCTGCCGCTGTTTCTTGCAATGAGCGTTATTTTCGGGCAGCGGTATGATGATTTCTTCCTCATATCCCCTGGTTTCAGGCTCATTGCAGGAGTGGACCCATACAAGCCATCAACTTCCTTGTTGCCAGGCCTGCAGTGGGCATATCCGCCCTTCTACCTTATGTGGAGCTACCTTCTAGACAAGGTGTATCTGATTCTGCCATTATCAGCACCTGTCGCCAATTCATCTTTGAATTACCTTGGCACAGAATTCGGAAACCCTTACGGGGCGTGGAAAGCCCTTGCTGGCTCCAATTTACTTGTTCTGTATGGGCTGGCCAAATTGCCCCTGGTTCTCTCTTTTCTGTGGGTGTTCAAAACACTTAAAGACCTCACTGGAAGGGAACACTGGAAGCTGTGGCTCCTGAACCCATTCGTATTGATAGTGGCTGTGATGTGGGGCCAGCTGGATGTTCTGGCGGTGGCGTTCATGCTGCAGGCCATTCTGCTTGACAAAAGCGGAAAGACGTGGATGGCAGTACTTGCTGCATCCATTGGTGGGGCTATCAAAGTGTTTCCGTTGCTTTTGGTACCCTACATTCTATTGAGATCGAGAAGTAAGTTGCTGGACCTTACGGCCACATTGCCGGTTCTTGGTGCAACTCTGGCCATCTACCAACTTACAGGGGGCATCCTTGGTTCAGTCCGAGCCCTGTTATTCGCCAGGGCCATTCCCACTTTTGGTGGGGTGTTTGTGAGCAATGGGTTCAGCTGGCAGGTCCTGCTGTCCTACTTCGGAGTTTCCACATTCCCCTCACTTTTTCTTTGGGTGTTTGTCCCGGGCTTCATCATATTTACCGCAATTTCCCTGTGGAGAGGAATTTCCCTGACCAGTTATTCTGCAATGGTGATCCTGATATTCTTCCTGACCTACAATTTTGTCAACCCGCAATACCTCATATGGCTGATTCCGTTGCTGGTATTGGTCAACAGGGAAACCTATGCGCTGTTGCTCTCCGCATTGGGGTCGATTTTCATGCTTTTTACCTACAGTTACACTTACTTCCTCAATCCCATTATATCCTGGAATTATCAGAGCAGCCCTCTTGGCCAGATTGAAAACATAAAGGTATTTCTTCTTGGCTCTGCCCAGATGCGTGCGGCTCTGGCAATAATGGCCACCTCCCTTTTCATATACATGCTATTGGAGATTTCACGCAAATCATTTGCTGTCAAGGCTGCCGCCAGCTCTGATTGAGTTGAAGGGATCCGGGGGGCTCATCATGTTCAGATCTCAAGAACACTTCTGTCTCTATCATTCAGCAATTCAAAAAGGAGAAAAACCGGGTCGGGATGATACCTATGAGAGCATCTCAGCCAGATAGCTCAGGGTTCTCTCATACCTGTAGGTTATGTTGAAGTGCCCTCCGTCAAATTCCTCAAACACGTGGTTCACCCCATTCCTCTCTAGAATCTTGTGCATTATCCTCATGCCGAAATTGATGTTGAACTCGTCCGAATGCCCCACATCCAGAAACAGCGCCTTCATTTTCGAAAGTGTTTCCAGATTGCTGTTGATGTTCCTTGCTGGATCAACTTTCTTCCACTTCTCCCAGACGGGTTCAATCAGTTCCCCTGTTTCCAGGTCGAACGGGAAGTCAATTCCAAGTGTGCTGGATGAAGGGTTCGGGGAATAGAATGCGGCCATTGCAAGCACATTTATGGGCTTCATGTTCTGTTTTGCCATTTTGTTGGTGCTTCCTTTGAATTGCCCATACCAGCTGTTCACACCCCCTGCTTTCTCGAATTCCCTCAGTGCATCAGGTATGTCGGAGAAGTAACAGTACTCGAATGCTGCATCACCAGAATGGTCTGCAAAGCCAGATATTGCATCTGGATGCCTTATTGCCAGAGAATAGGACCCAAAGCCTCCAGAAGACTTTCCAAAAAGGCCTGTGTTCCCTGTATGGTATTTGTCCTTCAGATATGGAACAAGCTCATGGATGATGAAATCTTCATAGTTGCCAACCGCGGAAGAGTTGATGTACTGGTTTCCGCCAAAAGATGTATAGCAGTC
>JBJKSX010000048.1:0-3697 GCA_046703545.1 Thermoplasmataceae archaeon | reverse complement strand
AGATATGTTCTTGTTTTCTCAGAGTTAGTATAAGTTAATGCTGACTCCATCTCAAAAGTAACTGACACACTATATTTAAAAATTACTTCTAAAAAATTACAAAAATTCGATTATATGGCATATCCTTCAGACATTATTCAAGATTTAATTTTATCTTGAATTTTAAATCAAGATTCATAACTTATCTTGATAAAGCATAGAAACATTTTAGATATTTCTTGAGCTATCTGTTATTGTTATGGCTAGCCAGAATCCCTCATCTGAAACTTTGGTTTTGCAGAAAAGCAAGGGGAAAACGCATAACGTTGGAAAGGCAGTTCCAAAAATGGAAGCCACTCAGTTAGTTAAAGGAAAGGGTGGCTACACTGATGATATTGAAATGGCCGATCAGCATTACGCCGCTTTTCTTTTCAGCCCCTATGCGCATGCAAAAATTAACAGCATTGATGCATCAAAGGCCAGGGAACTTCCAGGAGTTTCACTGGTTCTCACAGGCGAAGAAATCAAGGAATTGACAAATCCCATGACTTCAAGGGCGGCAACAAAGTCACCCACGTCACACTACCTCCTGGCAGTTGGCAAGGCACGAT
This sequence comes from Thermoplasmataceae archaeon, assembly GCA_046703545.1. Classification (GTDB taxonomy): domain Archaea; phylum Thermoplasmatota; class Thermoplasmata; order Thermoplasmatales; family Thermoplasmataceae; genus JAJZOM01. The sequence continues at coordinate 3,107 of JBJKSX010000048.1, read as the reverse complement.
ACATGGGTGAGCCCATCGCAGCGGTTGTTGCCAAGAGCAAATATATTGCCCAGGACGCGGTGGATCTCATTGAGGTCGATTACGATCCGCTTCCGGCAGTGGCAAGCATCGAGGATGCAATAAAGAAGGATGCAGAACTCATATATCCGGAACTTGGAACCAATGAGATAGTCACGGACCACTTTGATTTCGGAGACGTGAAAAAAGCATTCCAGGAAGCAGACAAAATAGTGAAGGACCGCCTCAAGATCCAGCGCTACGCATCTACACCGCTTGAAACTTTCGTTGTCAATTCATATTACGATCCGGCAAGGGAGGAACTCAAGGTGTACGCGAGCGACCAGCAGCCAGGAAGAACAGTTCAGTCCGTTGAGAGGACCATTGGGATCCCCTCCTCCAGAATACATCTCATTGTTCCGCCTGTAGGTGGCGGATTCGGGTACAAGCTCGCAGTATGGCAGTATGTCGCCCTGACTTCACTCATGAGCAAGCTCGTGGGAAAACCTGTGAAGTGGGTCCAGACTAGGACAGAAAGCCTTTACGCCTTCCACAGGCCAAGGGGATTCATGGACGCAGAACTTGCCCTCAGGAAGGACGGCAAGATCCTTGGAATGAAACTGGTTGACTGGCAGGCTGATGGCAACTGGCCATACGTGGCTGCCCTCTACTCACTGATCAAGTTCGCCAACATGAGTGGAACCTATGAGATCAGGAATTATTCATTCGAGTACCACAGTATAGCAACCAATGACCCGCCGATTGTTCAGGACAGGGGTGTTGGTAAGCCATTCATGGCATTTTCCATCGAGAGGATGCTTGACCTTGCAGCAGATGAGCTTGGAATAGACAGGGTTACCATAAGGCTGGTGAATTCAGTGCCAAAGGAGAAAATGCCCTACACGGCAGCCTCAGGAGAGGTGTACGAAAGCGGTGATTACCCGGGAACCATAAGGAAAGCACTGGAACATTCAAAATTCAAAGAGAAGCTGGAGGAACAGAAGAAGGCAAGGGAACAGGGGAGATATGTCGGAATAGGCATAGCATCCGCAATTGAGCCTGGCACATCCAACCTTGGTTACTACTTCCTTTCAAAATCGAGTGCTCCAGACTACAACGGGGCTGGGCAGATGGCTACAGTGGAGGTCGCGCCGGATGGAGTTGTCAAGGTCAACATGAATGGCCCCGAAATAGGGACCGGGCATGTTACAACAATTGCGCAGGTTGTTTCTGATGTATTTGGGATCACTCCTGAAGAGGTAAACGTGGACGCATCCTTTGACTCAATACATGGGCATCTCACATATGCCGGAACCTACTCCAACGCATTCAATGATGTTTACCTGGGGGCTGTGCTGAAAGCCGCAAACAGGCTCAAGGACAAGATGCTCAACATTGCAGCCTCAGTTCTGCATGAAGACAGGGATGAACTCTTCCTTTCAGAGAACTTTGTCTGCAGGGAGGAGGAAGGCGAGACAAAGAAGCTTCTCGACATCAAGGAACTCACAAAGATATCATACGGCAGGTTGCTGTCTTTCCCCGAAGGAGAAGAGCCTGGCCTGAAGGTGACCGCGTCCTACATCAACAGGACGGCAAAGCCATTTGTCAGGAGTGATTTCAACGTCCAGCTGACACATTCCAACTCCACACACATCTGTTTTGTGGAGGTGAATCCCGAAAACTGGAATGTCAAGTTCCTGGATTATGCAATAGTCCATGATGCAGGAAACCAGATCAACCCGGGAATTGTGGATGGCCTGGCATACGGGTCAACCGTTAGCGGAATAGGCGGGGCACTTTATGAGGAATTTGTCTTTGACGAGAACGGCACAAACCTCTCGCTGACTTTCGGCGAGTACCTCAAGCCGACAACCACCGAATCCCCGGAAATCAGGCTCGATTCGCTCACCTCCCCTGCACCAAACACGGTCCTTGGAACGAAGGCGGTGGGTGAAGGCGGAGCCATCACTTCGCTGGCAGCGGTGGCAGGTGCTGTAGAAGATGCACTGAAACCATTTGGCGTAAGGATTTCCGAGCTTCCCATCACGCCAGAGAAAATATGGAAGATGGTGAAGGACACCGAGGAGTACAGGAAACTCAAGGAGGAGGGAAAGTAATGTATCCAAAACCATTCGAATATACCAGGGCCACATCAGTTGAGCACGCAATCCAGGTCCTGAAGGAAAATGAGGGCTCAAGGGTCATAGCAGGAGGCCAGAGCCTTCTTCCGATGCTCAAGGCAAGGCTCTACCAGCCTGTAATGCTGGTGGACATAAACTTCATACCGGAGCTCCGGGCGGTTGAGCTCAATGAAAAAGGAGAGCTGGTCATCGGTGCAATGGTGACACACTTTGATGTCATCGAGAACAGCCTGATCAGGGAAAATGCACCAATACTCTCTGTTACGGCCAGCCATATCGGCGACGTCCAGATAAGGAACAGGGGAACAATTGGCGGGAGCGTGTGCGAGGCAGACCCTTCGGCAGATTATTTCCCGACACTCTTCGCACTTGATGCCAGGGCAGTAATCAAGTCTTCGGCAGGTTCAAGGGAGGTCCCCCTTCAGGAATTGATCCAGGCGCCGTTTGAAGCAGCCATTGAAGAGGGCGAGATGCTTGCCCAGATAATCATCCCCGCGAACAGGTCAGAATTCCGTGTGGAGAAGTACGCAAGGAGGAAGGCCGATTTCGCAATAGCCTCAATAGCAGCCATAGCGGACGTTAAGCCCGATGGAACCATAAACGACATCAGGCTTGCGACGGGAGCCATGCAGGATGGCCCGCACCGGCTCAGTGAACTTGAGGGGGAGCTCAATGGAAAGAGCGTTTCCGAGGTGGACCTGGACAAACTGGTAGGGCCAGCCACCGAGGCACTGGAACCCATAGAGGATCTCCATGGAGGCCCCGAATACAGGATGTACGTCCTGAAGGGAATGATTTCAAGAGTTGTTCGTGAACTGCTCAAGGGAGAAGGAGAGTGATATAGATGGTGACTGTAAACCTTAAAATCAACGGAAAAGACTACTCGGGAGAAACTGAACCAAGAATGCTTCTGGTGCATTTCATAAGGGACGTCCTGAAACTCAGGGGCACTCACATTGGCTGCGACAC
>JBJKSX010000047.1:0-4174 GCA_046703545.1 Thermoplasmataceae archaeon | reverse complement strand
GGATTCCTGTGAGGTACGGCACTTATTGGGAACCCTTCCTGGGAGGGGCTGCGCTTTTCTTTAGCCTTTCAGAGAACAGGGAAAGGCCAAATTTTGTCCTCTCCGACATCAATCCCATTTTGTGTGGGTTTTACGAAACAGTCAGGGACAGGCCAACAGAATTGATAGATTTCATCGGTTCAATTGAATTTGGCAACACATCTTGTGGCTATTACGAGGCCAGGGCCAGGTTCAACAGGCTCAATGTGAATGCACATGCAATTGAAAAGTCAGGGCTTCTGCTTTATCTTAACAGGCATTGCTTCAATGGCCTTTACAGGGTCAACTCAAAGGGAGAATTCAATGTTCCATTTGGGAGCTATATCACTCCAAGAATGCCTTCGGGGGAAACCATCATTGAAGCCTCACGGTGCCTTGAAGGAACTGCAATAATGTGCGGCGATTTCCAGGATGTCCTTTCAGGGGCATCAGGAGGGGACTTCGTGTACCTTGATCCCCCGTATGAGCCTATTAGCAGTTCATCCAGCTTCACTGCCTACAGCATGAACGGTTTCGATCGGGGACAGCAAACCAGGCTTTCATCTTTCCTGAATGAACTGGACAGAAAGGGGGTGAAATTCATGCTGAGCAATTCAGGAAGCACAAGCCTGGAGGAATTATATTCAAGCTTCAACATCGTTCCTGTGGAAGCAAGAAGGAACATAAACTCCAAAGGATCAGGGCGAGGCAGCGTCAGGGAAATACTGGTGACAAATTACTGATGTGCTTTTCGTACCTTATAGTTAATCGGTTCTTCCTACTTTCATGTGGGTAATTTTATGCAATATTTTGTTATAATATTTCATGGATGACTGCCAGATGTAAGCTACGCTTCTTGAACTGAAGGATCGCTGTGAAGTTGAAAAGGTTGCAACTGATTCAGAGAAAAAGACCATGGGAATATACATAGCACATGAGAAAGGGTCAAAGCCTCCCTGCCCGGAATGCATAGTCTAGGACAGCCTCAAGGAGAGTGTCTGGAAAGACCTAGAAAAATGTAGGAATTGTTTACGGGGATTCCTTTCCAAGTTCACGCAACCACGGAGTGTATACTAGACCTACTAGTAAGCCCTCCGGGCTGAGGAATCTAGAGACAAGCTGACCATAAGGTTCCATGTACGAATCCAACAGGAGCCTATATCCCTTTCTTTTCATCTCTTCTGATGCTTCTTTCACATCTTCGACTTCAAACTCTAGCCAAGCTTGTGGCTCGAGGATATCTTCTGGCCAAGATTCAGTTCCAAAGCAATCTTGTGCCGCCAATGAAAGTGGCCATACAGCAAATCCTTTACTTCCCTCGATTTTCTGAGCATGCATGTATCCTCCTTCATACTCGTTGAATCTGATATCAAGATCCTCCCGGTACAGTTTCTTGGATGGAGATAAGTCCTTAGGAATCGGCCCAAAACCAGCTATGAACATTATTCTCATTCAAATTGCTAAGAATGGTAAATATATAAGCTTTAAAGCTCATCGGGCTCTTGTGTGAGTCCACTTTTAAGTAGTATTCAGAATCATAGGAAATTCTCGGATGGATATTCATTTTTATATAGCCTATCTAGCTATAATACGATTGATTGAAATATACTGATCATGAGATATCCACACATTAGTGTGAAGAGTCAGTTAATCAAAACAAGATAAGGTTTTATCTTACTTTCCGCACTTTTCAACACCCCTATTTTCTGATTTTATCCACGGCCTGAAGGCATATTCTCCCCATTTCTGAGATTGTTGCTTCAAGTTTCCTCATGTTGTCTATCCATCCTTCCAGGATCAATGTCTCCTTTTCATCCAGCCTGACTGTCTTTGTTTTTCCATCCACCTTCCTTGTCCAGTCGTAGTACGGCCCATGCAGTCTTGAGGGATCTACATGGCACCGGCATCCCCTGGTGCCGCATTTCATGTAGTGCTTCCTTATGGTCCCGTACAGGATGAACCCAGTTCCTGCAAGTTCCCTTGCTTTCTCTGCAATGATGGATTCCAGCTCCTGCAGATCATCCTCCATGGCTGGTAATATACTATAAGTATTAATACCTATAGTATATATCTCATCAATGGGTATCGATCCCGGCAGCATGGATTGGAAGAGCCACAGGGTTGGTGCACTGCCAATGGTGAATGCATATCTTGGGAAACTCGGTATCAGTGAGATGCTTTCAGAGAGGGTTGAATCCTCAGGAAAGTTCCCTGCAAGCACATCCCTGCTGCTGATTCTCAGGAACATAATACTGGAGAGGGAGCCCATATACACCTTGTCTGAGTGGGCAGCATTGTACAGTTCGCCGCTGCTGGATATGCATCCTGACCAGATCGGTCATGTGAACGATGACCGAATGGGGAGAGCCCTCGATCTTCTGTATGATTCAGATCGGGGAACGATGATGACACAGATCGCAATCAGAGCAATACGGGATTTCCACATATCCATGGATGAGTTCCACAATGACAGCACAACAATAACGCTGTCAGGGGAATATCATGACGCCGACGGAACCCAGAAACGGGGAAAGGAATCCATCGAGATAACACATGGGCATAACAAGGATCACAGACCGGACCTGAAACAGATACTCTGGACATTGACAGTCAGTTCTGATTATTCTGTGCCTGTTCACTATATGGCCATGGATGGAAACACGGCGGATTCCGATACACACATTGCCATATGGGATTCTCTTGTGAAGCTGAAGGGATCACCGGATTTCATATATGTTGCAGACAGCAAGCTCTGCACCCGCGATAACATGAAGCACATCTCTGATCGCGAAGGAAGGTTCATAACGGTCCTTCCCGCAACGCGATCCGAGGGGGGTTGGTTCCGTGAATATGTGCAGTCCCATGATCCGCAGTGGAGGGATGCATACACCATTAGGGGGAGGCATGGCGACATAGAGTACAGGGTATTCGATTCCCCAATATCATCATCAGAGGGGTACAGGATAGTATGGGTATGGAGTTCCCAGAAACATGATCTTGATGAAAAGATCAGGGATTCTGCCATAAGAGAGGCAGTCTCCAGGCTCGATCATCTCCATGCAACACTGTCTCGCAGAAGGATGAAGAAAAGCCGTGTCATCAGGCATGCAGATGAGGCAGTCGCCGGAATCCCCTATGTGGAATACACAATAGAGGGGACAGATCACCCCATATACAGGAAATCCGGAAGAGGGAGGCCAACCCCAGACACAAGGTACACAAAAATCATCGAAACACGATACCAGGTATCCTGGAAGATCCGCACAGACCTGATCGGACTGGACTCCAGATCGGACGGGACGTTCCCGCTCATAACCAACCTGGACATGGATGCGGTGGATATCCTCAGGAAATACAAGTACCAGCCATTCCTGGAGAAGAGGCATGAACAGCTGAAGAGCGTCTATAATGTCGCTCCTGTACTGTTCAAGAACGTTGAGAGGATAGAATCATTCCTCTTCCTCTACTTCATCGCCATGCTCATACAGTCATTGATCGAGCGGGATCTGAGGATGAGAATGAAGCAGGCCGGGATCGAAAGCCTGCCCATATATTCCGAAGAACGGGAGTGCATATCACCCACAGCTCACAGGATCTTCTCGCAGTTTGAGCATGTGGATGAGCATCGTATCCTCGTTGAAGGCAAGGAGATCAGGAGATTTCACAGTGAACTGTCAAGCGTCCAGAAGACCATACTGTCCCTGCTGGACATTCCGGAGGAGAAATTCAGGCCGGAATGATAATTCCAAAAATGGGCTATTGAAAAGTGCGGAAAGTAAGTTAAACTATTTGTTTTCCCTATGGAACAATTTTCGGCCAGCCATTTGTTTTGGGGCATTTTGAGGGCTCTTTTTGAAGTGGATCTTTGAAAGCTGGCATTTTGCTTGAGCAGTGATTGTATATGGCCCGTCTTGAAGCTATTTCTATTCCACCAGAGTGGGATGAAAGGGTCAATGGAAACCAACCCTGAAACTCGATAAGTTAAATAAGGGATCAAAAATCTTGTGTGGAAAAAGCCCCGTGGTGTAGTGGCCAAGCATTCCGGACTTTGGATCCGACGACGGCAGTTCGAATCTGCCCGGGGCTATTTCCAGAATACAGGCATTTGTTATGGAATGAAACACCTATTTACAACATTGGCATATTAATACATACC
>JBJKSX010000046.1:0-12665 GCA_046703545.1 Thermoplasmataceae archaeon | reverse complement strand
GGACTGCAGTTCGAAGTAGTTCCAACACCGTTCCCAACATTGCTTGGTAACCAGGTGCAGGGACAGAACCCAATGGGTGTATACGAGCTTGGATGGGCTCCAGATTATCCGTATCCAACAGACTATCTGGGACCGATGGCACTGCCATCCAACAGCACAACCTATCCAGGACCTAACTCAATGACACCATACTGGTTCAACGGAGACAGCAACAACCCATTGATGGGACTTGCTCCAATGGTATCTCAGGCAAACAACCTTACAGCCATGGTCAACGACTACAACAACGCAGCAGCCAACCCAGGCAACGCAAAGGGATACTACCAGAGCATGAACTCCATGCTTGTCAACATGACATTCTACACCTACATTGAGCAGCAGAATGGTTTTGTTATCATTAACAAGGCATTCAATACTCAGATGGTGAAGGACTACCAGATGAATATCATGATGTCGGGCGCTGGATTCCTGTATAACATGCTTCGGTATAACTGAGCATAAAATGGCCGAAAGGCCACTAAATTTTTATTTTTATTTAATCAACCATTTTTTATAATCAAAAGATTTTTTTATAAGATTTCAATCATTGTTCATTGGTAAAAGTAAAGTACAGCAGGCCATCCTTGTCCAGCAGGATCAAGGGCCGGATGAAATTTGTTTTCAAGACTAAATTGTTCAAGGCAGCCATTGCTTTGCTTGTGATAGGGATTGTAATGATAGTGGCCTCATATGTTGTACAGGGCACTTATTATTACCGGAATGATTCAAGCGCAAACTTGATGCTGAACAGCAGCAGCCCGCAGACTCTAAATGTGTCTCAACTTTCAGGAGCTCCCCTGAATATTACCTTCATTATACCACAGGACCAATTCCTCCATTATAGGGTATTTACTGTTCTGCATTTCATGAAGAATGGCGTGAATGTTGTGTACATAACTAATGTAACTTCCGGGACTGCAGTGAATGCTAGCGTTGCAACAGTTGGAACTGTCTACTCTCCTCAATTGTATTATGTCGAGCTTTCCACAACATCAAATTCAGCCTATAATGTCACGGTCTATGCCAACCAGGCTATCCCCCAACATATTCCCTCGAACATGTACTTCGGGATTCCTGGGGGAGTAGTATTGGTCACAGGTATTGTTGCTATGGCAATTTCCATAACCCGTGGATTCAAGTGAAGGAAAACGAGGTATGCAGTGGTCCTGAGCACCTTCTCTAATAGATCAAACCGTATTACTGTGGTTCTCAACAGTTTGCGCTCAAAACAATCCAGTTGAACCGAGGCACTTAGTGCTCCCTGGTTCAGTTGTGCTTGCAATTGGAATAGTGGCTATGGTGATTTCTGTGGGAAGTAATCCAATAAATTGGCCTCAATTCTGCCTTCCCTTTTTTTCTATGTGTCCAAGGCTGCCCTTTTTCCAGAGCTTTCTGAACCATATTATCTCGTAGTAAATGAGCAGAATCTCAAGGAAAACTATGAGCATGGCTATGTAAACGGTAAATAGGGCAGTGAGTGAAGACGGTATTACATATGGGAGCCCGATACCTCCACTGGGAAGGAGGAATCTCAACCCCGGGATGATTATGCCATCTAGAAATACACATCCAAGAAGATAGAATCCCCGGAAAAAATCATCAAATAAATAATAAAATAGACCTTTTTTTGTAAGGTCCTTTGAGGTGATTTCCTCTTTCCTTAATTCTTCCTCTTCACCTTTGTAAGATACTTTCTTCAGTTCCGGCATCTTTGTTCTCAACTTCCGCCTTGTTTTCTTCGTAAAGAAGGCAGGAGACGAGATGATCATCCTCAATTTCCCTAAGATGCGGCGTGGATGGTTTGATCATCTTCATTCTTATCATGGATCCAGAAGAATCCTTCTCTATGGAGGATATTGCTGCAAACCTGATGTTTCCGGACATTGACCTCTCCTTGTCAACCAGGTTTCTGACAATTTCCAGTTGTTCGTTGCTCACTGGTGACTGGAAAACCACGTCCATAGTGAGGCCTCCCTCATCCATCATCAGTTCTGAGATCTTCGGGAGTTGTGCTGCCTCAGGATTCCTGAATTCATCAAACATCTGTTTGAGAGGTTCTTCCATATCCCTTGGCGACCATCCACAAGTGACCAGTGCTTCTGGGCATCTCGGGTGGAAATGGCATCCCTGTGGAGGGTTGGAGGGGCTTGGGATTTCACCGGCAAGTATTATTCTGCCTCTCTTCCTGTCCGGGTCTGGAACGGGGATTGCTGACAGCAGGGCCTTGGTGTATGGGTGTTTCATGGAACTGAACAGCTTCTCTGTTTGCGCAAGTTCCACAATCTTGCCTAGATACATTACAGCCACCCTGTCAGACATGAGCTTGATAACGCTCAGGTTGTGTGAAATGAACAGGAATGACATTCCCCTCTTGGCCTGTACATCTTTCATTATATTCAGGATCTGTGCCTGAACTGAAACATCGAGTGCGGACGTTGGCTCATCAAGGACAAGCATCTTTGGCTCAATGGACAGCGCCCTGGCTATGCCAATCCTCTGTCTCTGGCCGCCACTGAATTCATGAGGGAACCTGTAGAGATGGTCCTCACTGAGTCCGATCTCCTCGATCAGGCTGCTCAGCTTGTCATCTATCTCACTGCTTGTCTTCTTGGACAGGAGTTTCATGGGTTCTGCAATAATGTCCTTGATAAGCTTCCTCGGGTCCAGCGAACCGAACGGATCCTGGAACACTGGCTGGAAATCAGCCCTCAATTTTCTGAGTTCCCTGGATTTCATCTTTGTGAGTGAGAATTTGCTTCTCAAGGGTTCCAGCTTTTCAGAAATCTCCTCAAGCTCTTTCTCATCAGCAGCAGTGATCTGGTCTTTCCTGCTTATGTCAAGTGCCCTGGTTTCAAGTTCAACAATTTCATCCATCTGCTCCCTTGGCAGGTTGAAATAAATGTCACCATCTGTGGCATCGAATAGCCTGAGAATGGTCTTTCCCATGGTCGTCTTTCCACATCCGGTTTCGCCCACAATTCCGAATGTCTCACCTTTTCTGAGCGAAAAGGATACATCATCGAGGGCTCTGACGTAGCCAACGGTCTTCAGTAGACCGGTAATGTCATAGTACTTCTTCAGTCTTGATACGTAAAGGATTGTTTCTTTGTCGTTTTTAGCCATATTACTCCTCCACTTCCTCTGAATACAAGAAGCAGGCAACTTTTCTGCCAGTCTTCTCATCGATATTCACAAGCTTTGGTTTTTTCTCCTCACAGACATCCATCTTGAACTTGCATCTTGGATGGAATCTGCAGCCGCTTGGAGGTGATATGAGGTTTGGAACATTTCCCTGGATAGAGGGCAGTTTTTCTTCCTCAAAACTCTTGTCCACACGCGGAAGTGATGAAAGCAGTCCAGTTGTGTACGGGTGCTTTGGTTCCGAGAATAGATCCCTCACCGCAGCCTCTTCGACTATATTCCCAGCATACATCACACCAACTCTGTCACACATTTCCGCAATAACTGCCAGATCGTGCGTGATGAACAGAATAGATGAGCCCGTGAAGTTCCTGAGGTCCCTTATGAGGTCCAGGATCTGTGCCTGAGTTGTTACATCCAGGGCTGTTGTTGGCTCATCTGCAATAAGCATTTTCGGGTTGCTTGAAAGTGCCATTGCGATCATGGCCCTTTGCTGCATACCACCACTCAATTCGTGAGGATAGGAGTCAAATACTCTCTCAGGGTCAGATATATTGACCATTTCGAGAAGTTCAATGCCTCTTCTCCTGGCCGCATCCCTGAATGGTTTCTCAGTTCTCCTCTTTAAGAAGCGCCTCTGGAACCTGTAACTGGAGAAGTTCCGGTTAATGGAGCTTCTCAATTCTGATATCTTGGCACCAATGGAGTTCTCAAGGTCCCTGTTGCCAGTGTTTTCTGCTTCCAGAAGCTTGAGGTTAAGGTCAACCATCTGGTCGAGCATCTTGAAATAATCCCTGGCGGTGACCATCTGCTGGATATTGGGAAAGGTCTTTGACTCTTCAATGACTCTCTTCAATTCTTTTGCCACAAACTGAGGTTCCATTTTGGAAGCAAACAGCTGCCTGAAGTTTGATTCAAGATCAGGAATTCCGTAATCTCTAGTCCATGCATGAATTGTGGTTTCTTTGTCCTGAAGTGAGCCCTTTGAGACCACATCATCCACGAATGCCTTCACCTGAGCGTCATTGATGGTTTCCCTTCTTATGATTGAATTGGCTATGGCAACACGGGAATGAAGCAGTATTGCTTCATTGATCTGCTCTCCTATTGTGAGCACTGGATTCAGGGCCAGCCCTGGCTCCTGAAATATCATGGCTATCTTGTTTCCCCGTATCTTGGAGATGATTGAGTTGTGACGCTTTATGAGTTTATGCCTTCTTTTGATCTTGACTTTCGTTTCACTCTTTATGTCAATGGTCGCCAGTTTCGGAAGGTCTCCAATAATATTGAAGCCGTCAACGAAAATGTTGCCCTTGATTATTCTCCCCGGCGGATCAATGATCAAATCCATAATGGATGTCGCTGTCACGCTTTTCCCGCAACCACTTTCTCCAACAAGGCCAAGTACCTCACCCTTCTTGATGTTGAGACTGACACCGTCAAGCGCTTTGACAATACCTTTCGAGGTGAAAAACTGGGTGACCAGGCCCTCGACCTTGAGGAAATCCTCGCCATCAGTTGTAACTTTGTTTTCTGTTTCAAGCTCTGTCATTGAATCTACCTTCTAAGTTTTGGATCAAGAACGTCCCTGAGGCCGTCTCCCATGAGATTGACTGCGACTGTGAATATGAGCAGGAATATTCCTGGAACAAACACTGGCCACCACATTCCCGTAGGGAGGTATATCTGTCCCTGGGCAAGCAGGTTTCCTATTTCAGGAAGATATCCGTTCTTGTTGAATCCGATGTAGTCAAGGGCGGCCAGCAGGCCGATGACGCTTCCCAGATCCAGCGAGAATTGAACATAAATTGGCGAAAGCACATTGGGCATGATATGCACGAATACATTCCTAAGCTTGGTTGAACCAGATGCTACAGCAGCCTCGACGAAATTCTGGTTCTTTGTCGTTAGGGCCAGGCCCCTGGAGAACCTTGCGTAATTCGGCCACCACACAATGATAAGTGCGAAAATGAGCACATTCATGTTCTCTCCAAGCACGTATGCCATTGCAATGACCAGAACCAGGGCCGGGAAACTGAAGAAAACATCAGTGACCCTCATTACCACTTCGTCAACCATACCTCCAAAGTATCCCGAGAAGGTTCCAAGAACCAATCCAATGAGCACTCCGGATATGACAATTACAAGTGAGTACGCCATATCATACTTCAGGGCTGCCAGGATTACCGGGAACAGGGGGATCTGGTTGAATGTGGTTCCAAGGTAGTAATACCAGCCGTTGGCAAATGTTGGTGGAACCGGCAGTGCCGCGGTTCCTCTTCCGCCAGGAACGAAATTAAGCATGCTGCTTAGGTCGGAAACGCCGAGGTATTGGGGATAAACGGTGTCCAGAAGGGCGATTGCGAAATAGATCGCGGTTATGATCATCCCGGTGAATGCTAGCCTGTTGTGCACAAAGAGGTTGAGGGTATTCTTTGTGTCTTCCCACCTTGGCCTTCTCTTCCTGTTAACCGGCTTGTTTTCAGGGCTTACATTAACTTCAGTCATTTAACATCACTCTCAATATCTTATCCTCGGGTCTATAAGTGCATAAATAAGGTCAACTATCAGGTTTGTAACCATCAGTACTGCCCCGAAAATCAGGGTCGTGCTAATGATACCATACACCTGTTGTGTAAGAAGGGCCTGGACTTCAAGGAATCCCATCCCCGGGTAAAGGAAAACGTATTCAACAAGCACAGTCCCATTCAGCAGGAATGCAATCAGCAATCCCATTACTGTAATTGTTGGGATGAGCGCATTCTTTCTCACGTGCCTCTTTATGACGATTTTTTCGGGAACACCCTTTGCACGGGCAGTCTTGACAAAATCCATCCTGGAATTGTCCACCATTCCTGCCCTGATAAATCTCAATATGCCTGCCAGGAGCACGTATGTGAGCGTCAGAACGGGCAGCACAATATGCATGAACCCATCCCAAGCAAGCACAAAGTTCCCGTGAAGCAGGGCGTCAAATATGAAAAGGTGTGTGGGGAAAGTGTACGCACCATTGAACCATGTTGGAGTTGGAGAAGGTATCTGGAACGGATTGAACGATCCGGTTAAGGGAAACACCCCAAGGGGATTCCCAGTTAGAACACCACGCCCAAATACAATCTGGAGCAGCAGTGCAAGCCAGAAGGCCGGAATTGCGTAACCTGTAAGTGTGAATATCCTTGCTCCCTGATCCGACAGGGAGTTGGGTTTTGAACCTATGTAAGTTCCCAGGGGAATTGAAATTCCCAGTGAAAGAATGACAGAGAATATTTCAAGCTGTATTGTGTTGGGGAGGGCCAGGCCGATTGCAGCTATAACGGATGAAGGATAACCTGGAAGGGTCATGATTCCCCAGTTTCCCTTTATCAGGTTGGCGAGATAATGGAAATACCATATCACTGGATTGGAGCTGATTCCAAGCAGCACTTCAGCGTTGTGCATCTGAATATCTCTTGGTACTCCGCTGTGTGGATTGTAAAATGGAGCTGTCAATGAAGATACCGGGATTCCGCTCATAATAATGAATACAAGCATGGTCAATCCCAGAGCGGTAGGTATTATCAGCAATAGCCTTCTAATAATGAAATACCTCAATTCCATAGGTTGATCGAACCAAATTGTAATTTCGCTATATAACCTTTTTCGGATATAGCATAATATTGGCTGTACGGTTAATTAGACATCAATATAATTTAGGGAATATGGTAAAAACTGTTGATTTGCCTGTGATTTTAATAAATAAACTCAAATCTAGATAAACAGCCAGTGTACAATTGCCATGATATTACACAATGGCTGTGGCAAAACAATTGAAAAAAGTGTTGTTTTGGTTCAACTTGAAGGTGAGGGGATCGCGATTCCGTTTCCTGTCTTGCGATTCTTCACGTGGTTGAACCACCATATTTTCGAAACAAGCCTCACGTCCTCAAATGGGTTCTCAATAGATGGTTCCCTGAAGCACTGTGTGAAGCAGTCATTGCACTGGTTGTCGTAATACTCCCAGTTTGCTTTCTTGTTCATGACAACTTCCATGTGTGTGAAGCACGGGTGGACCTTTCCCCTGTAGTCGGTGTAGAAGGAAGTCTGTCCTGCCCTGCACGGAGATACCTGCTTTCCGTCTATGTAGTCCACTGCCTCCTTGTAGTAGCTCCTGGTGTTTCCGAAAACGTGGTTGTTGTAATTTTCACTTGCATATGAGAAAGCCTCCCTGATCATTTTGTTGGAAACCTGAAAATCCTGGAAATAGTATGAGCTCTGGTCCGGGAAGCACATGGAGAGCGGAACTCCAAGGTCCTCGTTGGCGTGTTCCACCATCTCGCCCACCTTGAAGTAATTGAAATCTGTAACAAGCGCGTTTGCGGTGAGCACCTTCACCTTGCCACGGTTCTCCTTAATGGTTTTTTCAACGGTGTCAAAAATCTTCAGGCCACGATATTCGTTGTGCTCCTCGGGAATGTTGCTGTCCAGTGAGATCGTCATGCCGTCAAGGTAGGGGACGATCTTCTTCAGGATATACGGATTGGTTCCATTGGTTGCAATATGGGTTATGAAATGATTTTCCTTGAGTTTCCTCAGGATGGATTCAATGGACTTGTTAAGGGTTGGTTCCCCTCCTGTGAGTGATACAACCTTGACCTTGTTCCGCTTCATGTCAGCGATATGCTTGTCAATGAGTTCTTCCGGGAAGAATATCTTTCCCTGCCATGCATTACAACTTTTGCATCTTAGGTTGCAAAAATAATCAATGTTCCATATCATTGATTTCATATTCAATATCAGTAATATTTTAAACTAATAAACTTGTTGTGAGTATATCTGTTAATTTAGTGCAAAAATCGGGCTTTTTCAACATTAATGAAATGCCACACAATTTATTGTCGCAATCACTTGAGAATTCCGGAAAGGCTTTCCCGGTCTTTGCCAAGCCATATGGTCATGAAAACATCATCAACGTATGTCCCCTCAATCATGAATTGGCTCTTCCTGATGCCCTCAATTGAGAAACCCATCTTTTCATAAAGTGATATGGCCCCCTTGTTTGATGAGAACACCTCCAGGTTCAGTTTTTTTATGAAATTCTCCTTGCACCATTCTATTCCTGCGGAGATGAGCTCAGATCCCAGTCCCTTTCTCCTGTGAGCGCTCTTGATTGCAATTCCCAGATTGGCAGTGTGCCTGTTCTTTCTGTACATGCCTCTCTGGACAGTGAGGACTCCCACTATCTCGCCTTCCTTTTCAGCCACAACCGTGAGATCATCAGGGCTCCTTATCCTTTCCTGCTCCCCCCTCTCGGTCAAAAGATAATATTCGCTGACAAGAAAGACCCTCTCATCCATCACGCTCTGCATGCAGTTGATGACACCCTTGGCGTCCCTGGTGTCAGCTCTCCTTATCCTGTATTCGCCAAAGCTGTTTTCCCAAGGGCTTCTTCCTTTCCAGAGCATGTTAGGTACCTGTTTCCCAGACGTGATTAGATGTTGGAATAAACAATTTTCATGTACAGCAGCATCTCATGTGAAAATGCTATTTCTTCACAAGTGAGTTCTTCAGTTCGTGATACATCTCGTTCATCTGTTCCGTCAGAATTCTTGCCTCATCGGCAATTGCGTCCTTGTTTTCCAGAAACTCAGGGGTCAGGATCGCCCCTTCCCTTGAAGGAAGAATGAGTCCCTCTTTTTCAAGGACTCTCAGTGAATATCTGATCTTGTGTTCCGGTATTCCGGTTTCATGAGAGATCTTGATTATTCCCACTGGCTGTTCCCTCAGCAGTGTCTGTATTATTGAAAGGTGTCTCTTGACTGTTTCAAGGTCTGTCTTGATCTCTCTGAATAATGAACTCACTTGTTCCATGAGACATAATAACATTCCCCAATATATTTATTGCCAAAGTTTAGTATATCTTGGAAGTGGCCTTCTTCAATTTCAAGGGTACAATTGATTGTCGCCATCAAAAATTTCTGGATTCTCAGTCACATTCAGGAGTATTCTGATTTTTTCCTCCCTATCGTTTATGTAATTCTGGAACCTCGATTGTTCCTCGTAGTGGCTCCTGATGTTGATAGCATTGCTTCTTAGGGAAATCTGCAGCCTGACATCAAATCGGAGCCTTTCCGGAAGGTCCTTGAGCTGTATCTTTTTTGGCAACATTCTTGAAAGAGAAATTTCACGTATTAACCTTTACATTGTACTTGGGTTCGCTGGATACCAAAAAGGAATTCAGGAAAAAGAGTAAATCCCGATCAGTCATATTGTCATGTTATGCAAGATTTAACTGTCCAGGAAGTAGACAGATTCACTTACAGGATTGATCCGGGGCACGACAGCAGGATGAATGTCCCGGGCATCATTTACTCAAGCCCGTCAATGATGGACGAGATCAGGAACGACCAGTCACTCCAGCAGGTTGTGAATGTGGCGATGCTACCGGGAATTGTGAAAGCATCTCTGGCAATGCCTGACATTCACTGGGGATACGGGTTCCCAATAGGTGGCGTGGCCGCTTTTGAGCCGGAGGAGGGCATAATATCTCCCGGAGGGGTTGGGTACGATATCAACTGCGGCGTTTCACTGGTCAGGACTGACCTGACAATGGAGGAAGTGGAACCTCACATCAGGGAACTGACGGATGAACTTTTCAAGAGGGTTCCGTCCGGCATGGGGAGCACCAGCACAAAAGTCACCGCCGAGGACCTGCATGAGATTCTTTCTGGGGGCCTTCAATGGTGCCTTGACAGGGGAATGGCCACAAAGGATGACGTGAGGTTCACTGAAGAAAATGGGCACATGAAGGACAATTCCCCTAACTTCATTTCTGAAAGCGCGAAGAAGCGGGGACTGAAGCAGATAGGCACTCTAGGCGCGGGCAACCATTTCCTGGAGATACAGAAACTTGACACCATCGAGGACAGGGAAGCAGCCAACACTTTTGGCATCAACAAGGCGGAGCAGATAACTGTCATGATACATACTGGATCTAGAGGCCTGGGACATCAGGTGGCAACCGACTTCATCAGGAGGCTCAATTCCACCGAAGAGGGGGTCGTGACTCATCCAGTTGACAGGCAGCTCACTTCTGCAAAATTCTCTTCCAGGGTTGGGAGCGAGTATTACCAGGCCATGAATTCTGCAGCAAATTATGGCTTCGTGAACAGGCAGGTCATCGCCAACAATGTGAGGGAAGCATTCTACAAAATATTCCCGGATTCAGATGTCAGCATAGTCTACAGCCTTGCCCACAATATGGCCAAGAAGGAATCACATACCGTGGATGGGGAGAAGATGGACCTGATAGTACACAGGAAAGGTGCCACAAGGGCTTTTGCCGGAAACAGATTTTCGCCCGACAGCCATTTTTCAGTGCACGGGCATCCAGTCCTGATTCCAGGCGACATGGGCACGGCATCTTACATTCTTAAGGGAAACAAAGGGAACGAGGAGAAATCATTTGGCTCCAGCTGTCACGGAGCCGGAAGAAGGCTGAGCAGAAAAAAATCACTGGAAACCTACAGGAGCGGAGAAGTTGTCTCCAGGCTCGAGGCGAAGGGCATTTACCTGCGCGCCCAGAATGTCAGGGTAATATCGGAAGAGGCCCCAGGGAGCTACAAGGATATAGATGAAGTGATCAAGTCAGTGACCGGGGCTGGGCTCACAGATCCTGTGGCAAGATTGGTTCCACTTGGAGTTGTAAAAGGGTAACCCTGAATTCACCTATCGGAGACCTGCCTTATATAGCCTCATGCCACTATGTGAAGTGGCTGTTACGCAAGTTTTCCTTGAAATTCCTAGCCTGATAACAATATTTATATTGCCTCGTTCCTTTAGCCGATGCACGCGAGGAAGATAGCATTGCACAGAAACAGCTTAATAGCAATAGTAATGACGCTCCTGGTTCTAGGGAGTGCATTAGCCATAGCAGGGAATAGTACAGCTATAACTCCTCAGAAAGGGACAGTGACGTATCACGCGTCCTATCTGGGTCTACCTGCAATAGGAGCAACAGTAACGGTCAGTACATTGTCAGGGTACCAGGTAACGACGTTGAGTGGCGCAATAAGCCAGTACACCCTGCCTTTTGGAAGCTACATATTCACATTGCAGCCATACGTGGTCAATGGTGCCATTGTCAATGGAATAAGTGAAATGGTAAATGTCACCAGCACAAGCACGCAAACTGTAAACTTGGATTCGTCAGCTTATGCTACACACCAGGTTGCTGTAACAGTATCCGGGGCTTCTTCTGGCGCGACGGTTTCATTTTCAACATTCAATGGTTTTGTCTTTGAGACAAATACTACAACAGGCGCATTCAATGCGAGCCTGCCTTCTGTTGGATTCTATGCAACTGTTACATCTGGAACATTCACTAACACATCCTATCACAACGGTGTTGGGGGCAACCTTGCCCTAAGCACAGCCGCTTCTGTCAGCAACCTGATCGGAGGATTCGTTTCAACCAGTAACAGCCAGCCAGTCCCCAACTTCAACATAATTGCAATAAATACGACAGCAAATTCATACACAGTTATGCCTTTCACTGACGGGGCATTCCAGTTTGTAAAAGGCGCGGCAACCAATTATGTGATTTCTGCTAACGGTTACAAGCCAGTTGATTATCAAGCCGGCCAGAACAATTATGTTCTGAGCAAGGCAAGCAGCAACGTAACATATAATTACACTCTTGGAAACAACCCAGGTTACCTTTACCTGACAGTTACATACAACTTGGGCAACTCTACAGCAGTTCCATTCCTTCCAAATGCAACAGTTGGTTCATTATACTGGCAGAATTACTTTGACACTTTTGCCTCTCAACAGCCATACTCCCAGGGATATGTGAACGGGCTGGTCGGAAACTACTCGGACTATTCAATTCTTGTGAATGGATACAACTATAAGCAGATATCAACCAATGTTGTAACATCAGCTACATTGACCGCGGCCGGATTTAACGCGGTGGTCAACTATACTTTCCAGAACATGAACGTGACATCGGCAAGCCTTGCAGGTGGATTTTCAGTGAAGCTATTTGCCCAGGGAACGCAGTACAACACTGGCTCTCTGTTTTATAACTACAACTTCAATTATAACATACCAGGCCTGTCCCTGGCTTCACCTGTTTCCCAGGTAAAGACGTTTGTCAGCCCTGTAAAATTAATTCCGCAGGCAACAAGCGGTTTTGTTAACCTAGTATTCAACACAGCGAATCAGCCAATTGTAACAGCTTCACAGATAAACCTATTCTGGAATAACACAACGCCTTCAAACTACCTTGTGGCGAGCAACAGCACATCTGCTGTGTTCATAGTGCCAACAAACACTGCAGTCTCTTTCAACCTTTCCAATGCGTTCTATAATCCTGCAGTTCAGGATCAGACAGACAACTATGCTAAGGCACTCAACTACACCTGGAAATTAGACAACGCTGTTCAGACAAACGACTACAACAGCTACAATGCAACAATTAACTTCGGAGCCTTTGCAAACTACAC
>JBJKSX010000045.1:0-15838 GCA_046703545.1 Thermoplasmataceae archaeon | reverse complement strand
TTAAGATGCTTGAGGAGATAAGAAGGCTGGATGCTGAAAGGATTGGAATAAAGGAACTGAGAAAACACAACTCAAACCTTTACGGCTACTACATGAACTGGCTGGTGAAGAAAGAGAATGTGATGATAAGGAAATACATAAGGAAGTATGACAGGTTCCCGGATCTCCCAGGTTCCATAATCGTGCCCCGTTCTGTCCATAATTCTATACCTACACTCTAAAACAATCCTATTTTGTAATTTATGATACTAAAAACAATATATCACTTCAAATTCTCGTAATCTGTTGAACATGAATACAGCCTACGAACAGATCCAGGTCAACAGGAGCTTGAAAGCCATAGGAGATGAGATAAGAGACTACTGGAGACAGGCTGGCATTATTCAGAAATCACTTTCAACAACTCTTGGCAATAAACCGTTTGTATTTCTTGAAGGGCCTCCCACAGCAAATGGCAGGCCTCATGTCGGCCACGCTATGACCCGCACCATGAAGGATTCTGTCCTCCGTTACAAATACATGACCGGCCACGACATACGCAGAAGGACTGGAGGCTGGGATTGCCACGGTCTTCCGGTAGAGATCGAAGCCGAGAAGCATTTTGGCTTTAACAGCAAGAAGGAAATAGAGGACTTTGGAATAGACAAGTTCAATGCATATTGCCGTGAGAGCATTTTCAGGTACATAGATGAATGGATGGAAGCGGACCAGAAAATAGGATTCTGGATCGACCAGAAGAAAGCATACATAACACTTAGGAACGAATACATTGAAAGTGAATGGTGGGCGCTGAAAACCCTGTTTGAGAAAGGCCTCCTGCAGAAGGACTACAAGATTGTCCCATACTGCCCCAGATGCGAGACTTCCCTCAGTTCACATGAGGTTGCGCAGGGCTATGAGGATGCCACGGACCCATCAGTTTACATAAAATTCAAGTCAGCTGACGAGGAGAATACGTATTTTCTGGCCTGGACCACCACGCCATGGACCCTCCCGGCAAATGAATTCCTGTCAATAAGCGACAAAATAGAGTACTCCCTTGTTGAAATAGACGGAGATAAGCTCTATGTGGCCTCTGCCGTTGTCCGCAAACTTTTTGGCAAGGATGCCAGGGTGCTGAAGAATGTTCCTGGAAAGGAACTTGTTGGCAGAAAATACGAGCAGCTTATTGATTATCTTCCCGCACCCAAAGGAACCTTGTTCGTGGTTGCCGGAGACCATGTTGATGTGGATGAGGGAACTGGAATCGTGCACACCTCCCCAGCATTTGGGGCAGACGATTTTGATGTTGGGAAGAGATATGGAGTCGATTTTCTCAACCCTGTTGACCTCCAGGGGAGGTTCAATGACGAAAGGCTCCCCTGGAATGGGAAATTCATAAAGGATGCTGATGTGGACATAATAGTGCACCTTAAAAGGAACAACCAACTTTTCAGGTCAGAGAAAATAGTTCACACCTACCCGTTCTGCTACAGGTGTAGCACCCCATTGGTCTACTATCCTCTTGAAGCGTGGTTCATAAGGGTATCAACTGTCAGGGACAAGCTTCTGAAGAACAACAGCAAGATAAACTGGCTGCCAGAACATCTCAAGGATGGAAGATTTGGCAATTTCTTAAGTGAGGCTAAGGACTGGAACCTGAGCAGGAACAGGTACTGGGGCACCACCCTTCCCATTTGGACATGCAGCAACGGCCACATGAAAGCAGTGGGCAGCATCGCTGAGCTCAAGGAACTTTCCGGAAAGGTTCCAGAAGACCTGCATAGGCCATACATAGACGGAATAACATTTCCCTGCCAGGAATGCAGCGCCGAAATGAAAAGAGAGCCATATGTGATAGACACCTGGTTTGATTCAGGAAGTTCCACATATGCTGCATTGCACTACCCATTCGACGTGGATGAACTGCAGGGAAACTTCCCCATTACATACATTACAGAGGCCATAGACCAAACCAGGGGCTGGTTTTACACGCTTCATGCAATATCATCTCTCCTTTTCGACAGCAATGCTTACGAGAATGCCCTTTCCATAGACTTCATCCTTGATGAACAGGGGCGGAAAATGAGCAAGAGCAAAGGGAACTCTGTCCTGGCAATGGACTTTCTTGATGACCATGGGCCAGATCCTGTGAGGGCGTTCTTCCTTACAGGTGTCCCTTGGAGGGCCAAGGCCATTGACAAGAAACTCATAAGCGAGACCTCCCGAAAAGTGTTTGGGACGGTTGCAAACATATACTCTTTCTTTGCATCCAATGCCAATCTCGATGGCTACAGGTACGAGGGTTACAACGGCTCAGAAAACAGGCTTGACAGGTGGATCGTTTCAAGAGTGAACAGCACCCTCAAAGAAGTTACCAGAAACATGGACACCTACAACATGCACATAGCCTTCAGAAACATCGGGGACCTTATAGATGACCTCTCCAATTTCTACCTGAGGCTCTCAAGGAGAAGATTCTGGGAAGAGGAACTCACGGAAGAGAAGAAGAATGCATATTCCACACTTGTCTATGTCCTGGAAAGGGTGCTTCTCATGCTCGCGCCGCTTACCCCATTCTTCCCTGATTATGTCTACCTGAAGTTATATCCTGGAGAGGAAAGCATACATCTCCAGAAATACCCAAAGGTTGATTCATCCTTCATAGACACAAAGCTGGAAGAGGAAATGGGAGTGGCGTCTTCTCTGCTTGAGATGTCAAGAAGGCTAAGGCAGGAAAATAACCTGAAAGGCAGGCAGCCGGTCACAGAAGTGCTGGTAAATGCAGGCACCACTCTCAGCGATTATGTTCTTGAAGCCATTTCGCCTGAGATGAATGCAAAGAGCATACGTTTCATAAGCCCTGAGGAAAGGCCTGTCAGGAGGAAGCTCAAGCTGGTTCTCCAGAAGGCGGCGCCGGTGCTGAAAGGGAAATTACAGGTTGTCAAAAACCAGGTTGAGAACGACACTGGGGAATTGGCTGCCCAACTGGAAAAGGAAGGCAGGGTGGAAGTGGAAGGCGAATCGCTTCCTGCAGAATTCCTGCAGGTGATTGATGAGCCCGATCCGGGATACGCCATGGCATCTGACCAGAAACTATCTCTTCAAGTGTTCCTGAACCTGGAAATAGATTCATCTCTTCTGCTGGAAGGGACAGCAAGGGAAATTGTGAGGAGAATACAGGTCATGAGGAAGGAGCTGGATCTCAATTACGATCAGCAGATAAATTTATCAATTAGTGGGGATAGTAATACAGATGAAGTCCTCGACAAGTACGGGGATTGGATCAAAAAGGAGACCCTTGCCGTGTCATTGACAACCAGGAAAGAGGAAGATGCCAGGAAATGGGACCTTGACGGCGATGTGATCCTTATCTCAGTGAGGTCGGTTTAAACGGTAAAGATACCAGACGGCAACAGGGCATTCATTGTGGGCAGGTTTCAGCCTTTTCACTACGGGCACCTGGAGCTGATCAAGCAGATACTGAAACACAATGACTCAGTGATTGTGGGAATAGGAAGTGCGCAGTATTCACACACCCTCAAGGACCCGTTCACGGCTGGTGAAAGGCACCTCATGATCTCCTCCACCCTTGAGCGGGAAAACATCTTCCAGTTTTACCTGGTCCCCATTGAGGATGTCAATTCAAACCCTCTGTGGGTTGCCCACGTGGAATCGCTCACCCCGAAATTCAACAACGTCTACACCAATAACCCCCTGGTCACGAGGCTCTTCAAGGAAAAGGGGTATGAAGTCCAGTCCATGGACCTAATGAACAGGTCAGCGTGGTCCGGAACAAGAATCAGGGAAAAAATTCTGAATGACGAAAACTGGGAAAAG
The DNA here is from genome assembly GCA_046703545.1 of Thermoplasmataceae archaeon. Taxonomy (GTDB): domain Archaea; phylum Thermoplasmatota; class Thermoplasmata; order Thermoplasmatales; family Thermoplasmataceae; genus JAJZOM01. The sequence goes on along the minus strand of JBJKSX010000045.1, from coordinate 12,019 downwards.
GACGTCCCGGAAATCGTTTCAGAACTCATAAAAGAAATTGATGGGGTTCAGAGGCTCAAGGACCTCAATAGGACCGATGATGATTCCATCTAGCCCTTTGTCACTATCTTCATTACAACATCCCTGTCAAGCAGGATGTGCGGGATAACAACATATTCATCAGCCTGGTGAGCCACTTCAGGTACGGTTGTGCTCCATACAACGGCATCGAATCCTTTCTTCCTGAAGAATGCTGCACATGTGCCACCACCTATGCCAACGGATGATGGCTCAGCTCCCCTCAATTCCTTTATGGCCTGCTTGAGCTCAGTTACAACCGGCGCGTCAAGCCTCGTGGGCAATGGAGCCTGTTCATTCTGAATGAATTCATAGGATATTCTGGCCTTGCTGTTCCTCTGGAATTCCCGGATCTGCTGGTCTATGAAATCAATGACCATGTCAATATCGTACTGCGGGAGTATTCTGCAGTCCATGTACTGTATTTCGGTTCCTGGAATTGTGTTGATATTGTCCACATTCCTGTCATGCCTGGTAGGCTCAAATGTCGATACCGGGGGTGAAAAGATTGCATTGGAAGCGTTGAATTTGCTGTGAAGTTGATTGTCAAGTTCCAGAATGAACTTCATGCCTTCCCTGTTTGCATTGACAGCCATGTATGGCATGCTTGCGTGATACTGCTTTCCAGAAATCTTGAATTTTATCCAGACGATGCTCTTTTCCGCTATTTCTATCTGGAGGCCATCCTCGGTTCCAGCATCGGGAACCACTATGAGGTCATCCTCCCTGAAAATGTTCTGCTCCAGGAGGTGCTGAATTCCGTACACACTGCCCATTTCCTCATCCGCCACAAAGGCAAACCCGAGTGTATACTTCAGTTTTGATGGATCCAAGTTCTTCAGGATCAGCAATGAGAGGAAGATAGCCTGCCCGTTGTCAGATGTACCCCTGCCGTAAATTCTGTCGCCCTCTACAGTGGTTTCCATGGGGGGTCTTGTCCAGAGGCCGGGATCCCCTATGGGCACGGTATCAATATGAGGCACAAGCCAGAAAGTCTTTTTCTGGTTTCCCACGGTCAGTACAACGCTCGACCTTGTTGCGCTTCTCTTGTCTGCAACATCAAATCGCTTGTAGTCGCTGTAACCCAGTTCATCCAGGATTTTGCAAAGCTCGTCTGCCTTGTCTTTCTCTCCAGATCCGCCTGATTCCGGAGAAATGGACCTTATTGTTATGAGTCTATTTGCCACTGCCTTTATAAATTCCTCATCTGAAAGTTCTTTCAGGTTAGCGGACATGCTATGCTATAGAACAACTTGCATATTATTCCTTTCCAGATAGTTTTCCTAAAAAGGTTATTTAGCTCATAAGAATTATTCCGCCGCAGATGGAGAACAAGAAATCCAATTTCAGCGAATGGTATAATGAGATCATCGAGATAAGCGGGCTTAGCGACAAGAGATATCCCATAAAGGGAATGAATGTGTGGTTGCCATACGGTCTCAAGATCCGCCAGAACATTGACAAGGCAATAAGGCACGGTGTTGACCCGAGGAATTTCCAGGAAGTCAGTTTCCCCGTGCTGGTAACCAAGGATCAGCTGTCCGTTGAATTCGACCATGTCAAGGGATTTGAGGGGGAAGTCTTCTGGGTGACAAGAGGGGGCAGAGAGCCTCTTGATGTTGAAATGGCGCTCAGACCCACCAGCGAAGCTGCAATGTACGGCATGTTCTCCCTCTGGATAAGGGCCCACACAGACCTGCCGCTGAAACTCTACCAGATAGTGGACGTTTACCGTTACGAGACAAAGCACACCAGGTCATTCATCAGGATCAGGGAGATCCACTTCTTCGAATCCCACACTGCACATGATACCTATGAAGATGCCGAAAGGCAGATGGCGGAATACCTGGAAGTCTGGAAAGAACTTTCTGATTCCCTGTGCCTCCCATTTGAAGTGCATAAGAGGCCTGACTGGGACAAGTTTCCGGGAGCGCAGTACACCCTCGCTTTTGACACAATAATGCCAGGCGGTAGAAGCCTGCAGATAGGGACCATACACCAGTATGGAACCAATTTTTCAGAGACATACGACATAAAATACCTGAAGGACAATGGAGAACACTCATTCGCCCACCAGACCACATTCGGGCTCAGTGAACGACTCCTGGCGGCTGTGATAGGCCTCCATGGGGATGACCAGGGGCTTATCCTCCCGCCAGGAATAGCTCCGATCCAGGCCATTGTGGTCCCCATACCCTCAAAGAAGCTTGACACGACAGAATTTGCACGCAGGGTAAACAGCATGCTCCTTGATGCAGGAATCAGGTCAAGAATAGATGAGAGGGACAACTACACCCCTGGTTTCAAGTTCAATGACTGGGAGATGAAAGGTGTCCCAGTAAGGATAGAGATCGGCGAAAGAGAGGTAGATGGAAACTCTGCAGTTCTAGTCCCAAGGACAGAACGAAAGAAGATCAAGGTTGAAATGCAAGAACTGCCGGAAAAGTTGTCTGCGCTCCTGATTGAGGTGAAGTCCATCCTCAGGGAAAGGGCGTCAAAACTTTTCTCCGAGAATCAGGTCAGGATAGATGAGCTGAATGCCCTGTCCAATGTGAAAGGATTCATTCTTGCAGGATGGTGCGGAGACAAGGCATGTTCAGACAGGGTGGAGGAAAAGTACGGATTTGAGACCCTTGGTTTCAGCCCGGAGAAGAATGAGGAGAGAGACTGCGTGGTTTGTGGCAAGCCGGGAAAGATTGGCACTTTCTCAAAACCATACTGACAACACAATGACACTGGGCAAATACAAACTGGCTGTTTTCGACATGGATGGCGTGCTGACACAGCCTGTGAGCAGTTGGGACTACGTCCACAAGAGACTAGGAGTGGACAATGCAGAGAATCTTAATTCGTACAGGGCAGGCACACTTTCCTACATTGATTTCCTGAGGAGCGACGTAAGGCTTTGGCTCGGTGACGATGGGCCAACCAGTGCAGAAAAGGTCATGGAAATTCTAGAACAGGTTCCTCTCAGGGAGGGAGTCAAAAGCACTTTTAGTAAACTGATATAGGCTGGCGTGAAGACGGCCATAATCTCCGGAGGAATTTATTGGCTTGCAAAGAGAGTTGGCGAGTATGCAGGAGCAGATGAAATTTATGCCAACCACATCCTTACTGATGAATCCAACAACCTTTTGGCTGATGGCCACGTAATGGTTGACCCAAAGCATAAGGACGATGTGATCAAGGAAGTGCAGAAGAGGCTTGGAATTCTCCCAGAGGAGACAATAAGTGTGGGGGACACCTACCAGGACGTGGCGATGTTTAGAAATTCAGGCCTTTCATTCGCGTTCAATCCAGTTGAAAGCGCTGTTTCCGGAGGGGCAACACACACCATTGTGGGTAATGATCTCTCCAAAATGCTTGAGTACGTAAGATAAGTCCCCCTTTCACAACAGTCTTATTTATACCTACAGGCAATTTGGATCATAATGGAGAAGATTGATCTTTCCACTACGCCTGAAAAGGTCCCACTTGGTGTCAGTTGCATTGATGAACTGACGGCGGGCGGCATCGAACCTGAAGTCATCACTGAACTTTATGGCGAAGGTGGAGCAGGGAAGACCAATTTGAGCATGCAGTATGCCATATCAGTCATAAAGTCAGGCGGCCAGGCACTGTACCTGGACACTGAAGGATTCTCTGCAGAACGCTTCCTGCAGATTTCCGGCGGAAATGAAGAGATCCTGAAGGGGCTTGTCCTTTACAGGGTTGGGTCCCTCGAAGACCAGGACCTGGCCATAATGAGAGTTCCCAAGCTTCTTGAAAAATCAAAGTCAATTAAAATTGTGATCGTTGATTCGTTCACTGAATATTTCAGGCTGGAAGCATCCGGAGATGCTGCCGCCAGGGCAACCAGATTTCAGAAGGAATTGAGCAACCTTGCTTTTGCTGCCCTCAAATTCCATGTTCCAGTACTCATTACGAACCAGATTTACCAGAGCCCGGATTCTGGGGACATTCATCCTTTCGGCGGCCATGTGATTGATCATGTGATGAAGGCGATCTACAGGGTGGAAAAATCAAAGGATGGCAAGAGAAAGCTCATGGTTGTGAAGCACAGGTCAATAAAGGAAGGAATTTCCAGGGAATTCAGAATAACTGAATTCGGTCTGGATTGTGAGTGAACTTTCATGGGAGTAGACATTTCAGACATTCTGATCAAGCACCAGACTTCCCTCAAGGAATACAGGGGAATGACGGTGAGCATCGATGGCTACAATATACTCTACCAGTTCCTCAGCGGGATAAGGCAGCCGGATGGGACACCACTTATGGATTCCCAGGGAAACGTGACCTCCCACCTTTCTGGCATATTCTTCAGGACAATCAATCTAATGGAAGCTGGCATAAAGCCCGTTTACATATTCGACGGCAAGCCTTCCCATTTGAAGAACCGGACAATTGAAGCGAGGGTGATGCAGAAGGAGAAGGCAAAACTTGAGCTTGAAACAGCCAGAAAGAGTGGCGATATGGAAAGGGCCCGCTCTCTCGCTGCAAGGACGAGCCACCTGACCAGAGACATGGTGAAGGAAGCCATAGAACTCCTTGATTACATGGGTGTCCCCAGCCATGTGGCCCCCTCGGAGGGTGAGGCACAGGCCTCCATGATGTCAAAAACTGGAATGGTTGACGGAGTGATTTCGCAGGATTATGACTGCCTTCTTTTTGGCGCAAAAAGGGTTCTCCGCAATTTCACCTATTTTGGAAGGAGAAAGATTCCTGGCAGGAACATGTATGTCAATGTCACACCGGAGTACATGGACCTGAGGGAGAACCTTGAATCTCTTGACCTTACCCATGACCAGCTGATTCAGGTGGGGATACTTGTTGGCACCGACTTCAACAAAGGCCTCTTCAGGGTGGGGGCCAAGACGGCACTGAAACTCATGAAAAAACATGGGGACATCCATGGGGTGCTCAGGGCAAAGGAAACTGAGATCGAGAATCTTGACGAGATTCTGGACCTGTTTGCCAATCCCCCATTTGACAGCGATGTCAAAATGGAATTTCCCAAGCCAAGCAGAGATGGCATAATTGATTTCCTCTGCAGCAGGCATGATTTCTCCCTGAACCGGGTTGAGTCACCTATCGCAACACTCGAGGCGGCCCACCAGAAACATTCACAGAAAAGCCTGGACTCGTTTTTCTGACTTTGAGGAAAAATGCCAAATAGTCATCTATGCCTCAAGATATATTATGGTATTTAGTTAATCATTTAAATTGATGCAAAGAACTAAATTAGTGCAATTAGTTTATATACCTCTATCAGTATCCATACTTACGACAGACAACAAAAGGACCCTGCTTGATGTTTCTCACGTCTCAAAGAGAGGGAGTTCCCTCAGGATCACTCTTCCAAGGAAAGTTTCTGAGAAACTGGGAATCGAACCGGAGGATATTCTCGGTTACTATTTTGATGGGAACGTCATCGTCCTCGAAAAGATGAAATAAAGTCCCTGAACTTCAGAATACACTTCTTCCAGGCGCTATAAGTTCGTTTACGGCGTTGGCTGCGGCCGATTTCAGGTCCATTGGGTGGATCTCATTTTTAAGGTAAGTCCTTTCGAGTTCCTCGTAAGTCTTGATCTGCAGTTCCCCGCCTTTCGCAGGAGGCCTTTCAATTGTCACCTCGTGTCCAATATAGGGGAAAACCACGTGCCTGAATATGTCCATAACTGGATTCCCCTCCACTGTTGCGGCTGGACAGAATGCCTTCTTGAATTTCCTGTTGACGTCTTCTATGGAGTCGGATATGAAGACTGCCGAATCAGGGTCGCTCTTTGACATTTTCTTGAATGTATCCATTCTTCCGGAGCCCTTCATGCTTCCCAGTAGCGGAACGTGTATTGATATCACCTTCTTCCTTCCCATCTTCTCTGCGATATCCCTGGCGAGCATGTGTGCATGGCGCTGGTCCATGCCTCCAAATGCTATGTCCAGGTCCATGTAGTAGATATCGTTAACCTGCATAAGCGGGTATATGTACTTGCTGAAATCTTTCTCGGCTTCTTCCTCAGTCCTGCCCATGATCGGGAGTGCCCTCTTGAGCCTGGGAAGATTGGCATACTTGGCAACCTTGAGAAGTGACATCCAATACTCGGGGTCCTTGACCAGGTCATTTGCCCAGACGAACTTGACCTCATTGGGGAGGCCGAAAGCGCGCATCACCTTCCTTATGATTTCTCCACTTTCCCTGATCTTTACCATGTCTCCGCCCAGCTTGTCATTGACCATGGCATGCCAGTCGGCGAGAAGAACAGTGGTTTCAATTCCCAGCTGGGAGACTTCAGTTAATTTCTTGGCCCATAGAAAGCCCGTGGCAATATGTGGAAGTCCGGACGGCTCGATCCCAAAATAAGACTTTATGTTCCCTTCCTTGAGAGCCCTGACCTCATCCTCTGTTACAACCTCGGCTGTGTTCCGGGATAGGATTTCCAATGATACCATGAGAGGTTTGCACTATGTTCTGGAGGTAATTAATTTTTGCTGGCATGTTTGGTTGAAGGAGCAGTGAAAACACCTTCCGGTATGATTGTGATTCCTCATAGGTTCACCATATTCCGTCCTCATCTCCCTCAGAACCTTCAAGAGTTTTGCCTTGTTTTCCTCTATGTTCTGAATCCTGAATGCTTCATTCTTGTATTTCAGCACACCATAGGGAATTTCCCTGTCTGGATAAAGGTCCTCCAGGATCAGGAAATACGCCACCATCTGGTAAATGTGGCCATCCCTTGGAACCTTTGCATCTGTTGTCTTGTATTCATAGGGGATGAGGGTGTTGCCCTTCTGCTTAACCATATCTGGTTTCCCAGAGAGCCCGTAATTGTAGGAACGGAGGATCTTCCCGCTGGCGCTCAGATCCTGGTAAACCTCCCTGCCGCGGGGGATGGCATATTCCTTGCCCTTTTTTCCAAGTTTCCTTGCAAGGAAAGAGAGCCCGACCAGAACCAGGAGCAGCAGAATAAGCCAGAATGTTGACATGTCAATACAGTGTTATGAAGATGTAACCGGAGATAATCAGCATCAGGAATATCACGGACCAAGTGGCTACTCTTGCAGTGTTGTACCTGCGCTTCAATGTTGAATGGGACTGGACTCCCTTCTTCATCCTTGTCCCTGTGCCAGTGTTCCTTGGTGCTCCTGACCTGTCAAGATACCATGAAACATTGCAGAAAACATACTTTGAGATTTCGGAGGCACTGATGAATCGCGGCTGCCTGAATCCCTCATTCCGGCCGTTCAATGGTGATTACCCCATAAGGAACTTCCTGCGCCAGCCTGATCTTCCTTTCCCTCATGAGAAACATGCAGTACACAAAGAAGGATGCCCTGCTCAGGTCTGAAGTGTGCCAGATTTCGTCCATTGTGCCATTGATGTCATGGCTGAGCAACAGATCATAAACCCTCTGGATTTCTTCTTCGGGCTCCTCAGAATGCATTTCTGAAACAATTTCCTCGATTGTGGGGTCGATATGCTCAACCTGAAGGATCTCCTTCTTGGCCTTGATCCTGGGTGAAACCTTGTAGGCGTCCCTCATTGCGTCCAGAAGCTCAACCAGGAACACCTTCCTCTTCTCCTGGTGCTTAACCGGCTCCTTCAATGTCAATTCTATAGGTTCGAAGAAATGTTCAATTTCCACTTCCTCATCAAGGAACCCTTCCTCCTCATCGAACACGAGCCTTCTTTCCAGAGAATTTCTTGACTTTTCATTGAGGATCTTCCATGCCTGGTAAATAAGGTACCCGGCTGCACCGAAGTCCCTGAAGTTCTCGTCAACCATTCCTGAAAATATCTTCACAAAAGCCTTGAGGTCGATGTCCCATGGGTCTATGGACCCATCAAGGCACATTCTGAACACAGAAGCCACTGTCTTCTCAACCGGGTCCTTGTACTCGACTGCGACGTTTTCCTGCCCAAGGAGTTCAACATAGTACTTGGTGTCGCTCTCCAGGAGAGTTCCCTGCACCATGATGCTCTGGAGTATATCAGACTGGTTCATGTGGTTGCCTCCTGATCACCGCCAACATATTTCTCAAACACTTCTGTGTTCTCTTGATCAAAGCTGGTCACCCCTATAACATTATCGGCATATTTCAACATGGCTTTTCTTAGGGAAACTGCGAAAACCTGTGATGTGTGTGAATTGGACCTGAACATCTTGCCCACCCTCTCGGCATTTGCGCCGTCAAGGAACATGTCAACTTCGTCAAGGTAGTAAACTGGAGATGGATTTATTCTCTGAACTGCAAGTATGAATGAGAGTGCCGTAAGGCTCTTCTCCCCGCCGCTGAGTGCCTCTATCTTGGAGAAATTAGTTCCCTTGGGCCTTGCGCGGATAAACACCTCTGCATTCAGTGGATCGTCCTCATCGGACATTTCCATGTGCGCTTCACCTCCACCGGATATTTCCCTGTAAATGAGCTTCATGTTCTCATTGATTGCCAAGTACATTTCCATGAATGCGTGTTTCTTCTGTTCGTTGAGCTTATCGGTGAGATCCTCCAGGTCCTTCTTTTCTGATGAAAGGCTTTCCACTTCCACGGTAAGTGCTTCGAGGTCCTTTGCAACAACACCGTAATCTTCGATCGCCTTCTGGTTCACCGGGCCAAGTTCAGAAATGGATCTGTTGCAGCCGTCTATTTCCTTCTTGATTTCTGGAACAGAACGCATGTTTTCAATCACTTCACCCTCAAACCATTCCTGTTCCTCGGTGAGGTCACGGATCTTGGCTTCGGTGTTCTCCATTTTTATTTCAAGTGAAAGTATGATCTCCCTCTTGGCGGAAATTCCGGACTTCTTCATTTCCATCTGGTCACGGATCCTATCCATAGCCTGCTCGTTACGGTTCAGGGCATCAACTATTTCCCTGGATTTCTCAGCTATCTCGGCCTCAATAACCTTCAGTTTTTCAAGTTCATCTTTTTCCAGGAGCGACTGTTCATTGTTTTTCTTCTGCTGTGACTGTAGTTCAGTGAGTTCCTTGTTCAACTCCCCGGATTGCCCATTCAGCTCCACGATCCTTTCGTTCAGGTGAGCCAGATCACTTTCTATTCTGGTCAGTTCTGAGGAGAATTCAGATTCCTTCTCCCTCAACTTTGTCAGTGCTTCCTCAAGAGCATCCTCTTTTTCAGCATACTTGGGAGAAAGTTCCTTTATCTCTTCAAAGAGCCTTGTCTTTTCAGCATCCAGGGCGTCCACCTTTGCCTGAACTGACTTGAGTTCTGAATCAATTTCCCTGGTCTCTGCCTCTGCAGCCTTGAGCTCCTCCTTATTCTTGGTTATGACCACTTCTATCTCTTCGAGCTTTCCCTTTCCCTCGTCGGAAATCTTCTTGAGTTGATTGTACTCAGTCTGCCTGGAACCTTCATCCCTTGAAGTCTCCCTCAACTGCTGGGATACAGTTTCAAATTCCGCTTCAATTGAAGCGATGGATGCGTCGATGTCCTCCAGCTCCTGTGAAAGTTCACGCATCCTGGCGGCAAGTTCATTTATCTTCTGTTCGGTGCCTATTGCAGACTTCTTCCTGTCCACAAACCCTCCGGTTATTGCACCGCTGGCTTCAAAAATATCCCCATCCATGGTTACAAGCCTGACTCCAACCATGTATTTCCTGGCGGTTTTCACATCATTTACAATGACCGTGTCCTGCACGGCGTACCAAATGGCACCCTCATACTTCTTGTCGTAATTCAGCTTTTCAAAAACGTATCCCCGTGAGCCCTCAGATGACCTGACAGTTATTGCCTTACCCCTGGGGCGTCCTGGAAACATTTTGTTGATGGGCAGGAAAGTGAGCTTGCCGGATTTCTCTGCCTTTAACAGGTTCAGGCATTCCTCTGCAACTCCATCATCCTCCACGACCACTGAGTTGAGCCTTCCCCCAGCAGTGGATTCAACGGCATACCTGAATTCGTCATCAAATGAGATCAATTCCCTGATGGGGCCATGTATGCCTGAAATTGTGTTATGGTTCCTGGCATCCATGATTGTGTTGAGCGCCCTGTTGGAGAAACCGCTTCTTGAAGTTGTGGCCTGAAGCTGGGCATGTTCCTTGCCAGCTCTGTTCAACTCTTCCTGGACCGTATCTTTCTCTTTTCTGAGGTCTTCGAGCCTGTTTTTCAGCTTGTAATATTTTGAGTTCAGATCCTCGTAGCTCTTCTTGTTTCCGCCAACTTCCCTTTCAATATCCTTGAGCCTCCATAGGGCATCCCTGATCTGGAACTCTATGTCTGTCTTTTTCTCCTCACTGCTCCCAAGTTGGGAAATAAGCTGTGAATGCCTGGAAGATGCCATCTGCTTCTTCTCCTGAATATCGCCCATATTCTGGTTCAGGCCCTTGATCTCCGAATCCAGTTCCCTGATCTTTTCCTGCCGGGACTGGATCTCTGAATTGCTCTTGCTTGATTTGTCCTTCAGAATTCGCAATTCATTTGCCCTGGTCTGGATATTCTTCCTTATCTCAGACAGCGTGTTTCCATTTTCCTTACGGTTTGACTCAAGCCAGTCAATCTTTTTCTGGCTTTTCTTGACATCCTCGCGTCCTTCGGCCAGATCTTCTTTGGTCTGATCGATCCTGTCCTTGATGTTGTCTGCACTTATTCCAAGTTCTGCAATTCTGACTCTCTTGTTCTCGATCTTTTCCCTGATTTCAGTTAATTGTGAATTTCCCGAGACATCCAGCTTATGCTTGAGCTCATTCTCTATCTCCTTTTTGCTCTCCAGATCCTTTTCGAGCTGGCCCAGTTCAGAATTTATCTCGTTGATTTCACCCTGTATTTTTTCAAGATTTTCCCTGAAAGATTTGAGTTCACGGTTATGGCCCTCTATTTCGAGGCTGAAAAGCGTCTTTCTCAGGTTTGCAACCCTTTCTGCCAGTTCGAGATATCTCTCGGCACTCTGTTTTTCAACTTCAAGCTGGTCTCTCCTCTTCCTGGTCTCTTCTGTGAGAACCTCCAGCCTTGCAAGATTTTCATTGATAGCATCAATGTCGGTCTTGGCCCGGGTTATCTGAATGTCAAAACTCTCTATGCCGGAAATGGATTCCAGGAGCTTTCTCCTCTCCACTCCAGTCATTTTCACTATGTTGTTGATATCTCCCTGCAGGACAAAACTGTAGGAATCCAGGTAAATATGAATGGAATCAAGCATATTTGCCACATCCGAGTGCCTCACCCTTGTTCCGTTCAGGTAATAGTTTGACTTGTAACCCTCCATATCGCCTGTGAGTTCCCTCTTGAGAACGATCTTCCTATCTTCCTCCGGAAGGTTGCCATCATCGTTGTCAAGGGTAACGGTAACGCTGCAGTAATTGCGGTTTCTCTTGGGGTTGGATGATTTATGTATAAGATCCCCGAGACGATCCGCCCTCACCGTTTTTGAAGATCTGGTCCCAAGCACGAAGAGGAGGGAATCGCCAATGTTGCTCTTGCCACTGCCATTGGGCCCACTTATGACTGTGAAGCCATTCTTAAAAAGAATTTTCTTCTTGTTTCCAAAGGACTTGAAGTTATCCAGCTCAAGAGATTCGAGATGCATGTCAATACCTGTCTGACAAATGTCATATCACTAACGAATAGGTCATATTTAACTATTTTTATATACCCTCTTCAAGAGATTGCGCAGAAGCTCCATTCATGGCGATTATCTTATGCCAGTAATATTGAAATAGTACTTAATCACATATGAAGGTCATGTCATGGCCCATGCTAAATTATTCCCGTAACCCATGTTTTCGGCCTCTATGTCCAGAATTGCTGATTCTGTCCTGTTCCTGACTGTCACTTTCCTGATGGACACCTCAGTCCCAACCTCCAGCTTCTCTGGATTTGATGCCCTGAAATTCAATCCCTGCACTTTTACAATGCAGAGGCCTTTTTTGACCTTCAGTTTTGTTATGACGCCAGTTCTTCCGGGAAGGAACATGTATAATTTGCTGACAGGGTACACCAAACGAACCAA
>JBJKSX010000044.1:0-19533 GCA_046703545.1 Thermoplasmataceae archaeon | reverse complement strand
GAGAAACTCAACTCACCGAAGATGCCGGGAGAAACCTGGGTCAGAGTTACCGCACTGGGAGGCCACAGGGAGGTCGGAAGAAGTGCCACCCTCATAAGCACAAACAACTCCAGAGTCCTGGTTGACTGCGGCATGATGAACATAAACACAGATGACGAGAGCCAGCCATGGGCAGGCGCACCGTACCTTTATGTTCCAGAGATACAGCCCTTCAGTTCACTTGACGCCGTCATTCTCACCCATGCCCATCTTGACCATTCTGGGCTTCTGCCAGTGCTCTACAAGTATGGTTATGAAGGCCCGGTTTACATGACGCCTCCAACAAGGGACCTTTCCGCCCTGCTCCAGAACGATTACATCAAGGTTGCCCATATGGAGAGCCACAAGGGGCCATATGAGTCAAAGCACATACGTGAAGCACTGAAGCGTTCCATTGTCCTGAGGTACAATGAAACCACAGACATCACCAAGGACATGAGGCTCACATTCTACAACGCAGGCCACATCCTGGGATCGGCATCGGTCCACCTCCACATAGGAGAAGGATTATACAATGTGGTTCTCAGCGGTGACGTGAAATTTGAAAAGACCTGGCTCTTCAACCAGGCAAACAACAAATTCCCCCGTGCAGAGGCATTCATGACCGAATCCACTTATGCAGGCAGGGAAGATTACCACCATCCAAGAGGAGAAGCCTCTAACAACTTCGTGGATATTGTCAACAGAACATTCGACCGTGGAGGTTCAGTCCTTGTCCCTGTGTTCGCCGTTGGGCGTAGCCAGGAAGTAATGCTTGTCCTTGAAGAGGCGGTGCGAACCGGCAAGATCAAGGACATACCCGTGTACCTGGACGGGATGATAAGCGAAGCAACAGCGATTCACGCGGCGTATCCTGAATACCTGAACAAGAACCTGCGGGAAAGCATCATGATAAAGAGGGAAAATCCTTTCCTCAGCCCCATCTTCAAAAAAGTGGAGTCAAGGCAGCAGAGGCAGGACATCTGCGATTCAAGCGAGAGCAAGGTTGTGCTTGCCACATCGGGTATGATGAACGGAGGTCCGGTTATGGAATACTTCAAGACCTGGGCACCATCACCAGAGAATTCACTGGTGTTCGTTGGGTACCAGGCTGAAGGGACCCTTGGGAGAAGAATACAGAGAGGAGTGCCAGAAATAACACTTTCCGACAAGGGCAGGTCCACAAGGTATGACATCAAAATGGCTGTGGAGACCTCAGAAGGATTTTCAGGACACTCTGACAAGAGGCAGCTTCTTGCATATATTGCAACAATGCAGCCAAAACCGCACAAGATTCTCGTGAATCACGGAGATGGCGAAAAGGCTGCTGAATTTGCAAGGCTTGTGAGGTCAAAGTTCGGAATAGATGCGGTTGCACTCAGGAACCTTGAAACCCTCAGGCTTTACTGAAATAGCTGTTTCAGGGATTCCATTCTGACATGAACTCCCGCACAAATTCCTTCATGAATTCGGTCCTTTCCCTGGCAGCCTTTTTTGCATAGCCAGTGTTCATGAGATCGGCCAGGTTGAACAGTTTCTCATGGAAATGATTTATGGCTGTGCTCCTGCCATTCCTGTACTCTTCCAATGTGAGATCCTTCCTGACTGGGATACCTGGATCATAGATCAACTGCCCTTTGTGGCCCGAATATGCGAAAGTTCTGGCTATTCCAATTGCACCCAGCGCGTCGAGCCTATCCGCGTCCTGGACAACCATTCCTTCCAACGACTTCATCGGCGGCCTTCCGCCTCCCCTGAATGACATTGAAGAGATGATTTCCATGGTGTGTTCCACATTTGCACGTGGAATGTTATTCATTTCCAGCCAACGTGAAAGCATTGCAAGCCCTTCTCCCTCATCCATTCCCCTCTTGTCATCGGGAATGTCATGCAGGATTGCCACAAATTCACAGAAATCAGCGTCAGCCCCCTCAGATTCAGCAATACGTCTGGCCAGTGCAGCAACACGCTTTGCGTGCCACCAATCATGGCCTCCGGTGTCTCCGGAGAGTTGGCTGAAGGTGTATTGCCTTGCGGCTTCCAGTGCAGAATTGGTTATCAAGGAATATTGCCTCGAAAAATAAAAATTTTAGAGTGGGAACTCGCCGTCAGGCGAGACTTTCTTCCAGTCGTCCAGGAATCTTGCCAGGCCCTCATCGGTCTTGGGGTGTGACGGCAGTTTCTGCAGGACGTTGAACGGAAGGGTAACCACATCAGCCCCTATCACTGCTGCCCTCAGCACGTGAACAGGGTGCCTTATGGAGGCAACGAGGATCTTTGTGGAAATGTCGTAGTTGGTGAAGATGGTCTTGATCTGGTCGATTATCTGCATTCCATCTTCGCCTATGTCATCAAGCCTTCCAACGAAGGGGGAAACGTACTCTGCTCCGCTCTTTGCAGCGAGGACTGCCTGAAGTGGGTTGAAAATAAGGGTGCAGTTCACAGGAATCCTCTTCTCCTTGAGGCTCTTGATGGCCTTGAGCCCGTCCAGTGTCATGGGTATCTTGACCACTGCGTTCGCGCCCAGGGCGCTTACCTTTAGCGCCTGTTTCATCATGTTTTCGTAGTCTGTGGCAACAACTTCAACGCTGACAGGCCCAGGCGTTATCTCAAGAATCTCTTTGATAACCTCGGGGAATGTTTTCCCCTTGCCTGCCTCCTTTGCGGCGAGTGTGGGATTTGTGGTAACCCCATCCACCAGACCAAGCTCTACTCCTTCTCTAATTTCGTTAACGTTTGACGTATCAAGGAAAATTTTCATATTTGGGTCCCTCCCTAAAACAACTCTCTGTGAATTTCACTATATCGTCCACTCCAAGGTGGAAGTAATCAAACAGCTCCCATCCGTCGCCGGATTTCCCGAAAGTGTCATTCATTCCCATCCTCCAGACAGGAACAGGGTATCCTTCTGATGTTGCTTCAGCAACCCTGCTTCCCAGCCCATTGAGGACCGAATGCTCTTCCACGGTGACTATGTTTCCGGTTTCCTTGGCTGCTTTCAATATGGCGTTCTTGTCAAGCGGCTTGATTGAGCTCATGTTGATGACTCTGGCATCTATTCCCTTCTTCTTGAGCTTTTCAGCCGCCTGAAGGGCAAAAGAAACCATTACGCCCATTCCAATTATCGTTACGTCATCCCCATCCTTGAAAGTGTGTGCCACTCCGGGCTTGAACTCATAGTCAGGCTCGTTCAGTACCGGGAACTTCTCCCTGGAAAGCCTCACGACGTTGGGCCCCTTGCCCTTTTCCGCTATGTAATCGATGACACTTTTTGTTTCAATGGAATCCACTGGGACCGTGACCTTCATGTTTGGCAGGCCGGTCATTATGCCCACATCCTCAAGGATCTGATGGGTTGCGCCATCCTGCCCCACGGTGATTCCAGCGTGTGTTACAACAAAGTTCACGTCCAGGTTGTTGTAGCAGACTGATTGCCTCATCTGCTCGTAAGTCCTCATCAGGAATACTGCAAATGTAGAGGCAAAAACTTTCTTGCCGCTGAGTGCAAGCCCGGCAGCAGTTGCCACCATGGACTGTTCTGCTATACCCATGTTGAAGAACCTGTCAGGAAAAGCCTTGCCGAAGATGGAAGTCTTCGTGGAACTTGACAGATCAGAATCCAGCACAACTATGTCCTTGTATTTTTCTCCGAGTTCCCTGAGTTCGTTTCCGTAGGTTTCCCTCAGGCTGGCTCGCTCGTTTGTGAGCATGTTCACTCCTCGCCCCCGAGTTCGTTGAGCGCCTGCCTGTATTCCTCTTCTGAGGCGGGTGGGGAACCGTGGTACTTTGGATTGTTTTCCATGTAGCTGACCCCCTTTCCCTTAACTGTGTTGGCAATGATGAAAGTTGGGCCATTGGTTGCTGATTTTGCCTTTTCAATGGCATTTGTGATCTCATCGAGGTTATGCCCATCGATTTCAATGACATTCCAGCCGAAGCTGGCGACCTTGTCAGGTATATTTCCCATCGGCATTATGTCCTGCGTGAAACCATCAAGCTGGACACCGTTCCTGTCCAGTATTACTATGAGGTTGCTGAGTTTGTGCTTGTTGGCCACCATTAGTGATTCCCAGATGCTGCCTTCCTCTATCTCCCCGTCGCCCACTATCACAAACACGTGATATGATTTTGAGTCCAGTCTGGCTGCAAGGGCCATTCCCACGCCAATCCCAAGGCCCTGGCCGAGAGACCCCGTTGACGCTTCCACACCTGGAACGCCCCTGTGGACATGCCCCTCAAGTTTGGAATTAAGCTTCCTGAATCCAGAAAGCAGGGATTCGGGGAAGTAGCCCCTCAGTGAAAGGGCAGCGTACAGCCCAGGAGACGCATGCCCCTTGCTTAGGATGAGCCTGTCCCTGTCCGGGTTAAGTGGATCCAGAGGGTCTATGTTCATTTCCTTGAAATAAAGCACCGCAAGAATGTCTGCAATGCTGAGGGACCCACCGGGATGGCCACTTTTAGCGGAATAGACCATCTCAATAACCTTTCTCCTTATGCCAGTTGCAATATTTTCCAAATCGGCCTGTGTATATTGTTCCATTAAGCTTCCACCAGAATTTTCCCGCTAATTCGGGAGGCCCTACAATATGCAGGAATCCTTTGTACTGCAGTATTTAAACCATTATTAAAAATCTTTTTAAGGGAGTTCTGTGACAAGATAGTAATGCCAATCAGATAAAATCAATGTCCTTGTTATCATTCTGAGGCAGTTCAAGACCAGATATCTCGGAGTATGTAAGTCCGGTTGCAACAACCAGGACTTCAACTGTGCCAGTGTATTTAGGATCCACCGTGGCGCCCCATATGAGCTGAGTGTTTCTCCCCACCATCTTTTTGACTATCTCTGCGGCACTGCTGGTTTCCTCAAGCTGAAGATCAGTGCCGCCTGTAATGTTGATGATCACTCCCGATGCATTTGACATGTCAAATTGCAGGAATGGCGAATTCAATGCTTTCTCAACTGCCTCCTCGACTCTGGAACCCGCTTCCCCGCTGGAAAGGCCGATTCCGATCATGGCAAGGCCCGAGTCCTTCATGATGGTGCGAAGGTCATTGAAATCAAGGTTTATCAGGCCCGGCTTAGTGACTAGGTCTGATATTCCGGTTATGGCTTTCACGATGATCTCATCAGCAAACCGGAACGCCTTTTCAAGAGGGAGGTCAGGGACAAGTTCCAGGAGCTTGTCGTTTGGGATAATTATAACAGTGTCTGAGTAGCTGGTCAGCCTTCGGAGGCCCGTGGCTGCATTTTCCATTCTTATCCTTCCCTCGGACTTGAATGGCATTGTCACCACCGATATGGTCAGTGCGCCGCTGTCCTTGGACCTGTTGGCTATATAGGGTGCAGAGCCGGTTCCTGTCCCACCACCCATTCCTGCAGTGACGAATGAAATGTCAGTGCCCGAAACATACTTCATGATATCCTGGTCAGATTCCTTTGCGGCTTCCTCCCCAATTCGGGGGTCTGCTCCGGAACCAAGCCCACGGGTGAGTGTTTTTCCCATCAGGATCTTGTGGTTTGCCCTTGTCTTGAGAAGATGCGGCGCGTCAGTGTTGCACGCAATCATGGTCGCACCGTTGATCCCTTCCTTCATGAGCCTGTTTATTGTGTTCGATCCAGCACCTCCAGCTCCAAAAATCATTATCTTGACCCTGAGCTGTTCAAGGTATTGCTGAAGTTCCTCATCAGAAGTGCTGAAATCGTCTTCGCGATTATCCAGATTTGGGAAATCAGAACCGGTCATTTTAATGAAATGATAATGTATTTTGGCTATTAATGTTTGTTTGCATAAATTTCACAATCTAGTTTAGGGAAATGCAGGAAAACACGTTGCGCTTATCTTGTTCCCCACGACTTGTTCTTCCAGAATGTGAGCAGGCCGTATATGCTTGTCACAAACAGGACGCCAACTGCAACCGCCCCATACACGAATGTTTTTGCCCTTTCACCGCTCATACGCTGTGCAACTGTGCCCAGGAATATCCCGGTTCCACCGATGTTTGCCACTGTCACGAGAATTCTCTCCAGCAGGTAGTGGCCTACATAATGCAGATCACCGAAGATTGCATAGGAAAAGAAGTCTGCAATGTGGAAAATCCCATGGTCGAACAGCATGAAAGTGTATAGCCTGAAGAATCCAAGGCCCAGTGCTATGAAAGGAAGCGCGAATGTATAAACCATCTCGAATGTGTAAAACCTGCCTGCCCTCCAAAGGGTGCCGTTCTTCATTTCCCTTCCAAACCTGATCCAGTTTGACCTGGACCATCTCAGGTTCTGCTTGAAGAATTTCTTCAGGTTTTCCTGGGGGAAACACTGCACTTTTGTGTCGTAATCCTTCACTGCCTTGTAGCCCTTGCTTATGATGTAACCGGTCATTAGCCAGTCTTCCCCAAGCTGTGAAGGTTTTCCCAAGAACCTGGTGTCGAAGAAGTCCGGAGACTGTATGAATGGCTTGATAATTTCCGTCTTGTACATCACACAGGCACCGTCAAGATTCATTACGTTGCCGTGCGCGGACATTGCCCTGAAGACCACTTCCCTGGATCTCTCCACGAATTCGGCTGCGTATGAGATCAAAGAGCCTGTCTTCTTTATGCTGAGGTTTGCCCCAACCCCGCCAACATTTCCAACGAAATGCGACATCATTCCTGCAATCGCATTGTCAGGAAGAACAGTGTCACTGTCCATGAGCAGAACATACTCTGTGTCGACATAGTCCATACCGGTCACTATTGCCTTTTTTTGGCCTTCTCTAACCGGCTTGTGGACAAATATTCCGCCTCTGAGTTCCACGATGCTCTTGTAAGGTTCAAGGCTTGAATCCCCAACCACGACGAATTTGCTGCCCTGCCTGGAAACCGAGTCTATAGACTTTATGAAAACTTCATGGTTCTCATTGTAAACCGGCATCACTATGGTAACCTGGTCCTTGTCGACGATAGAATCGTCACTTACCGACTTATAGCGAAGCGAGCTGTATGTGTTGACTAGATAATATATAAGCGTTGCGAGAGTAAGTATTCCTACAGCTATATATATTTCACGAATGAGCAATTCGGCAAAATATCAGACTCGCGTATTAAACCTTATTGGTTCATTGTCGCGTTCGATGCGAAAATTACAATAAAAAAGATAAAGAACTTTGGCATCCCATAGAAATGAAAATTCTTTTAACAGGCCATAAGGGATTTATTGGCGCCGTCATCTTCCAGCACCTGAAGTCCAGCAACTATGACGTAACTGGCATAGATGCGGGAGATGCAATTCCTGATTCGGCTTTTGATTTCATCATTCACATGGGAGCGCGGACATTGATCCGTTTATCCAGAGACAAGCCCTATGAATACTTCCGGGACAACATGGACCTCTCCATGAGAATACTCGAGCTTGCCCGCAAGTACAATTCGACAGTTGTCTATCCCACCTCCGGGTCAGTCAGTGAGGCCACAAACCCATACTCACTTGCCAAGAAACAGGTAGTTGAATGGATAGAGCTTTACCATAACCTCTATGGCCTCAAGAGGCACATACTGAAATTCTACAACATATACGGCTCATCGAGCAGGAAGGGTGCCGTATTCCTGTTTTGCAACGCTGCACTTAAGGACGAGCCCGTGACCATTTACGGAGATGGAAGCCATGTAAGGGATTTCATCAATGTTGACGATGTGGTCAGAGGGGTTGAGGACATCCTGAATGGAAAAGTCCAGGAGGGCTACCATGAAGTCGGGACTGGGAAGGGAACCTCAGTGATGGAGATGCTCAGGCTTGTGGAAAAGGCAACGGGAAAGACGCTTGAGGTGAAGCATGAGGAATATATTCTCCAGGAAGCAGACAGGCTGGTGGCTTCTGAACCAATGATCAAGAATACCATTCCAATTGAAAAAGGGGTTGAGAGAGTGCTGGAAGCACTCCGGAAGGAGTACTCAGGAACTCTTTAATTTCTCCCTGAGCACCTTTTTGTCTATCTTTCCTGTACTGGTTTTCTCAAAAGAGTCGATTGGGATGTACTCGTCCGGAAGCCAGAATTTTGAAATTCTCCCTGCCGAGACGAATGAGGTGAGATGCTTTGTCAGTGCCTCATGATCCAGGTTATCCGAACCGGAGATAAACGCAACAGGCCTTTCGCCCCATTTCTCATGCGCCTTTCCGACCACTGCCACTTCCCCTATTCCCGGGAATGTGCTTATGAGGTCCTCCAGTATCACAGTCGGGATGAATTCACCGCCCGACTTGACCGCATCCTTTTCCCTGTCTACTATGGAGATGTATCCCTGTTCGCCCACCACCGCCAGATCTCCGGTGTGCATCCATCCGTCCACCCACAGTTTCCTAGTGTTGGCTTCATCTTTGACGTAGGCTGAGGTTACCCATGGTGCCCTCACAATGATTTCCCCAATGGATTCTGAATCCCATGGGACATCCTTGCCCTGCTTGTCCACCACTCTCATGTCAACAAGGGGGATTGGAATTCCTGTCCTGATCTCATAGTCCCTCTGCTCCTCCTGCTGTAGCCCCCTCACATGCATGTTGTATGTGGCAAGGGTCAGAATAGGGGCAGTCTCAGACATGCCATATCCTGCGTTGACAGTGAGGCCCATCTGTCTTGCCTTGTCTGCAAGCCCCTTGGGAAGTGCCCCTCCTCCTACAGTAACCCTGAGGTTAAGCCCGGGGAGAAAATCCCTGTTCTCACTGTTCAGCAGCATATAAAGGATCGATGGAACCATGAAGCTTACGTTGACCTTTTCCTGTTCCATTATTTTTGGAATTTCGTTGAAATCATATCTTCCGGGCAGCACGTATTTCATTCCCTTCAGGAGTGCAAGGTATGGCATTCCCCACGAATGCACGTGGAACATTGGAACAAGTGGGAGTGCTACATCGGAACTCTTCAGGTTGATTGGCTCATCACCAAGGGCAGTTGCCATTGTCAGGGTGTGAAGCATGAGCTGCCTGTGAGTGAAACTGACTCCCTTGGGAAGCCCTGTTGTGCCGGATGTGTAAAAGATTGTGGCAAGGTCATTTTCATTGAGTTCCGGGAGCTGGATGCCCTCAGCGCCTTCACCTATTTTGTGGTAGTGGTGGGAGCCGTCAAGGGTTGTTTCGCTATCAGGGTTGTCAGAGGAAACAATCCAGCCTTTCACGAAATCAAAAAGTGCAATGCTGTTCTCTATCATCGGCACAAATTCATCCCTTATTATCACAAACCTGTCATCCGCATGCTGCATTGAATAGTAGATGAGGTCCGGAGGATATCGGATGTTCACTGTGTGCAGCACCCCTCCAGCCAGCGGAACCGCATAATAGGCCTCCAGGTATCTAAGCGAATCCCAGTCAAGAACGGCAACCTTGTCCCCTTTCCTGACTCCGAGCTTGACCAGTCCCCTGGCAATCTCATAGACTCTGTCCCTGAACTGCTCATACGTAACATGTTCTTTTCCCATGTAGGATATGATCTGTTTTGGGTTGTTCCTAACTGAAGCGCTGAAAAGTTTGTCTATTGTGAGTTGATAGTCTTGCCCACCCATAAGAATCCTATGATCATTACCAAAAACGCTTATATTATTTTCTGTGAGAATATTTTAGGCAGGGTCATTCACCGCTCAGCACAGAGTATTCTGATGACATTGATGAAAGTGAAATCGGGATTGTGGAAAGGATGCTGATCTGGTTTCCTGTGATTGTTGCGCTGAATGGAAGAGAGGTGAAATTCCAGGAACCCAGGGCAGTGACCGCACTGTATCCGGGATTGGTGCTGTTGAACTGGTTGAAAAGGGCATAATTCCAGGCATTGGAAAGAGTTCCATTTATGGTGTAGTTCAGACTTTGCAGTGTCATGCCGTTGACAGTGTACTGCTGCCCAGCAAGTGAGGCAGAGTTCCCGTTGACATAGCTGTATGACTGGCTGCTGTCCACATGAAGGTTCACGACCTGATCCTGGGTGGACGAATAGGTTACAGACTGTCCTGCGATTCCGAATATTGAAAGGCTCAACCCATACTGGCCGCTGTTGTTGACTATTCCAATGGGCATCGGCCCCAGTGAGTTGGAAGGCTGGTTACCTCCATAGTTCTGGAAAAGGGCCCCATCCTCCACAACATAGTTTATTGCAGTGATGTACTCGGTGTTTCCGTTTGAAACCAGGACCCCGCCCACAGTATAGGTCTCATTGAAGTATTTTGTGGAAAATGATCCGCTGGAGTTGGTCACGTTCAGTAGTGTGTGGAATGACAGGCTCGCATTGAAGGATGTTGAGTCTGGGAGTATTGAGAACTGTGTGTCCTGGGGGCCGGAAAAGATTGCAACGCCGGATATCCCAAGGGCGACGCTCTGGCTTATTGTTGAGCCCTGGGATTCTGTGGAACTGTGGATCTGGGATATGAGGTTGCCCATGGACGATTTGGTCTGCTGCTCATAGTGAACCTCATTGCTTGTGGTCTGTGCAGGTATGTACCAGACCATGAAACTCGTGAAGATGGATATAACCACTGCGAAGAGCAGTATGGCTCCCACTATCTCCGCCACACCTTTGTCTTCCCGTTTTGTGGAAATGCGAAATATCCTGCTTCTGCTCAAGACACGTGGTATTCAAGGATTTCCTTAATAATTTATCGCCAGTGTGTCCTGTTCGCCCCTTTCCTCCTCAAAATGTAAATATGGACTGGGATTCTTGGAGTCAGTTGCAAATCGCATGCTTGAGTCTGCACAATGGCGAGATCCAGGGCCTGCCCACCGGGGTTCCTCTTGCGGAACTGGAGGGGGACGAGGTGATGGTCTGTGACTTTGATGCCATAGGCAGGGGAAAATACAATTTCAGGCTCTACGGGGAGATATCAAAATTCCTCGAACCCGTGGTGATGAACCTCCCGTCAAGAGTGGAAGACATGATGGATTCACTCATAGCCGGAGCGGCCAGAATAGTTCTGGCTTCGGATATCGAGCCTGGTACGCTGAAGCGAATGCTTGCCATTTCTGACGGGGTGGTGCTTCCGTCCAGCAGCCCCATGAAGGAATTCTTTTACCAGGAGGGTGGCAGGTACCTGATTTCGGACCGTGAAGTCTTCTCCAGATTTGACCTGTGCTACAATGTGGGGCCGCAGCTGTCCTCAGAGAAATACGTAAATGTGAGGAATTTCCCAGAAAACCTTCTGAGATACATATGATTTTATTCGTAAACCGACAAATAATTTTATAGGGTTTTTTACGCTTTCATCTTTTGTTGTCGGATAGCACGGAGCAAAGTGAAAAAATAGACCCTTTCATTTCATCTCTTTCTGTTCTCAACTTCCTCTTTGCACTGACAATGAATGTATTCGGCTATACGATTTTCTTTCTGCTGGAAAAGAGCCACATTCCAATCGTATACGGAGGCCTGGGGACCAGCATAGGCCAGATCGTTCTCCTCGTGATTCTCATACCTCAGGGCAGGCTCATAGACAAGGGAAAGTCGTATGCACTCATGATTGTGGGGGCAGCAATTTACTCCGTAAGCATGATACTGATCTTTTTCAATTCCATGGCGGCCATTGCACTCACTGGAATCATCATGAGCTCCCTCATCGGCATTGTGCTTGTGACCCAGAACACCTTCAAGGCATCCCTCACTTCATTCATTGGAAAAGCCGTAAAACTCTCCATCATAGGAAAGCATTACTCCAGGATCATACTCATGGAAATGATCGGAGGAGGTGTTGCAATGTTCACTGTGGTGGGTGCCATATACTTCTCCACCTTCAGGATAATCTACCTCATAACGGGGGCTGTTCTCCTTGTTTCCACCATAGCGGCATTTTTTGTCCTTTTCCCGGAAAACAGGAAAATGACAATAGAGGCGGAAAACAGGACCAAACGCCCCGGATTCATTGAAAGCATTACTGCCCTCAGGAGCAGGATGCGTTTCATAGCCCCCATTCTGCTCACAAAGATCTTCATGGCAACCGGCATCTATGTTGTGTCATATTTCTACATAATAAGTGGGCAGCAGATAGACATAAACCCAATATACGCACTTCTTGCCCTTGGAGTAGGATTCGCAACCACGATCCCCTTCGCCCTTTACGGGGAGAAATATGTGGATGGGCATCCCAGCATGGGCAAGGCATACGTTGTCATTCTCGCCGTTCTTGATCTGGGCATGTATTCATTTCTGGCCATAGCTTTCTATTTCACCATTCCGGCACTCTTCTACCTTTCCGTGGCCTTTTCAGCGCCGGGGCCTGTTTTCGTGGCAGGAGGCATGTCCTATGAACTGAAAATAATAGGGAAGGAAAACAGGGGAATGTTTGCTGCAATCCAGAGGACCCTGGTGGGAATAACATACATCGTCATAGGCGTCCCATTCGCCCTTCTGTTCTCCATAGACTACAAGCTGATCTGGTTCATACTCCTCATTCTTGCTGTAGGAACCGTTCTCTCGTCACTGCTGATACCTTCCAGGGAGTATGTGGAAAAATATTATCCCCAGTCCGGGGATTAAAAGACGGCCCCAAAATTGTATCTTACTGGTGAATGGCTTCTGAACTGTCGGCCTGGGTTCTCTTCACCAGCATAACATAGATGGCTATCATCACTGCAAGCAGGGGGACACCCACGGCAGTTATCACGAAAAATGCACTGGCCATGGGTCCGGAGGTTGTGATTGCATCTATGCTTAATGCCCGCCCGAACGCATCTGGATATACCACTGTGTTCAGAGTGAAGATGATTATGGATGCGACAGCCAGGAAGGCCAGCTTGTTTGTAACCAGGGCTGTGCCCACTTTCGTGTAGTACAGCAATGGAACCGCGATGGTGAGCACCACCGGAATCACCATATAGGGCGTCAGCAGAGCAGTTGAATACAATGCGTATCCTGCAACTGAGAGGGCGATTCCAATGGCAGTTGCAGGAATCGAGAGAAACCTGAAGCCCTTGAGGTCGTAGAATACCGGGGCCAGCCCCACACCTATGAGCAGAGCGCCGATTATGAAGAGTATGCTGCCAGGATGTGAGAAATACCCCACAATGGAAAGAGTTCCCGCAGCAAGGTCCACTCCTGCACCACTGATGATTGCCGACAATATGACCAGCACGATGAGGCCCAGAACGACTGTGGAAAGGGAATACCCAAGATACAGCTTGCGCTCATCCAGCCATCCCTTCTTCATGATGTATTCACCAAACACAATGGTTGCGTTCCTTGCAACGATCAGGATAAGGAACATCATGAATCCCACAGCGAAAATGTGTGCTGCCGGGGTGAGTATGCTCGGGAAAGCGAAATCGGTCACAACCACCCAGAATGCTCCAAAGGTGCCCGTAATCTCCCATATTGGAACGATGTAACTCAGCACACTCTTTTTCGCTCCCTCATAGGCAATTAGGAGCAGCACAGCCCCCATGAGCTCAGTTATCAGAAGTGCTGCAAACACTGAAAAAACAGCGAAATTGATATAGAAGATGAAATTAATAATTGACACCCCCCGCTGAGTACACTGTTGACATGTCCTCCTCGACGGTGTGGCTGTTGAACACCCTGAAGAAGAAATAGAATGTCAGAGGCAGAACAACCAGATAGAATATTATGATGAATATCCCCGGATAGAGCAAAGAGGGGGTGAGGTTTGCGGCCGCATCGGTCATCATTACATTGTAAACAATCCAGGGCTGCCTGCCAACCTCATCGGTCATCCAGCCAAGTTCATAGACTATGAAGGCGAAGAAGGCCATGAATATCTGGACCATAAACAGCTTCCTGTAGGAGAAAAGCGGCTTCTTCATTATCCACAGGACTGCGAGTATGAAAGCGTAAAGGCCAAGCAGGAGACCTCCGGTGACCATCACGTCGAATGAGGTGTGTATGTACAGGGGAGGCCACAGGGACTGTGGGTACTGTGAAAGCCCGGGAAGTGTGGTTATGCTGGTTTCAAGGCCTGCGAGCAGCGACTGGACTCCAGGTATTTCAAGGCTCCATACAACCTGCCCGTTCTGAATGAAACCGAAGAGCCTTTCAGGCATATTGGTCCCGGGCACCAGGTTAAGGTCCATGGCTGCATACTTAAGTGGCTGGAACTGAAGGATTGTTGCCATTTCATGGCTACCCGAAATTCCTGAGAGTATGATTCCCACAATGGATACTGCCCATGAAAGCTTGAGCCCCTTGGAGTAGAATGTCTTTTCAACATCATTCCTCGCCTTCAGATACTTGTAGGAGAAGTATCCTGCAATTACCATTGTTCCTGTGAATACCGTTGTTACCACCACGTGGAATACCTGAGCGCCAGTGGTTGCGGTGAGGAATGGTGCAAATGGTATGATTCCTGTGACGGCCCCATTGGACAGGAACTGTTGAATATCGAAGCCGTTGGGGCTGTTCATCCATGCATTCACCATTGTAATGAATACCGCGGAGCCGATGGTCCCCACTGCTATGAATACTGAGAGCGCCCAATGAGTGTATTTCCCGCGGAATGCGTTTCTGTAATACACGTACAGGACGAGCGCAATAGTTTCAAGGAAAAATGCGAAAACTTCAGCATACAGGAGTGATATCACTCCGGTTTCTGAGACAAGCGTCATGAAGACCGGAAACAGGTTCACCAACTCCACCGCCATGACTATCCCACTTGCGGTGCCCACGCCGAAAGATATCACGAAAACCTTGGTGAGGCGGTTTGCAAGTGCAGTGTAGTTCTGATCGTTCCTTCTGATCCCTATGAATTCTGCAATGCAGATGATCACAATGAGTGATATGCTCATGGTGACCAGAATGATGTGCGATCCGATGGTGTAGGCAAATAGAAACCGGTCAAAAACGTCCATTGCCACCATGCAAAACCCATGATGTAATTTGACAAATACGGAGAACCTGAGATATTAGGTATGGAATATATTGGTGTTTTCAGGGTCTGTAAGTGATCGCAATGAACGGAAAGGGGGATGTCACTTCTGGTCAAATTAAAGGAGATGCAATCCTCGAAGTTTCTGGGCTCAAGATAAGGGCAGGACCCTCCACAATACTGGAAGGAGTGGACTTCACTCTGAAAAAAGGGACAATACTGGCAATTGTTGGTCCCAACGGAGCGGGCAAAACCTCTCTTTTCCGTGCCATGCTGGGGCTAATGCCTTATTCTGGAAGCATAAGATGGAAAGGCGGAATAAAGATGGGTTATGTCCCACAGAGCCTCATCGTTACAGACATACCGGTAACGGTCAGGGAATTCCTCGGCCTGAAATTCAAGACTGATTTTTCGGAATGCCTCAGGATTGTGGGCTTGCAGGAGAAGTTGCTGGACACTCAGCTTGGAAAACTTTCCGGCGGTGAGCTCCAGAGGGTTCTTCTGGCATGGTCGATTGTGGACAACCCGGATGTGCTTCTATTCGACGAGCCTACCTCTGGCGTGGATGTGGGGGCTGAGGAGCCAATATACGAAAGGATCAGGCAACTGAAACACTCCAAGGGAATCACTGTTCTTCTCATAACACACAACCACCACGTTGTGCTGCATTATTCGGATCAGATTCTTGGGTTGAACAGGAAGCAGATCTTCTTCGGAAACACTTCCGAAACCGACCATGACTCCATTATGGACATCATGACAGGCGTATCCCCAGGACAATATGGAAAACATGCCGAATCTGGAGAAATTGAGGTGGACTGAATGTACGAAAACCTCCCATTTGCCATTATTGTGGCCGTATCAGTAGGGCCTGCTGCCGGTTACGTTGGATCCATCATGGTTTCGAAACACATGGCACTTGTTGGCGATGCCCTTTCCCATGTGGCGCTTCCAGGGTTGGCTCTGGGCCTGATATTCAACTTCAATCCCTTCCTGGGGGCTTTCGCCTTTGTGGCCACTGCAATCATAGCCACCTGGTACATAGAGAAGATTTCCACTCTGGCGGTTGAGGCCATAATAGGCGTACTTTTCGTCCTGGCACTAGCAGTGGGCGTACTGATCACACCTGAACCGGACCTTCTTGAGGCACTGTTCGGCGATGTTTCAACAGTAACCTGGGTTGATGCAATTATAACCGGGCTGATATCAATCTTGATTGTCATAGTAATGAGGTTAATCTACCCCAACCTGACACTGAGCATTATCTCAAAGGAAATTGCTGTTTCCGCTGGAATAGACGTTTCGAGGATCAATCTCATTTTCCTTCTGCTGGTTGCAGCGGTGGTGTCAATCGGAATCAAAGAGGTTGGGACCTTGCTCGTGGGCGCTGTTGTCATAGTCCCGGCTGCAGCAGCAAGAAACATCAGCACAACACTAAGGTCCTACGCCATCCTCAGTTCGGCAATCGGTGGCCTGAGCGCTCTGGCGGGAGTGCTATTGGCAGCTTTCACGAACATACCCGCTGGGCCAATGGTGGTAGTAATTGGCACCCTGATATTCCTTGCTCTACTTGCGATGTCAAAATGGACTGCTGTGAGACATTAATTTGCCCCCGCCTACATTATTGTCCTCAAGAGAACGTATAGGCCAACTATGACCACAATTATGGAAAAGACTTTCCTGAGCGTTTCCTTAGGCATCCTCACAGACACTCTTGCACCGATTATCCCCCCTATCACTCCCCCTACAATATAGAAGAATGAAACCGAATAAAGTAAGCTTCCCGAGAAGCCGTACCTGAGAGCCGTGAGGATACCGAAGGTCCCCACAACAAGAAGTGAGGTCCCCACTGCCTGATCTATTTCCATGCCGGTTGAATAGATGAGCGCGGGGACGATCAGGAAGCCCCCACCTATGCCGAAGAATCCTGAAGAGAAACCGGTGAGGATCGAGAAAATGCCCAGTTTTCCTCTTTTAATCCCGGTGCCCTTCCCTTCTGGCACTTTCACTGGAGTGACAGAATTTTTGTTTTTTCTTCCAGAATACATGAAGATGCCTATGGCCATCATGAGCATTGAAAACAGTATCAGGAGAAAATCACTGCCGGTAAGCAAGCCGATTGAACTGCCGATCAGAACCCCTACAACTCCGACTATTGAAAAAAACGCCCCCGTTCTGATATCCACTTTGGCTTTGCGGTAGTGAGATATTGCGTTAATGTAAGCGGTTATCCCCACAGCAAGTGCAGTGGTGCCAATTGCATAGTGAACATCACCAATGCCAACAAAATAAAGAAGGAGAGGAATTGCCATGATTGAGCCCCCTCCACCAATCAGGCCGAGAATAAATCCCACGATCAATCCCGAAATTATTGAAAGGAATAGTTGTACGATGGTGACAATCATATCTTACACTGGAGGATTTCATGATTGTGTTTAAAATTTCACATTTTTGAAAAAGATTCACATTTATGAATTATATAGAAACTTACCCAATCTGTCCAGGACCATGCCGGCCTCAGATATCTTCACAGTGAGCCAAATTTCCCTGTCAAGGCGATATATATTGCGTATGTCCATTCCAACAACATTGAGATATTCTACAATAAGAAGAGTTATTCCTGGTTCCCCTGAAGACTCTTCCGGCAGCAGTATCCTTATCAAAGCCAGGTCTGTTGACTTCTCAGACTTGAGGATGCATCTGTATGAGTGCCCTTCCTTAACCGCCAGCAAAAGCCTGTCCCCAAGGTTTTCCAGGCTTTCAAAATACTCCTCTGTGTACTTGTATTCTGCAGTGAGATTGGCGTTTCGCAGCATTTCAAGTGCTCCATGATCAACACTTTCAGTCTTCATGCTGGTAAGGGCTTTCACAACTGTGTTGATTTTCACTTCATTCCCAGTCATGGACTCCACTTGCTTCCTGATTTTTCTGGCCAGGCCAGTATAGTTTGCCAGGCCGCTGTTTATAAGCATTGAATAAAGCAGGTTCCCCTTCACAATCTCCTGGATTGCATCTCCGGTCCTTACCATGAGTCAACATAACCACTCATTAAAAGTAAATTTTGTGATTATGGTTGATAAAAAGCATGATCATGAAATGCAGAGTGTCTTCATGATCCCTTACAGCATAAGGCGCATCTCGTTTGTCTGCCTGAAACCAAATTTCTCGTAAAGCGATTTGCCCATGGGAGAGCCGTGAAGATCCATCCTGTCGTACCCGTTCTC
This sequence comes from Thermoplasmataceae archaeon, assembly GCA_046703545.1. GTDB lineage: Archaea > Thermoplasmatota > Thermoplasmata > Thermoplasmatales > Thermoplasmataceae > JAJZOM01. The sequence goes on along the minus strand of JBJKSX010000044.1, from coordinate 1,474 downwards.
TCTTGCCCAACGGATTGATTCCTTGATTATCAGGGATGCAACTCCCTGTGACCTGTATTCAGGCTCCGTAAACATGGAAAGAAGGTATGGGACCTTCAGAACGAGCTTTTCAGGCCGAGGCTGGTCTTCCTTGATCAGTATGCATCCGCTCCCGGCAATTTTCCCATCCTTCGTTTCCGCAATGAAGGAAACAAAATTGCTGTCCTTGACCTTGTTGGCGATCCAGTCTCCTGTAACCTTCTCGTAGCCTTCAAGGTAAATATCCCTGTCTGGCCTGATTTCATAAAACATTCTCAGCCTGTGGCTCACTAAGGTCTCCATGTCATCAGGGGTTCCCATTCTTATGTCAAAGCGATCCCCACTCATCTATTGGCAATGTCAAATGCAAATTAAAAGTTAAACATCAAAGAGGGTGCCCAAGTTCATATTTAAACCAAATTGCCCCACAAATTCAAATTGAAAGATGATCATTTTATAGGTTGTGAAATTATTAATATGGGTCTCTTAAAAATGGGGGTTGACAGGGAATGGAACCTGATGTAAACCGGGAATTAAGGGAAAAAACTTTCAACTTCGGTTTTGCCATCGGGGTGATCGGAGTCTTCCTGATTATTTCAATGGTCATCGAACTTTACCTGACTTCCGGTGTTACTTCTGCCTCAAAGAATTTGTGGAAGGCAACAGAAGTAATGATATTGCTCTTCTGGGAAGGGGTTCTCCTTACCATTGTGGGAGTGTGGATTTGCATTAAGAATCGTCCAATTGCAAAAACATCCCGGCAATGAACCATGCCCAGGATGGGGTTGCATTGATTGCCACCAATCTGTTGCTCAGTGGAGATCATGCCAATTTGGACCCCTGTGCGTGTCATATTCCAAGATTGCATTTGGCAGGATATGGAGAAAATGTCAGTTGATTCAGTTGGCCCACCCTATTGTGACCAACCATTATGTCAGATTTTTTTAGCGGGCCCGCTGGGATTCGAACCCAGGTCTCCGGCTTCGAAGGCCATAAGGATATCCTAGCTACCCCACGGGCCCAGTATAACAGGTATTGCCAAGAATATATTAAACAGATGCGTGCTTCTCAGAGGGTGCGCTGGAATCCTTTCCCCTTTGGGAAAATGAGCTTCTTGTCCCCAGTGGACGCCATGTAATCCATCAGAGTGTATACGGGTTTCACTTTGCCTTTCTCAACTACCTTGTACCCTGTGGAGAAGTTGAAGCACAGCCTGCACTCTGTCGGATATGCAGCATGAAAGTAACACTTGGATTCCTCGTAGAACATGCATTGTGACTGAAGTGAACCTGAACTCATAGCGGGACAACCTTCTTTGACATCTCAGAGCGACATTTCTGGAAGTAGTTGAAGTTATCGAGTCCATCCCTATCAATGTTTCCAGGCTTAAGGCCCAGGAGAATCGCCGCTGCAAGGTTGAAATATGTCTCAAGCTCCGCTGCATCTTTCTGTGCGC
>JBJKSX010000043.1:0-6194 GCA_046703545.1 Thermoplasmataceae archaeon | reverse complement strand
TCCCATTCAACGTCAGCACATTTTCTTCACTTTCAGGTGGGTTCACCACAACTGAAGGAATCACCCTGTATATAGTGCTCAGTTCAAAGGCAACTTCCCTGAATTCCCACGGTGTCCCCTACAGCTACGTATTCACCACTGGGCATGTATCCTCCAAGTCCTTCAGCACAAAACTCCAACCTGGTTCTTATGACCTGATGCTGGCAAATGACAACGGATATAATTCACCCTCAGTGGTGACTTTCACCGCAGGAGTTTCCCTATACACATGAATTCAAGGGGATTGGTTGAGTTCATTTTGTGTCGTGATCAGCGCAGTAATGCTTTTTGCGCCTGATTCAATCCACAATAAATAAAAATTAAAATGTCAATGACATTAAACGTGAGAGAGCTAAAGACCCTGTTGGTGGACCCATTATATTCCCATGATCCTGCACACTGGTTTCAAAGGAAAAGACCCATCTGTACAATATCGTCCTTCTTTCCCTTGAGAACCACAACGCCCGTGTTGAGGCCCTCTTCAACAAAGCCGTACTTTTTGTAAAGGTTGAATGCCCTCCTGTTTGAGGCAAAAACTTCAAGCAGTATTTTCTCCAATCCCTTTGATCTTGCCCATTCAATTGCATATTCCATCAATGCGCTTCCGATGCCCATTGATCTGTATCCATCGAGCACTGCCATGTCCAGGTACCTCACATGATCGGTTTTGGGCCATCTGCCGTACCTCACAAGGTCCAGGCAGCCCACGATTTTGCCCTCCACTTTGGCCACAATGAACAGGACCTCCTGGCCGTTGTTCTTCACAAGCTCCCTTGTGAAGTCTATCCTTTTCTGGTCCACCCCATCCTCCATGAGGTAGAGGCCTTCCTCAGCCACTTTCCCTACAACCTTCAGGGCCTCTTCCACTTCGTCGACTGTCTCCAGGGCAACAATGGCCCTTGAAGAACCCTTCAATTTGTACTCCCTGTCCATTGTGAACTTAGATTCAAGCCGCATATAAGGTTTGACGCTGAATCCCGGATAGGAAAACAGCCCGTTGGCTGTCACTGCTGGGCAGTCCTGTGAGGTCTCCTCATGACTCCTCCTGCATATCCCACAAAGCCGTAGGCTATGAGGAAGAAGACGGCCATGAGGTACGAAGAAACATTGCTCTGGCCATAATACAGGAATACCAGCCCCATTGCACCTGCAATTATGATGGACAGCAGGGAGAGGCCAATCATAAATGCACCTTTTTTCAAATCATCAATCTTGATGGCCAGAAAGAATGAGGCGCCGGTGGCACCTACCATGGCAAAAGCCACAGCAATATGGGCGCCAAGTATCAGGTTGTCCATCAGGCTTCCATTTATCCCGTAAAGGTTAAGGTACATGCCGAGAAGAAACTGCAGCCCCAGGAGAAATGTGACTGCTTCAACCAGCTTCATGGCTCTTGATTGATTTCTGTCATTTTCCAACGGTTTACACCCCTGTGGGTTTGCTCATTGCCACGGGCTTCCTGAAGGTGTAGAATCCAAACCAAAGTAAGAGTATGCCAATAAATTCAGAAATGTAAAGGAAGGCAGGAAAACTCACGATGTAAAGTGTCCCTGCAATGCTCACTATTATGACGCCTGCAATGATGCTGATCATCTTGGAACTGCTTGTCTTCCTGTATGTTATGGCAGCAGTCATGACAAGAAGTATTGCTGCAGGGAAAGTGACTATGACTGAAGCAATTGTGACCATCAGGGGGAGCGGGCCAAACACAACATATGTCGTGATAATGTTTCCAATGCTGGAAACGACTAGCGAGTACAGGAGGAAGATGGAGGCTGCGAGTGAAAAGGCATAATATGCATTTCTTGCAGATTTGGAGCCAAGCAGCTGAAGGGACCCCATGGCAAGTACTTCCACCAGTAATGCCACTATGAAAAGATATGACTTTATGAGAAAGGAGAAATAGATTCCATTTGCAAAAACAATCTCCTCGACAATTCCCATAACAAAGAGCCAGAGACCAATACTCCAGAACATTGAACTCTTTGCTTTGGACCTGGCATAACTGCCGGTCATGTACAGGGCAAGAAGTGTGCTCATGAACAAAACCACAATGAGAGTTGAATTGACCATGACCTGAGACTGAAGCAAAAACGCACCGTTCAATTGAATGACCTCATATGCCGTTGACGGCATGATTTACTGGAAAGTGGTATTGAATAATTAAATTTTATACCACTATAATTCAGGAAATGCTCTTGCCGGTTCAGCCCATTTATCGCTTTCTCCATTTGAAAAGATATGTTCCAGCAAAGAAGAACAGTATGCTGAGGGCAATTACGACAGCCAGGTCCAGCATACCCCCGATTGGATGGTTTGTGACCATGACGTCACCGACCCCCTGTATGAAGTAGTACAGGGGCAGGACCCTGACAACCTCACCGAGATACCATGGGAGCAGTGATATGGGGAAGAATGTCCCGCTAAGGAGCATCATCGGGAACCCCACAATGTTGCTCACAAGGCTTGCTCCCTCCATGCTACGTGAAATCACCCCTATCAAGAGGCCCATGGAAACGAAGAGCAGGGTGCCGAATACAATGAATGGAACAACGAGAAAATTGAGGGTCAGTGGAACAGAATAGGCGAAGTGGCCCAGGGCAACAATTATGGCAAAGGAGATTCCCGCGATCATGAGGTGCCAGAGAAAGACAGACAGGAGCCACTCAGATCTCTTGAGCGGCGTCAGCGAAAGTTGGCCAAATATGTTCATGAACCTGTACTTCGAGGCACTGGCAGCTATGGAAAAGAGGGAATCGGTCATTATGGAGAACCCGATGAGACCGGGAATCACGTCCTTGAGATAATCTGCAGGCATTATGGAGCCAAATATGAAGGTCATCATCACCGGGAAAATGATAGCCACAAATATTCCGCTCTTCGTGGCAATGTATGTTTTTGCCTGTATCCGGAAGTATGCCAGTATCCTGCTGGTCACTTAAGCTCTCCCTCCGCCATTTCGCCCACCAGCCTTATGAAAACATCTTCCAGCGTTCCTGATCTTACGGAAAGTTGTGTGTAATGGATGCCGGAGTCCTCAATTATTTCGACGAGCCTCACAAGGCTGAGTTCACCATCCACCTTCATGATGAGGTTCTTTCCATCCTGGGCAACCTCAATACTCTTGGATCTGAGATATTGTGCCATATCATTGCCGGATGTTAGCACAAGTCTCCTTCCGCTACCGTGGTCCGAAAGGATTTCCTCCAGTGTTCCCTGAATTACAATCCGCCCATGATTCATGATTGCCACTCGGTCTGCGAGCTGCTCGGCCTCTTCCATATAATGCGTGGTAAGAACCACTGTTTTTCCCTGTTCCCTGAACCCTTTAATTATATTCCAGACTGCTCGCCTGGAAGATGGATCCAGGCCGGTGGTAGGCTCATCAAGAAAGAGGAGTTCCGGGTCGTTCACGAGAGAAAGTGCAAGCCCAAGCTTCTGTTTCTGCCCACCGGAAAGTTCCTCGAAAGGTATATCTGCAGAACTTTCAAGAATTACCAGCTTCAGCAGTTTTTCATAGTCAATGTCCGCATTGAAGAGGTCCCGGTAAAACCTCAGGGAATCTGATGGGGTTATCTTCTCAAAGAAAGTGAAATCCTGTGGCATTACGCCTATCTTTAGCTTGAGCCTGTTGTGGTCTGACCATGGGTCAAGGCCCAATATGTCAATCTTTCCCCCATCTCTCTTCAACAGGCCTTCAAGCATTGAAACTGTGGTTGTCTTGCCTGCCCCATTGGCTCCCAGCAGGGCAAATATTGTGCCCCTCTCCACCTCAAATTCAGTTCCGTCGACCGCCCTGGTTTCTCCGAAATGTTTCCTGAGATTGGCGACTCTAATGACTACATCCCTATCAATCGATACATCCGGCAAGTTACCACACTCGTATTTCGCTTTTGCCTGTTGGCTCTTTGATTGACTAATTCTGCAGCGCTTATAATAGGATGGTCTAGCCATTTAGACTGAACATTGAAATCCTGTCCTGGCAGTTTTCCAGAGATTTTATTGAGATGGATAAAGGGAACAGAACAACCCTCAGATATGCCCCCATGGTGATTTGCTTGGATGGAAGCCACGAAGTTTGTGCCATCGAAAGATTGAAAAATCGGAACGTGTTGGATATATGGAGGGCAACGTGAGCAAAATCAAAACCCGGCCAGGCATGGAGGATATCTTGCCTGGATTGTGGATATGGAAAGCAAGGCACCCATTCTGGAATGAAGGGGATGACTATCCGCAGATTGTAGTTTCAACTTTTGTTGAATCCAGGGGAGAGACTATTGTTATAGATCCCCTATCTCCTTCGCTTGACAACATCGGGCTCTGGGACAAGTTGGACAGCAATCCTCCCACAATAGCGGTTGCGACCATGCCCGACCATATCCGCGACATTGACCTGTTTGTGCACAGGTACAGGACCAAGGCATTCGGCCCGCTTTTCTTATTCAAGGATCAGGTGACCAATTCAGAAATATCCCCACCGGTGTGGCAAGAAGTGCTTCCCGGTGGATTGATGCCACTCTACGATGCACGTGGGAGAGCAGAAACTCCACTTTACCTCCCGGATCACAGGACAATTGTCTTTGGTGACGCCCTGACCGAAAGAGGAGGGGAACTGAGAGTATGGGATTCCCCCTGGCACAAAAAATGGGAAATCCCTGCTTTGCGCGATATGCTCAGACTTCCTTTTGAACGGGTTATTGTCTCGCATTTCGAAAGCAAGCCTGTCCTTCCGCGTGCGGATTTTGAAAAAGCACTGTCTTTGAAGCCTTTCCGCTGATGCGTGAATTTTCTTGGGTTGATGCAGGCAGATAGCATTTTTTCCAGGGAAAATCTGGACTTTAGGTTGAGGCCTGCTACCCTAATATAACAGGGGCAGATGGTAAATCGGGAACCATACTTTAAATATTGATGCACATGGATTTCGACCAGCTGCGAAAGGATGAGTTCTCTAGACTGGACAAGCTTGATGAAATCTACCTGGATTATACGGGAAGCGGACTATACTCACAATGGCAGATAGACCGGCACTATAGCCTGCTTCAAAATTCAGTGATGGGAAACCCCCATACCTTCAGCCCTTCGTCCATTGCAAGCACTGAACATGTCGATAAAGCCAGAGAAAAAATACTCGATTTCTTCAATGCAAATCCCAGTGAGTATGAAGTCATTTTCACCCAGAATGCTAGCCAGGCCCTGAAGCTTGTTGGCGAAAGTTATCCCTTCAGCAGCTCCTCCAAATTCGTTTTAACAAGAGACAACCATAATTCTGTCAATGGGATCAGGGAATATGCCCTGAGAAGCAGGTCCTATGTGATGTATGTGCCATTGGGGGCGGATTCGGGGCCAGACAACATCCAATCCTACCTGTCCAGAACGGACCCTTCAAGCCCGGATCTTTTTGCCTATCCAGCACAATCCAATTTTTCAGGTGAACTGTACCCACTGGAATGGGTAGATCTGGCTCAATCTTATGGATACCAGGTCATACTCGACGCGGCCGCTTTTGTGCCCACCAGCATTCTCGATCTGGGAAAGCACAAACCGGATTTCATTCCTATTTCATTTTACAAGATGTTTGGTTATCCAACGGGCGTTGGAGCATTGATCGCACAAAAGGATGCGTTGAAAAAACTGAAGAGGCCCTGGTTCAGCGGCGGCACTGTAGACCTGGTCACAACACTGAACAGATCGCACCATCTCCTAGATGGTTCCCGTGGTTTTGAAGACGGAACATTGAATTTTCTCGACATTGCAGCTGTTTCCAGTGGAATCGAATTCCTTGAAAGAGTGGGGATGACCAATATTCATCAACATGTCATGAGTCTTTCAGCTTACTTTGTGAGTAAGCTGCAGGAACTGAAACACAGTAACGGCAATCCCATGGCAGTCCTGTATATTCCACAGAACAAAGACAGGCATGGCAGTGCAACGGCCTTCAATATCCTGACACCGGAAGGAAGAGTGGTAGATGCAAGAATAGTTGGCAAGAAAGCCAGAGAAAATAATGCCTCTGTGAGGACAGGCTGTTTCTGCAATCCGGGTGCAGGTGAACATTACTTTGGCTACAACAGCGAAAAGGAATCTGTGAGCATTGAAGATTTTCTCCATGGAAAAATCAAGCTCGAAGATTTCCCAGGCTGCGCAGGCGGATCCAC
>JBJKSX010000042.1:0-10117 GCA_046703545.1 Thermoplasmataceae archaeon | reverse complement strand
GGTATGTATATTGTCTGGAGAATGATGGAGAACAGCACTATGAAGGATACAACGACCGCTATTGTTGGCCCGAACTTCAGGAGCTGCGGGTTGTTTGTGCTCAGGCCAACGCTGTAGGGGACAGTTGCCATGACCACTGAAACCACTCCCCTTGGCCCCACCAGTGAGAAGAAGGCCATCTGCTTCAGGTCAATGTTCCTCTTGCTCCTGAGGAAGAGAGGGGTGAGGGCGCCGAAAACAGCAACCGGCCTGGTCACGAACATTATCAGGAGAGTCATGGCAATTCCTATGAGCGCGTAGTCGCCAAGTTGGGCCCTTGTCAGCATGCTCCCAAGGGTCAGGAATATGATTGCCTGTGCGAGGAATGAGAGGTTCTCCTGGAAACTTGCCTCCCGGTTCCAGAATATGCTCTTGTCAGAAAAATTGCCAACGATGGCACCAGTTGCAATGATGGCAGGGAAAGGCGTGAGCCCAGATGCCTCGAGGGCAGTGAATTCCAGAATCACTATTCCCAGAAGGAGCCCAACAATGAGGTTCTCAAAATTGAGGAATCTGTTGAGAATTATGACACTGAATCCCACTGCTATGCCAATGGCTGCTGGGATGCTTACCTGGATGAAGAAGAATGCAATTGCCCCTCCAAGGACACCCAGAGTGTCCACGATCCCTGAAAAGCCTGAGATGTAGGATGCATGCGGGGCAATGATAAGTATGCCTATTGAAACAAGGATAATACCGATAGGATCATTGAACAGGCTCTCCCCCACAAGTGTCCCTGAAATGTCCTCGCGGACGTTGATCCTCTTGAAGAGCGGGATCAGCGTGGCCGGGTCTGTTGGCGATATTATTGCCCCGAACAGGAAGCCTATTGCTATTGGGGCGTGGAAAATGAATGAGAATACCAACCCTGCAGTTACTGCGGTTATTAGGATTCCGATTATGTCCAGCGAAGCGATCCGGAAGAAGTGCCTCCTCAGGATCCTGAAGTTCATGTAGTGGCTCTCATAATACAGGATGATCATGATTCCCAGAAGGCCTATCCCAATGCTTCCGAACTGCGTCAGGAAATTGGATGCAAACTGGTCATTGATGATTCCCAGTACAGGCCCAAAAAAGATGCCCAGCACTATCAGAATGGGGATATCGGCAACGGCAATCTTTCGGGAAATAGGTATAGCAAAGGCTGCAAGGATAAGAATCAGACTGATTTGGTAGTATTCCGCAGCAAATGTTGCAACCATATATTTCTCCCCACTACACCACTGATCTTGGGCCCCTCCTCTTGTGTGAAGAATTCCTGTATAGCTCCCTTACCCTTTCGTATCTTGGATCGGAGCTTTGACTTTCATGATCAAATATATCCACAATGATGCTGTCCAGCTCATCGTAGGACATCCCCAATTCACTTTCGTCCGTCTGGGATTCCCACAAACCCGCAGAGGGTTCCTTTTCAATTATCCGCCCCGGAACATTCAGTTCAGCAGACAGTTCTCTCACCTGCCTTTTGAGCAGGTGCATTATGGGCTCTATGTCGCAAGCCCCATCGCCGAACTTGGTGTAGTATCCCACGATGTATTCGGAGCGGTTGGTGGTTCCAACTACCATGCCTCGGCATGTGTTGGCATAATAGTACAGGGTAACCATTCTTACCCTGGACTTTATGTTGCCCAGTGCCTCCTTCTGTTCCACCTGAAGTGTCTTCCGGAAGGCATCCACCATGGGCTGAATGTTTATGGTGTTGATCTTCACCCCGCTTGCCCTTGCAAGCTCTTCGACGTCCCCGTAATCGCTTTCCGGAGTGTTGCCATCTGGAAGGAAATACGCCCTTATCTTCTCGGGAGGGTACGCCTTTGTCAAAAGCATCAGTGTGAGCGAACTGTCTATGCCTCCGCTGACACCCAATACAGGCGTTCTGTCACGAATTTGATCCTTCATCAGATCAATTATTTTCGTGATCTCTTCCTGGGCCTGCATAAATGCTAATCTTAACATTATCTACAGTGAATAAATAAACATAACGCCCGTTATGCGGGCAACAAAATTTCGTATCAGCCTGAAATTACCTTTTCCCGTTCTGGTAGTCCATGGCCGTGAGAAGGTTCTCAAATATTATCAGACTGGTAAGGGAGCCAACTCCGCCCGGGACCGGAGTTATCGCCTTCACCAAGCTGTTAAGCTGCTCAGAGTCCGCGTCTCCTCTCATCTTTCCCTCCACGGAATTGATGCCAACATCTATGACTATGGTATTCTCGGTCACCATATCCTTTGTCAGGAAGGATGGCTTTCCTGCAGCCACAACAACCACATCGGAACTCCTGCATATCTGGGCAAGGTTTCTGGTTTTGCTGTGGCAGACAACGGGTGTGAAGTGGTTGTTCAAAAGAAGCTGGGAAAGGGGCCTTCCTACTGTGATTGTCCTGTTTATCACCGCCACCATGCTGCCCTGAGGGGGCCGCAGGAACCTGAGATATTCCATGACCGCGAGTGGAGTGGCAGCGGCAAGGCATTTCTGACCTGACATGAGCCTGCCCAGGTTTTCATAGGTAGCACCATCCACATCCTTGTTCCAGGGTATCCTGTTGACAATCTCCTTGTAATCCAGATGGCCAGGCACCGGTGCCTCCACCATGACACCGTGTATGGAAGGGTCTTTTGAAAGCCTGTCAATATAATCTAAGACTTCCTCCCTTTGCACTTGCTCTTCAAGAGTTACAGCCCTTGTTTCCACGCCAAATTCAGAGGCCCGCTTCAGTTTTGCTTTGAAATAGAACTCGGAAGCAGGATCATTTCCTATCCTGAGTATGGCCAGTGTCGGGTTGCTCCCTTCTTCCCTTGCCGTCTTCACCCTTTCCGCAATATCTTTTTTGAGGTTCTCAGCTATGGGTTTTGCCTTCACTATTTCTGTCATCTGTTTTCAACTCCAATCAATCACAGTTTTTATCTCTCCAGCAGATTTGTGTGTGAAAATGTCGATATTTTCAGGCTTGACGCGTGAGGTTATCATGTCATCCAGTGCAGACCCATACTGGTGCTTCCACCTGGTGATATCCTGCAATGCCCATTCATAATGGATTCTGGAACCGTCCACGGACCCCAGCACTGTTATGTTTCACTCCACGATATAATCAACATCCATCCCGTTCAGATTGGTTGCGGGGGCTTTGCCATTGGTTCCGAAAAGCACAAGGATGCCGTTGTGGTTCATTTTTCCGAGGAAGCGCAGTATTGTGGCGGGGTCCCCACTGGTGTCAATCACCAGGTCCAGCCCGGAATCCTTCACCGGATCAGACTGGCTGTAATCGAAGAAATCGAGCCCGGTCTCTTCCACAAGCTTCGACTTGGCTCCGCCGATATCATGCCTGTTGGTTATGTGCGTCCTGAATCCGTAATCCCTGGCTTTCAATGCGAACAGGAATGCCTCGGTGCCGGTTCCAACAACAAGGCTTGTCTTTTCATTGTACGAGCCGGCGCCATCGGTGAAAATTGATTTTCTGGAGACAATGTCGAACATTTCAAAGGCCTTGCACACATTCTTGGCCGGTTCTGTGAGAACTGCCACATCCCCAATCGATGGGTCAGGAACCTTCACAAGATACTCCGCACTGTCCCCGAATTCTTCCCTCATGAACCCATGCAGGCCCGTAATTCCGGCTTCATGCTTGTCTCCATCCGAGCAGTTGTCAGATCTTCCTGCCAGGCAGTTTATGCACTTTCCCGGCCTTCGTACCATTGGGACAACATAGTCCCCTTCCCTGATCCCAAAATCGTTCTTCCCTGCCTCGGTAACCATGCAGAGGCTCTCATGGCCCAGAACTAGCTTCTCTGATCCATGCGGATTGTAGGAAAATGGGAGAGCGCCGTTCACTATTCCCCTGTCGGTCCCGCAGATTCCGGTGAGAATCGGCTTCAGTCTGACTTCATAACCGCTCAGGTCAAGATCTATTTCTCCATAACTGACACCGCCTTCCGGTGCATCGGTTGTAATGCCCCTGTAAAGTGTCATGCTTTAGATATCTGAAGAAAATATTTAAATGGCAGGTTTAAAGCTGGTGGCCCATCCTGTACTTCTTGGTGGAAAGGTAGAATTCATCGTACTTGGTGGGAGTGCTCTTGATCGGTATCCTCTCCGAAACCTCGATATTGTTCTCAGCAAGGAAATCAACCTTAGCAGGGTTGTTTGTCATGAGCTTTATGGAGTTTATCTTGAAATACTTCAGAACTTCCACGGCAAAAGTGTAATCCCTCCTGTCAACAGGCAGGCCGAGTTTTATGTTGGCTTCGACTGTGTCGTAGCCCTCGTCCTGAAGGCTGTAAGCCTTGATCTTGTTTAGAAGCCCGATGCCCCTGCCCTCCTGCCTGAGATAAATGAGCATTCCATAATCCTGCTTTCCAAGGAAAGCAAGCGACCGTAGAAGCTGATCCCTGCAGTCGCACCTTCTGGATCCAAGGACGTCCCCAGTAAGACATTCAGAGTGGATGCGCACTGGAATGTCCTGCTTTCCCATTATATCGCCTTTCACAAGTACTGCGTGCTCTTTTTCGTCTTCTGACTTGAATGCGTAAATCTCAAACATTCCAGACATAATTGGCAGCCTGGCTTTTGCAAAGAGTTCAATCATATGAGTCTCCATTAGAATTTTATCGCCATATATATAGTTGCACGAACAATCAATTGGTTATTGCACCTTTTTGGTAATGCAGAAATTTTCCTTCCGCCTGAAAACATAAAGGTCCGTGTCCCCTGAAAGGCCCGACTCCAGTTTTCTCTTGATCTCATAATACTCATGGTCATCTGCGGGGAACCTGAGGAACACTCTCCCGCCATCGTGTCTCTTCAGGCTCTCATTCAGGCTCTCAAAATTCCCATTAGAGAGAACCTCATACTGTTCTCCAGGGAATTCATCTTGCATTTTGTGGGAGGTGAAGAAATATCTCCTGGCATCCTTCCAAGAATAGTGGACGTCAAAATTCTGCTGGACCTTCCACAGCAGCCTGGCATACACAATTGAAACATCCGGGACCAGTATGTATTCCATTATGTCCTGCGGGTTTTCCTCATGGGGGTTCCCCGGATTGCCTGAAACCCGGATATTGCCTGGAAGCATTATCGCTGACGACTCGCCCCTGGCGAGCCGGCCGCAATAGAGTGTCAGGCGGTTTAGCTTTCCGTCAATGGACAGGTATTCCTTCTCGCCCGGGATTCCAATGTTTTCCCATTTCATCTGCGGTGGAAGGTCAAAGACGAAGTTCTCTGTCCTGTCCCCGAATATTCTTATGAGATTCTCCGGGGATGGTATGAGGCTTGACATTGCCCTTTCACCCTCGGTCTGTGGCCTGGCGGGATCGCTGAATATGAGAGTATTGCTGTCTATGTCAACTTTCGAAGAAAGGGTGTAGATGTCACCGTTTACAAAATCCAGCTTTCCGGTCTTGTATTCAAGTGCATTCAGCCTTGCCATCCTGTACCTTTCTGGCTGAATTTCAACACTGAGTGTTGATCTGTTGGCCATTGAGAGAAAGATGCTCTGCATTCCTGCTCCCGAGCCGGCCTCAATGATGTCAAAATCCTCGATTCTGCCTGCGCGGTATCTGCAAACAATTTCAGGAGTGGAGTAGCTCGCGAGGTACTGGTCCATCCAGAGCCTGTTCCACCGTTCAAATTTTCCCTGTATCCTTATTCTCGAGTGCGCCAGTTCGAATATTATTGAAGCTTCTTTCTTTCCCAGGTTTAGCTTTGCCTGTATCTGTTTCAGGTCATTGCCTTCCCTGATGAGCTCCAAGCTCTGATCTATCCTTCCGTTGGTGTTATTCCTGAAATCCAGGTTCCTGAGATTCCTGTCAAGAAACCTTGCCCAGTCTTCTGTCTTGCTCAACAGCATGTAAAGCCCATTCTCGACTTAAATCATGTTTTTTGGACACATCTGCTGCAAGAAGCATTTCCAGGTAAAGCTCCGAAGAAGAGTTGGACTTGGGGCATATGCATAAATTTAATATCCACTCCAAGCGATTATTGCCAAATGGAACTCATACGAGTCGGCAAAGTGAAAGAAGTTTATGACGAGGGCGAAACCCTTCTTTTCAAATTCACGGACAAAATTTCTGTTTTTGACAAAATGATTCCCAACACAATTCCAAAGAAAGGCGAATCCCTTTGCAGGACATCCGCGCATTGGTTCAAAATGGCTGCGGAATCCGCCAGGGTATCAACACATTTCTTGGAGATGCCCTCTCCAACCGAGATGAGGGTTAAGAAATTCTATGTGCCTGAGGGAAAGGGAAACCCATATGAGGTTGAATACGTGATCCCCCTGGAATTCATAACAAGATACTATGTGGCAGGTTCATTGTATGACCGCGTGAAATCAGGGAAGGTGACACCGGAAGACCTTGGCCTTAACCACGCCCCAAGCTATGGTGAAGAACTTGATGACCCCTTCTTCGAAGTCACCACCAAGTTTGAGAAGTACGACAGGGTCCTGACCAAGGGAGAGGCGATTGAAATAGGCGGCATGTCCGGTTCTGAACTGAACAACGTGAGGGAATGCATCCTGAAGATTGACCGTAGGATAAACAAGCAGGTCCTCAAGAGAGGGCTCATCCATGTTGACGGAAAGAAGGAATTTGCCTTCGGCGCCGGCAGGGAGCCCATCGTGGTGGACACATTCGGAACTGCTGATGAAGACCGGTTCTGGGACAGTGAAAAGTACGGGCACGGTGAAATAGTGGAGCTCAGCAAGGAGTTTGTAAGGCAGTATTATCGTTCAACCGGCTACCACAAGGACCTTTACGAGGCCAGGGAAAACAACAAGCCAGAGCCTGAAATAGCTGCTCTGCCTGAAGAAATGATAAGGAAAACATCCGATTTGTACGTGGATATGTTCCAGCGCATAACCGGAGAAAAATGGTAAGAATTTACTGGATTCCCAGTTCTATTTCCGTTTCCACGTAATGCCAGAGATGGTGTTCTATTTCGTAGGACCAGAGTGCTTCGGGCACTTCCACAAAAGCAAGCAGCGGAGACAGGAAGAATGATTCAAGGGAGGCAACTCCGAGGTCTTTGAGCCATTCCCCTACACCTATCTTTATCTTGAAGTTTGATGGTTCGCCCTCAATTATAACGGTATATGCACGGTTTGCCGCCAGCAGAGTCCTGAATATGCCGCCTTTCTTGGCCTGGATAAGGTAACCATTTGGATGTTTTGATGATTGAAGCTTGAAGCCCTCCTCTTTGAAGAAATCCTGTATCAGGTTCTGCAGTTTGTCGAGGTTTGTGTTCTTGCCAACAAAGTCTCTTTGAGCATATCTCATGTGAAAGTCATTACTGACTGTGATTTAAAGCCTACATTATTTCATTTGGCAATATTTTTGTATCTTGCGCATTATCTATCTTGTTGTCTGCCCAATATTACAGCAAGATTGTGAAGCAGTTCGTGAATGAGGCCGGAATAGGAAGCCTGCTGTCCATTGATCTGGAAACCCTGATCCGAAACACCAGTGAATTCCTCACAGGTGAGAGGATAATTGCGGTTTCACTGTCCTATTACGATCCTGAGCTGAAAACAGAGCTCTACATCGCCCAGGATGATTCGGAACAGGAGGAGGACAGGATACTATCACAGCTTGATTCATTCATTGCATCCTTCAGGCCTGGCATAATCATAGGGTACAACCATTCTGGCTACGACATACCCCTCTTGAGGCTCAAGATGCGGCAGAGGGCCTATGAAAAGCAGCTGTGGAATCTCAAGTACTATCTCTCTGTTTCCTATTGCCTGGACATGATGCCTGTGGTTTCCGACTTTCTTGGAAGCATCGATGGGGATTACAAGTACAGGAAACTGTCAGATGTGGTTGCAAATGGGGTTTTCAGCCATTTGGATCTGGACAGGAAAAAGGACCTGGTCATCAAAGAAGGAAAGAATGTCGGAGAAGTTATAGAAGAGCTTTGGAGGTCAGGTTCCACAGATTTCGAGGAATACTGCCGGGGAGATACTAGAGACCTGCTTTCCATATTCAGGGACATATTCAAGGTGTGAGTAATGAGATTTGCACAGAAGTGGGAATCTAGAAATTCCCGAATCTGGCGATAACATCGGACAGGTTGTCCATATAATCCTTGAAAATCCTGAGAACATCCCTTGAGGTTATGACACCTATAAGCCTTCCATTTTCAACAATGGGTACCCTTCGGACACCGTGCTTGTTCATGAGGACTGTCACCTGGTCCGTAGGTGTCTTGGGATCAATGAATACCAGGGGAGATGTCATGATGTCCTTCAGCTTCACTTCCTTGGGGTCTAGGCCCTTGGCGATGATCTTGTTGACAAAATCCCATTCGGTGACCATACCGTGAGGCTTGTCATCAACCTTGACTATAACGAAGCCCACGTGGTCATTTCCCATGATCTTTGCAGCTTCACTCGCAGAAACGTCTTCGCCAAGCATGAACGTGTATTCTTTCATAATGTCTCTCGCGTACAGTACCATAACATGGTATCTCGTATCGATATATAATTAACTTGACTGCTCTTCAGACCATTTGGAGTTTGGACGGTGTTATATGGCAATAAGCTTCCGTGCCCGAATATTTTGCCAAAATGTGTGCCCACCATACAAATCCTTTTTAAAGGCATTAGACATATTTAGGAACACAGAATGGGCCGTCGAATGGTATTGTATTGAGCCGCCGATCAAAGGGCTTTAATATCAAAACCAAATTCTGCCTAAGTCAGTTATAATAGGATGTGAATTAATGGATCAAGCTTTACACACCGGGACAACAACTGTCGGAATTATAGTCAAAGATGCTGTGGTAATGGCCACCGAAAGGAGGGCTACCATGGATCATTTCATTGCACACAAGGAGGCAAAGGGGCTCAAGCTCAACCAGATAGACACCCACGCAGCCATGACCGTAGCAGGTCTGGTTGGAGATGCGCAGGTGCTGGTCAGGTACATGTCAGCTGAACTTGAACTCTACAGGCTCCAGAGAAGAGTGAACATGCCCATACAGGCCGCAGCCACACTCCTATCAAACATGCTCAACCAGTCAAAATTCTACCCATACATGGTCCAGCTCCTGGTGGGAGGATACGACAAGAAGCCACACCTGTTCTCAGTTGATGCAGCGGGCGGTTCCATAGAAGACGAATACTGCAGCACCGGCTCTGGATCACCCTTCGTCTATGGTGTCCTTGAGAATGGGTTCAGGAGGGACATGAGTGTCGACGAAGGCATAGAACTGGCCATACGCGGCATTACAGCAGCAAAAGCAAGAGACTCCGCATCAGGAGGCCTCATTGACGTTGCCGTCATTGACAAGACTAATGGTTTCAAGAGACTCTCAGACGAAGAAGTCATTGAAAGAATAAAAAAATATAAATTAGTCGTCTAACTTTAAACCCTATCATTATTTAATTTAATCGGGGCGTTCCCAACAATGTCTTTTAGAGATTACCTATCAGAAGCAAGAGCTATTTTCGACAGGCTTTATCCAGAGCACGAGATAACGGAAGTTGACTATGAAGGTCCAACCATCGTAGTCTACACCAAGAACCTTGAACTTTTTTCAAAGAGGGAAGACCTGGCCAAACAGATAGCGCAGGAAATGAGAAGAAGAATACCCATAAGGCCCGACCCTTCAATAATGGTGCCTGAAGAAGAGGCGGAAAAGATCATCAAGGAGATTATCCCTGACTCTGCTGGATTCAAGGACCTCTATTTTGAGTCTGATACAGGCGAGGCGGTCATAGAAGTGGAAGAGCCCTCTGTGATCACATCAAGGGATTCTGATTACATTGTGGCCATAAAGGAACAGACAAAATGGTCCCCCAGAGTTGTCAGGGCACCCCCAATGCATTCCCGTACGGTCAAGGAAATGCGTGAATTCCTCAGGGAGTTCAAGCAGGATAGAAAGCTATTCCTCCATAATCTTGGTGAGAAACTCAACTCACCGAAGATGCCGGGAGAAACCTGGGTCAGAGTTACCGCGCTGGGAGGCCACAGGGAGGTCGGAAGAAGTGCCACCCTCATAAGCACAAACAACTCCAGAGTCCTGGTTGACTGCGGCATGATGAACATAAACACAGATGACGAGAGCCAGCCATGGGCAGGCGCA
>JBJKSX010000041.1:0-26238 GCA_046703545.1 Thermoplasmataceae archaeon | reverse complement strand
AGTGACCGATGTCACCGGCAGGAGAGTTGTTGATGCAGGTGCAGACATCCTTGTTTCAGGCTCCTACATTTTCTCCGGCAATATCCCTGAGCGAATCTCCATTCTGAAGAATTTATGAGGTTGTGAGAAGCAGCCTTCCGTCCCTCATTTTCTCGAATTCCTCCATTGCCTTCCTCACATTCTGGAGGGGAATTCTGGAGGCAACCGGAGCCTTGAGCTCATGATTCTTCGCTATGTTCAGAAGCCCGGTCATGTCATGAATTGTTCCACCCGTGGACCCTATTATGCTCATTTCAGTTGTGTAGAGCCTGGCAATGTCAAGAGTGGTGTCCTTGCCGGTCTGCACACCGAATGAGACGATCCTTCCGGCCGGGGCGACATGGGCTACAGCTTCCTGCCAGTATCCCGCGCCGATTGAGTTTACCACTATATCTGCCTTGAAATCCTCCGGCACACTGCCTGTCTTGAAGGCTTCAATGCAACCGTAGTCCCTGATCCAGTCCTTTCTTGATACCCCATAGACGTCAAGTCCCATGATGGATGCCAGCTGCGAAGCGAATATGCCTGTGTTTCCGGCTGCCCCATAGATCAGGATTGACTTGCCGGGTGCCGCTCCTGCCCTGAGAAGGGCACGGTATGATGTCAGGGCGCCAATCGGGAGTGAAACCGCAACCTCATCCGACATTCCCTGTGGTATCTGGAAAAGGTTCCTCTCAGGGAGTGGCACATATTCTGTATAAACGCCGTTGTTCACAACCCCCAGTATGCCTCCATTGCTGCAGAGGTGTTCCATGTGCGACCTGCACATTTTGCATGTCCCATCGAAGACCCTGTTGTACAGCATGACCCTGTCCCCTTTCCGGAAGAGCTTTCCATCCGTTTCCACTTCCCCTATTGCTTCGGAGCCTGGGATATGCGGAACCGGCGTGAGGTTGTACACAATCCTGCCATGAATCACGCCGTAATCAATTGGGTTTACTCCAGCGTGCGTTATCTTCACTAGAACTTCCCCCGGTCCCGGGGTGGGCTTTGGCACATCAACCAGCTTGAGATTTTCCTTCCCGAAGTCCGGACCTATGTTTACTGCCTGCATGTTTTTCACATGCAAATCTTTGTATTATTCATTTCTGAAATTCAAATTTATAAATATGGATATAATTATTATAAGAGATGGACCAACGATTGAAGAATAAACTGGCCGCTGTTGCAGGCCTGGCAATTGCAGCAATCATTGTTGTGCCATCACTTCTCCTTTTTGATATAAGTACTCCCTCATACACTGTCAAGGAAGGAAGCCAAACCTACACAGTTATAGGTGGCCCGTTCAGCAGCAATGTCACCCAGATCAATAATTTGCCGGGCCTGAATGCGTTAACAACATTACCTGAAAATGGCAACTATACATTTCACATCAAGGCATCCGGTTCGGTAAGCGTATTCAATGTGGTCAATAACACGCCCCTCTTCTATGTCAGTTCACTCTTGTATGTGAAGGGCAATCTCCCCGGCAATCTTCATCCAACCGGCTTGAGAATTGCAGTTAACCCATTGGAAGGAGTTCCCAGTGCATTTGCAGGCTATATCAGAAACTATACGACCCAGAACAACAAGACCTACCTCCCCGCTCTGCTCCACCCCTTTTTGGACTTCATAAATGCATCACCTTCACAGGGTGGGCCACAACAGATTTCACTTTCAATAATGACACAGGAATGAAATCTGGCCAGGTATTCAACTTCGAAGTCTCTGACAGGATATTATGCGGAGGGTCCGCAATTCAACCCGAAACCAAACTTCAATACAACACAACCTATGGATTTTCAATCACCATGAGACTGATTTCCGCTGAATTCAAGCCCTCACATGCAGAATTCAGCATTTCATCGCAGGGTCTCCACTAATTCTGCGCGGATTCCAGATTTGAAAATAAATTAATATCAAGTTTCTTTCTACATAAGTGATGGAGGCTGCAAAGGAGATCGAGAGGTTTTCCTCTTTTATGCTCGGTGAGAGAAAGAGCCCTCACACAATCAAGGAGTATCGGTTTCTGGTGTCAATCTTTATGGACTTCACCGGCAAACCCCTTGAGAATTGCCTTCCTTCTGACATTGAAAATTACAAGAATTTCCTGGCTTCCGAAAGGAATTACTCAAAGACCAGCCAGTACCTGGCCATCAAGGCCCTCCGCCACTTCTACAAGTACAAGGGCCTCACTCCCCCCGTGAATCTCACTGTTCCCAAACGGCCAAAGAAGATGCCCAATTACCTGAGTGAGAAGGAGACTGCCAAACTCCTGGAGAAAGCAGACGAGGATTTGAGAACGAACCTTATTGTCTCACTGCTGGCGCACACTGGAATGCGTGTGGGTGAACTGTGCAGCCTGAAGATCGATGATATTGACCTTGATGAGGGAGTAATAGGCATTTACTCTGGAAAAGGCGACCGGGACAGGATCGTCATCATACCAGACGGACTGGGGGAAATCATCAGGTCCTACCTGTCCGAGAGATACAACATGATTACACTGAGCAGGGCCCTCATTGTGAGCCGGAAGGGAACGCCACTTGACACCTCCACGGTCCAGAGAATTGTGAGGAACCTTGCGAAGGATGCTGGTCTGACAAAGAAGGTGACCCCTCATGTTCTCAGGCACACATTTGCCACAGCCATACTCAGAAATGGCGGCGACATAAGATTCATCCAACAACTCCTTGGCCATGCAAGTGTGGCAACCACTCAGATCTATACACATGTGGATGATAACACGCTGAGGGAGATGTACCAGAAACACAAGCCAAAGTACTAGCTCTTCCTCTCAATTATATAATTTGCAAACCAGGACAGAAATTCCTTGATCCTTGCGTCTCCTTTCACCTGTGAGAGGTATTCCTTGGATTTGTCGGTCATCTTCTGCATGAGGTTCCTTGAATATTCGTATGAGCCGCTCTCCATGACTATTTCCTTCAGGCGATTGAAATCCTCATCGCTGATATCGCCGCTGGAGAGGCATTTCTTGATGAATTCCCTTTCCTCAGGCCCCGAAAGTTCCATTGCCTTGAGCATCAGGAGGGTCTTCTTTCCTTCGTTTACATCGCTCTTTATGGATTTTCCTGTCTCAGCTTCCTCGCCAAAGAGCCCAAGTATGTCATCGTGCAGCTGGAAAGCGGTTCCCAGGAGTGTTCCGTAGTAACTGAGAGGCTTGACGTCCTCGGTGGTCCCGCTAAGCATTGCGCCCAGAATCAGCGGGCCCTCTATTGTGTATCGCGCGGTCTTCAGGATGTGCAGCCTCAGAAGGTCCGGCTGGGAAAATTCTTCATTGGCCGCTGAGTCAATGTCAATAAGCTGGCCGTATCCGGTCATTTCTATGATCTTCGAGAGCTCCACATTTGCCTTGAGGACATCTTCTGAAGGGAGCCCGCACTCAAGAAGGGCTTGATGTGCAAGAGAGTCAGCAAGGTCTCCTGCAACTATGGCAATATTCTCGGATATGCGTTTCGGGTCCCCAACCTTGCCCCGTAGCTTCTCCATCACGCTCATGTGCAGGCTGGGCTTTCCCCTCCTTATCTCACTCTGGTCCATGATGTCGTCATGAATGAGGAGGTACGTCTGGGTCAGCTCTATTGATATTGAGGCCTTGTACACTCTCCTGTCCGGCTCTGCAAAAAGGTCATGCCCGAGCACCACAAGCATGGGCCTCAACCTCTTGCCTCCGTTGAGCGTGAAATCCCTGATGTGTTCATTCACGCTCCTGCAAACGGGGTCGAATGATCCGCCTTCCCTCTCATGAAAGAACGCATTGAGTTCCTCGTCTATTTTCTCCCTCATATCCTTCATGAAAGAGCCGTGATCGGTGGAATACATGATTTGAAGCCTGAAAGCATAATGATCTGGGAAAATTTAACACTTTTCGAACATTGTCCTGAAATATGAAGGGCATGCCGGAGGGATTGAAATTTAGCTGTGGGGTTGACGAAGCGGGCAGGGGTCCCGTCATTGGCCCTCTCGTGGTATCAATCGTTTGTGCCGATGCTGCGAGGCTGAGGGACATAGGGGCAAGGGATTCCAAGGCCCTGAGCAGTGTTTCAAGGGAACGTCTTGACAAGCTCATAAGGGATAACAGCGACTTCGTCTATACAAAGGAAATAAGCGCAATAAAACTCAATGAAATGATGGACAGTATCAACCTGAATGACATAGAGGAAAATGCCTATTCAGAGGTCATAAGCAGGGCACCTTTCGACTGCACAATCTATGTGGATTCGTTTGACGTTAACGAGGAAAGGCTCTCCAGGAAGCTGTCAAGCAGAACAGGGAAGAGGGTAGTCTGTGAACACAAGGCCGATGCAAAGTATCCATCAGTCTCGGCTGCCTCAATCGTCTCCAAAGTGCTGAGGGACAGGTCAGTAAGGCAGATTGAAGAAGAATACGGCACCATCGGATCTGGATATCCGGCTGATCCAGTGACAGTGGAATTTCTCAAGGAATCCTTCGAGAGGGGAACTGACCTTTCAAGAATCGCCAGAACCCACTGGAAAACCTACAAAAATCTCTACAGGAAAGGCAGAACAGGCAGGCTGTTCTGAGAAGTGAAAGAATTTTAGCCTGCACTGCTACAAGAAACATTGAAAAATTAGTAAGCCGTACTTATCAAGGTTAATATATCAGAGGCTACTTTAGGCATTGTGTCCACATTCGCACCCACGGGAAAATCAGAACAGGCAGACGATTACAACGAAAGAGGTATATCCTATTTCAACCTGAAAAAGTACCCTGAGGCCATCAAGGAATTCACAAAGGCAATAAAGCTCATCGAGAATGAGCCGGATTTCCACTTCAACAGGGGTTTGACTTTCTACTCAATGAAGATGCTTGAGCAGGCCATCAAGGATTACCAGAAGAGCATAGAACTCTACCCTGACCATGCAGACTACTACAATGCCATTGGAGCTGCATACGATGACCTGGGTGAGCTTGATAAGGCCATTGAGGCTTTCTCCAGGGCCATAACACTGGAGAACGACATTCCGGATTACTATTACAACAGGGCCAACGCCCACTGGAAGAACCAGGACACCGATGCGGCCCTCAAGGATTTCAACAAGGCGGTGGAACTTAACACCACAGACCAGATCTTCACATACAGGAGATACGAGCTCCTGATGCATCTTGGCAGGTATGAGGACGCAATCAGGGATATGGACTCGGCCCTTAAAATGGTCCCCGACAACTACCAGTACCATCTGGCCAAGTCAGAGGCATATGAGAAGATGGGAAAGTTTGACGAGGCTCTCAAATGCGTTGAGGATGCCGCTAAACTTGTTCCCGATCCATCACTCCTCGACGACAGAAGAAATGAAATAAAGTCTAAAATGCCATAACAGCATGTTTTCTGCGAGAGGAAACTGTTGCTCGATAGTTGGGGACTCAGGGAATACCAGGCCAGCCTGGTAGAATTTGTTAACAGCAGGCTTGTGACGCACCCTGCTGTGGCCCTTGAATCTCCCACAGGTTCCGGAAAGACCATAACAGGCCTTGCGGCAGCTTTTAAATTTGCCAGAGAGAACGACAGGAAGATCCTGTACCTCACCAGGACAAATTCACAACAGGAACAGGTTCTGAAAGAGCTCAGGAAGATATCGGGCTTCCAGGACATCAAGGCTGTGCCAATTCAGGGAAGGCGCAATCTCTGCCCCCTTTACATGGAGATGGAGAACGAGTCGGATTTCACTCCGGATTCCCTGTCGAGGTTCTGCAGCACCAGGAAGAGGAAGGTCAGGGAAGGAAATCCAGAAGAGTGCAGGTTTTTCAATGATAAGGTCACCGCCTCGGCAACCACTGCAATGATATACGACCAGATCCCCGATGCAGAGAAATTTCTCGATTACGGCATAAAGAATGTTGTATGCCCGTATGAGTCCCTCAAGGTTGCAGCCTCACAGGCTGACATCGTTGTTGCGCCTTACTCGTATTTCCTGAACAGCGCTGTGGCAGACAGGTTCCTGTCCCGTTGGGGAGTTCCAAGGGAGAGGCTTGTGATAATCATGGACGAGGCACACAACCTTCCTGACCTTGCAAGGGAACTGTCCTCATACGCCATAACGCTGAGAAACATTGAGCTGGCAGAGAAGGAGGCCCAGGAATTCGGCGATTCTGAACTCTCAGAAAGGTTCCGTGCCACTGATTACTGTGAAATGCTTAGAAATGCCATCATGGACCTTACAAGGGAACACCTGGACCAGAGGGACGAAACAAGGATCCAGTTTCGCGAATTCACGGAATATGCTGCGATTGGCTCAAAAATTTCACTTGACAACTTCTGGGCATACACATCCATCTTTGCCCTTTTCGGGGAAATGATAAGCGAGAAGAAGGAGGACATGGGAAAGGTGCCCAGGTCTCATGTGCTGGCCCTTTCAAGCAAGATGCTCACATGGAAGAATTCTGAAGACGAAGGTTTCGTTGCCATCATCTCAAAGGAGGATGGGGGCAAGGTGGAGGCATTCTGCATGGAGCCGCGGGGCATACTTGAGCCCCTGCTGCATTCGAAGACCATACACATGTCCGGAACACTGGAGCCCTTCCAGATCTACAGGAACATAACAGGATTCACCGATCTGCCTGCCAAGAGAGTCTCTGGGATCTTTCCCGAGGAAAACCTGCAGGTGATCTACTATGATGATATATCGACCAAGTTCGATGAATTTGATGATACTGAAGCCCAGAGGATGCGTGACCTCATAGAAGGAATAGTGGGCAGGGTGAAGAGGAAGACCGTTGTCTTCTTCACATCATACAACCTGATGGACAGGATCATCAGGCTGGGCCTCAACTTTGACTATATTTCCGAATCGAGGGGGACCTCGCAGCAGGACTTAATGACCCTGCTGAACCAATTCAGGAAAGGCAGCATGCCTCTCCTGGCTGTCATGGGCGGCCGCGTCTCGGAGGGAATGAATTTTCCGGGAAATGAACTTGAGGTGGTTGTCATTGCAGGCATACCCTACCCCAAGCCGGATGCAAAGCAGAAATCGCTGTATGCATACTATGAGAACGTCCACAGGAACGGATGGGAGTACGCGGTGACTTTTCCTGTGCTGATCAAGATGAGGCAGGCCATAGGGAGGCTCATCAGGAGTTCCAGCGACATTGGGTCTGCAATTATACTGGACAGGCGGGCCGCCTACTTCAAGAAATACATACCCGAAATGAAAATGTCGCAGGATCCGGTTGGGGATGCAATGGATTTTTTCAATTCGCGAAACAAATAGCAACAGTTCCCAAATAATTTATAGCCCTCTCAAATCACTCACCGTTGTCAGGCATCAACAGGGAGAGCCGGTTTGTACAGAGCATCCACAGGATGCTGCAGAAGGGTACTATCGGAAAGTGGGTACTTGTTGGCCTGGCCATAGGAATCATTGCAGGCGTTGGAAGCCTGGCCCTCTATGAGGCCATAAGCCTGGTCTCAACCTATATGCTCCATGGCATCACGGGAATAACACTCCCCACGGAGGGGATAGGCGGGCAGACCGCTGTTTTTTCACTGGGAACCTACAAGAGGCTTCTCATTCCAGTTTCCACCGTTCTTGGAGGCCTGATATCCGGGTTTCTCGTTTACCGCTTCGCGCCTGAGGCCGAGGGCCATGGAACTGATGCCGCCATTGCTGCATTCCATTACAACAATGGAAAGATCAGGCGCAGGATTCCGGTCATAAAGCTCATTTCCTCTGCTGTCACCATTGGATCAGGAGGAAGTGCGGGAAGGGAGGGCCCAACCGCACAGATAGCAGCAGGCTTCGGGTCATTTGTGGCTGATGCATTCAAGATGTCCAACCACGACAGGAGGATTGCAATGGCCGCTGGCATTGGGGCAGGCATTGGAAGCATATTCATGGCTCCCCTTGGAGGTGCGCTCCTGAGCACTGAGATCCTTTACAGGCAGGATTTCGAGGTCGAGGCCCTCATACCTTCGATTATTGCTTCTATCACAGGTTTCCTGATTTTCGGCTTCCCCTTCGATTACCAGCACCTTTTCACCATCCCCACCACAACAGTGCTTGGTTTCGCCAATCCAGTTGCACTGGCAATATACCTGGCAGCAGGAATACTGGCGGGCCTTGGGGGTGTCCTTTATGTGAAGACCTTTTACGGAGTCCAGTCCCTCTTCATGAGAATGGGCCGGGTTCCGAAATACTTCAGGCCTGCAATAGGGGCCCTTATTGTGGGCATTGTTGCAATATGGTTCCCGCAGATCCTTGGCCTGGGATACGGCTGGATCCAGCTGATTTTCTTCAAGAACCTTTACTACCTGCCCATCTACATCCTCCTCATCCTGTTCTTCCTCAAGATCGTTGCGACCTCTCTCACCATAGGCTCAGGCGGATCCGGCGGGGTCTTCGCCCCGGGAATCGTCACGGGAGCATTCCTGGGAGCAGCCTTTGGCCTGCTCATTCAGCCATATTTTCCCTTCCTCAATGTCACGGAGATAACCATTGTGACAATGATCGCATTCTTTGGAGGCATAGCAAAGGCACCCATCTCGGTGATGATCATGGGAACTGAGATGACCGGCGGATTCGGGCTGTTCCTCCCCCTAATGCTGGCCACCACGGTCTCATACTTCGTCTCGGGAACAAAGAACTCAATTTACAAGGCACAGGTGAAGAACAGGGAGGCTTCTCCAGCACACAGGGAAGAGTACGAGAAGCCGGTGATGGACCAGGTCTCGGTGTATGACGCAATGGTCACCGACTACCCCTCAACGGGGCCTGACAAGACACTCAGGGAGGTTGTTGCACTCCTTAGGTCAACAAAGACCAAGATGATCGTTGTGGAGGAGAACCACAACCTTCTGGGAACACTCTCCATCGAGAACCTGACTCAGGAGCTGGACCTTTCGACCGCCAGGGTATCGGAGGCTCTGACCAGGGACCCGCCCATCATTACCCAGGATGAGAACATACACGTGGCTCTAGACATGCTGACGAGGACCACCTCCGGAAAACTTGTGGTTGTGGATTCAAAGGACAGGGACAGGGTCCTTGGGACCATAGGATTTTCAGACGTTGCAGAGGCTTACAACCGCGAAGTCAGGCGGATCAAGCTCCGGCAGCTTGAGCAGTCCTGATATTCTTTTGCTCCCGAAACCCATGAATGGATATTTCAGAGAAATCATCCAACTCCATCAGTTTCTTATCCCCCCATCCCAGATTTTTATTATTCTTAGTAGAAAAGTACTAATGCGTGATCCAATCTATGGTGGTATAAACCATGCATGTCAACAGCCAGAGGTATGGCATAATAAGGAAATTCGAGCCCAGGGACGTTTCCAGGGTGCTGGAGATTGCGGAAAACTCCCTCAGTGAATACTACACGAACAACCTTGTTATTGACCTCTATGAGGCTTGGCCAGATGGGTTCAAGGTGTACGAGCTGGACGGCAGGATCCAGGGGTTCATGATATGTTCAAAAATAAAGCCCAATGAAGCACGCATCCTTATGTTTGCTGTGGACAGGAAGCACCGCAGGCAGGGAATTGGTGAAGCGCTGATGCATGACTTCATGGAATTCTGTGGCAGGAATGGCTTCATCAGCATCAAACTCGAAGTCAAGACCGACAACAACGGGGCCATAAACTTCTACAAGAGATACGGGTTTGCCGTCACATCTAGGCTCAATGCATATTACAGCGATGCTTCTGACGCATTCACCATGTGGAAGATCATATGACCGGAAGCTGCTGAAATATTCTGGTTTATCTTCATCACTGGGCATCAACGTTTCTGTGCAATGGATCGAGATCCCGCAACTTTCTTTCTATTGCTTCCAGCAATGGAGGCTCGGCTTTCTCCCATTTCAGGTCAAAATACAGGCTCCTTAGAAAGGCCCCTGAATTGTGCCTGGCGTAGGGAGAATTTCTTCCCCCTTCCGGTATTGGGTAATCTCCAATCCAGCCCGTGGACCTTTCTGTGACATCAAGGCTGTTGATTGCCCTGCATGCAGCGTATGCAAGCCTTTCAGGTTCACCGCTGCTCAGTGGGTTCTCCTGCCTGGAAAGCCCCCCTGTTGTGTCCAATATCTGGGCAACCTGTTCCCTGAGGGCCTCCGGGTGCCCTGCGCATGCATAAAGTGCATCAGACAGGTGGGCAACAGAATGTGCCCAGCCTTTCCCTTCAACATACCCGCGGATGTCCTTTTCACGTGAGGAATAGTCCAGCAGCCGATCTATGCAACCCCTGATCAAATCCTTGCCAATGGCCGGGGACAGAGAGTCCCTGTATATGATTGAGCTGGCCAATAGGGAAGAAAAACTTCTCATGAAAACGGAGTCTGTTCCATCTTCCCCAATTCTCCAGAACAGGTGATTGTCATCAAGGAGCACGGCAAGGATACTGGCCGCCTGATCACCAGCAATTGTGCCCGGGTCAGAAACGAAGTGGTCAATGATGGTTGCGGAAAGATCATCCCGCAGGACGGGGTCCGGGGAGCCGAGATTTGGAAGGAGCCCCAGGCAAAAACTGTAGGGATCAATATCATGGGGAAGCTTGAAATTCCCTGAAATAAGAGAATCCAGAAACCCCCTGTCTCTGGTGAGATCTGAAATATCGGTCATGATAATGTTGCAATGCTTTGCATGAAGTAAAAAATTTTGCCAGAATAATAAAGATGGGGCTGGTCTCAGAAAACTGAGACTTTGCCGTCCACAAACATCTGTGTGAGGTCGCTAATATTTGCGAGCCTGTCATCCGCGAGGTTCCTTATGTTGTTATTGATCTTGGAGGGATCAACATTGTCAGCATATATCACCTGGATGCTGGCAACATGGGGATCGTCTATTCTTCTTCCAATCTGAGAAACAATCCTCACATGAACCTCTTCAATGTCCTTTCCGTGTTCATCCACAATGTCCTGTGCAATGATGTTTGAAAGGGTGTTGTAGAGTTTTCCCACGTGTGTTACCGGGTTCTTCCCTGCAGCTGCCTCCATGCTCATTGGCCTGTATGGCGTTATGAGGCCCGTAACCCTGTTTCCCCTGCCCACAGAACCATCGTCGCCATTTTCCATGGAAAGGCCCGTCACTGTGAGATAGTGCCCAGCTGCCTCGCCGTCCTCCTCATCTGCAGTGTTGATGTAGATCTGGACAGGCTGGTCTGTGAGCTTCTCCGCGTTCTTTGTGATGGCCTCCCTGAGCTCTTCCTTGATTGAGAAGTAGTCCGGGTCGTCCTTCACATACTTGTCAACGTAGGCTGCGGCAACGGTGAGGTTGATTGTCTCCTTCTGCCTGAACCCCATGACCTTTATGTCATAGCCAATGGCAGGCAGCTTTGACTTGAATTCCTTGCCGTTCAGGAAGTTCTCTGTTCCCTTCACGAGCTTCTCAGTGTCTGAGAAAGGTGCGAACCCCACTCCAAAGGAGGTGTCATTTGCCCTGAGCTTTGACGTGTCATAAATTTCAGTAAGGTCAACCGAGCCATGTCCGATCCTGCAGTCAAGCATGACATCAGAGTCCAGATCGAGGTGCTTGAAGTTGTTGGTCAGGTATTCCTTTGTGGCCTTGATTGCAATGGACTTGAATGGTATCCTGTCATTCCCAACCTTTGTAGTGGCCCTTCCGCTGAGAAGGATGTAAGTGGGTTCGAGGACTGTGCCCCCTGCAAACGCCGGCGCAGACTGCCCACCTACAATTTCAACCTGGTCTGTGTTGTGGTGAAGAATTTTACCGTATTCCTTAAGGTAATACTTGCTCAATGCTCTGCTTACTGATTCTGCAATTCCATCGGAAACACTGTCAGGGTGCCCTATACCCTTTCTTTCAACTATTTCGACTTCTCTCTTGTGCGTTGGAATTTGAGTGATTCCTTCTACAGCAATGTTTCTTTCCATTGTATTGCCTCTTATCGGGTGATTTTAAATATAACATAAAAGTTTTGTATTACCGCCTGTCAAATTACCACATAAGGATTCTGATTACTGGGAGTAATCGAGATATTCCGTGACATGGCACTGCAGATACAGGGCAATAACAGGTTCCAGTGGACATTTTCGGAAGCTTTCAGAAAGGATTGCACACAATACTTCACCAAAACAAAATGCATTAAATAACTGATACCATCCCCGATCATGAAAGTACTTGCCAGTGTCTACAACAAGGAGAACCTGGACACGTTCCTGAAAGCAATAGCAGGCCACGTCACAGAGGTTTATGCCAGCGGCAATACCCAGCGGTTTCTTGAGTCTTCAGGAATAAAGGCTACCAACATATCTGAACTCACGGGCTTTGAAGACCTTCTTGAAGGGCGTGTGAAGACACTGCATCCTGCAATTTTTTCAGGAATACTGTCAAAGCGGGATGAACTGGGGAAAAGGCAGATGGCGGAGCACAATTTCCCTGAATTTGACATGGTCATTTCGAATCTCTATCCTTTTGAGGAGGCTGCAAAGAGCAGGGACCTCCAGAATATGGTTGAAAATATAGACATTGGCGGAATATCGCTGCTGAGGGCGGCTGCAAAGAACTTCGAAAACGTGATCATAATCACTGACCCTTCCCAGTATGGCACCGTTCAGGAGGAACTCATACGCAATTCAAAGGTTTCCCTGGAGACCAGAAAGAGGCTGGCGTTGAGGGCATTTGCCAGAGCCACAGATTACGATATTGCAATATACAATTCACTGGCGGATAGCTTTCTTGGCTCAGCCACCTCAAGATTCTACCTCAGCGGCAAGAACGGAAGGGAGCTCAGATACGGCGAAAACCCTGACCAGAAAGGATACATCTACTCTGATGGGAGCAAACTGGGAATCGCCAACGCCGAAAAGCTCCAGGGCAAGGAACTGAGCTACAACAACCTGCAGGATGCGGATGGAGCATTTGAGGCGATACTTGAATTTGATGAGCCCACAGCCGTGGTTGTGAAGCATAGCACACCCTGTGGAGTCGCAACCGCAGACACCATTTCCGAGGCGCTCAAGAGGGCCATTGAGGCTGACCCTGAATCCGTATACGGCTCCATCATGTCATTCAACAGGCCCTTTGACAGTG
This sequence comes from Thermoplasmataceae archaeon, assembly GCA_046703545.1. GTDB lineage: Archaea > Thermoplasmatota > Thermoplasmata > Thermoplasmatales > Thermoplasmataceae > JAJZOM01. The sequence continues at coordinate 13,196 of JBJKSX010000041.1, read as the reverse complement.
ATTGCTTTGAACAGATACGGAAAATACTGGTTGAAGTGGTTATTGCCCCGGATTTCACTGAAGAAGCTCTTGAACTCCTGAAAAAGAAGAAGAACCTCAGGGTCCTGAAGGTGCCGCTTGTGCCGGATGAGAGCCTGAGAGTAAGGTCAATCTCCAACGGATTCATAGTGCAGAACAGGCTGAGGACAGATTTCAACGACCTCATCCTCAAGACGGGAACTGAAGCAAGCGAGAAACAGATTGCGGACCTCAAGTTTGCCTGGAAGGTTGTTGCACACTGCAAGAGCAACGCAATAGTCCTTGTGAAAGATGGCGCCACCGTGGGAATAGGGGCAGGGCAGACCTCAAGGATAGAGGCCCTGCGTGGAGCAGTTGGCCGCGCTGGGGAAAAATCAAAGGGCTCTGCTTTGGCATCGGATGCATTCTTCCCTTTCTACGACAATGTTGAGCTGGCTGCCTCGTCCGGCGTCGCATCCATAGTGCAGCCTGGGGGGTCCATCAGGGACGAGGAAGTCATAGAAAAGGCGAAGGAGCTTGGAATACCCATGTATTTCACTGGAAAGAGGGTATTCCTTCACTGATCAGAAGAATTTGAAAAGCAGGAACACAAGAATGAAGCCGGACACGGCTCCAGCATTTATCATTGGAAGCCCCGGCGCCGGCTTGTTCACCCTGGTGAACAGGAGGAACAGCATTCCAACGACCGCCCCCACCAGGGGGAACAGCATGAACGGCAGTATGTCAGGCCTGCCGTATATGGCTGACGAAACCACCATTATTGCAGGAAAAACCATGTCGCCAAAACCAAGCAGAAGGACCTTCTTGTCCCCTTTCTCACCAGACTGCGACAGTTTCAGTTCCTTCATCTTCACTCCCTTCTCCCCCGGAAAAACAAAAAGGAGAGGAAGCCTGTCATCCATAGCAACTCTGGCAAGGCTCACCATGTGCTTGGTCCTGTAGACTGCAATGTAATCGTATACTGCAAAGACCACAAGGAAACCCACGGATGCCCATACGCCGATTATGAGCCCCCAGAGGGCGGAAACGCCCGCAACAAGGAAGAAGCCGGCTGCGTCCACAGTGTACCATTCGTTCTTGAATATCATCAGGAGAACCATGATTGCAGGGGCCGCGAATATGATGATCAGGTACTGGATTTCATTCTGCGCAATGAACAACCCAAGATAGAGCCACACAAAGAAGACCACATAGGCGATGACTCCCATGAAGATCCATCTGAGAAGCCTTCCAAGGTTTTTCCTTCCCAGGAAAATGACCACGCCTGAAAATGCCACTGCGGCAATGAGGTATATGAGGATGTATGAGGCACCTGATGTAGTGCTGGAAGGGGGATTCTGGATTCCTGAATCCACTATGATGAGGGACAGGAACGTTGCAAATGCAGACGATACTATGAAAAGCAGTATGCTGGAGATTTCAGGAAGCCTTTTTATTGCCACTTTTGCCACCCTTTCCACCTGACTTCTTCTTGTCGGTGTTGTACTTACATTCTATCTTGGGACAAAACTTCCATGCCCTCCTGTTCCTGAATGCAATTATCAGGGGAGCCCCACAGTGTTCGCAGGTTTCTCCGGTGTTCTTCAGCTGCCCCATCTGTGGGAGTGCATAGGTCACGGTGCAGTTGGGGTAATTTGCACATCCCAGGAACCTCTTCCCGAACCTGGACTGCCTTACAATAAGGTTTCCGCCATCTCCCGGGCATACGCCCATTATTGACCTGTCTGAGTTGAACTGGCATTTGGGGTCGATGCATCTTGTTTCGGGTGACTGCCCGCGCCTGATGATCCTCACCATGGGAAGCCCGCAGACCTCACAAGTCTGGTCAAGTATCTGGGGAGTGCCTCTCAGTGCACTGGGGAAGTCAATCCTGCATCCTTCCTCTTCGCATTTTAGCTTTGAGAAGTCCTTGTTCCTGAGAAGCATGATGTCCTTGCCATGAATGGGGCATTTGCCCACCGGATTTCCCCTTCTCAGGGCTGCTGTTATGGTGTCCTTTATGACCTTCTCCTTTGACTTGAATTCCCTGAGGACCTTCAGCAGCATGTCCCTTGAGATCTGCACAACCTTGTCTTTATCTGCCTCACTGTTGGCTATCCTGTCCATTTCATTCTCAAGGGTGGCGGTCATGTCGGGCTCTGTTATGTCCGATTCAACAAGCATAAGAGACTCAATCAGGCCCATCCCCAGGAATGTGGGCCTCACGGGGTTGCCTTCGACAAAGCCCCTGTTCTGCAATTTTTCGATTATGTCGTGCCTTGTGCTCTTTGTGCCCAGGTTCAACTCCTCCATCTTCTTGATCAGTGATGCGAGGTCGTACCTTCTTGGAGGCTTGGTCTTCTCCTCGTCCAAGTTCCATTCCTTGCCCTTCACCTCTGTTCCGGGCTCCAGTTGGGGAATCACGGACTCTTCCACTTTCCTGTAGGGGTAGAGTTCCAGCCAGCCGGGGTCCTTAATGGTCTGGCCCTTGGCCTCGAAGTCATGGCCGTTCACATCTATGAGGGCGTTGGTGACCTCCTTGGTTCCCTCCCTGTACAGTGTGGCCAGGAATCTTCGCACTATGAGCTCGTATATTTTTGCAAAGTCTGATTTCAGGGTACCTTCCTTCGCTGCTGAAACCGGATAAATGGGAGGGTGGTCTGTCGCCTGCCTTTTTCCTCTGGATGGCCTTATTGTTTCCTGATCCAGAACCTTCTTTACATCCCCGGCAAACTCCGACTTGAGGAGCTTTGTGAGCACGCCCTTCAGGTTGATTGACCTCTGGTAAACCGTGTTGTCGGTCCTTGGATAACTTATGTATCCTCGGGTGTAGAGGCTCTCAGCAATTTTCATTGCCTTTGATGGGTTAACCCCGATTCTCGAGGCCTCCCTCAGGAACTCAGTGGTGTTGAACGGCGGAGGCTTGTAGATCCGCTCATCATTCCTTGAGAACTCCTTGACAGTCCCGTTTTGCCCGTCAATGTCCTTGAAGATGCTTTCAGCCTCTTCTTTCTTCCATATGGCACCTTCCTTGTAGTGCCCAGGGAAATTCCTCCTCTTGTTGAAAAGGATGCTGATAGTCCAGTAAGGCTCTTCCTTGAAATTGGTGATTTCAAGTTCCCTCCTGACGACTATGGCCAGTGTGGGAGTCTGAACCCTTCCCACGGAAAGGAAATTCCTTCCCAGCCTGTTTGATGCCAGTGAAATGAATCTCGTGAGTGCTGCACCCCAGTAAAGGTCGATCTCCTCCCTCGCTGATGCAGACTGCGCCAGGTGGCTGTCCACGTCCGCGAGGTCCTCAAATGCCTTCCGCACTTCGTCTGGTGTCAATGCACTGAATCTGGCCCGCTTTATTTCCGGGTTCGATTTGATCTTGTCGATGACATTTTCCTTCACGATCTCCAGGGCCTCAACCCCAATGAGTTCCCCTTCCCTGTCATAGTCGGTCGCAACAATGATGCTGTCCGCCTTGTTGGTCAGTGAAACCAGGCTGTTGAATGCACTCTTGTTTGTGACCCTGTGCACAATTGAAGAGCCAACGAGCTTCTCCAGGTCGGTTGATTTCCAGTCCTTCATGTCGTCCGTGAAATCGATGGCCACAATATGACCGCTCAGGGGTATCACCACGTGGTAGTCATCCCCTTCGCCAAATTCGATGTAATTCAGGCCCTTTGACCTTTTCTGCTTGGATGTGCCATCCGAAAGAATATAGGCAATCCGCCTGGCTGCATCCGCCTTTTCTGTGATAATGACTTTTCTTGGTGCTGTTGTGGCTTGCAAGAGATCGTCCTTTAATGCTTCAGGTATTAAGAGATTTTCATATAGATGTGCGGCCGAAAAAATGGATCAATACTTATCTGAAAATTGGATAATCATTGGTTGATAATCCATTACGACAAGTATTCCGGAATTTCAATCGAATCCTGCGACAGGGTCTATCGGCCTGCTGAGGACACCTTCCTGATACTGGATCATTTTATCCCGGGAAACAAAGTTCTTGAAGTGGGTTGCGGAACCGGAATGATTTCGGTATACTGTGCGGTCCTGGGAAGGGACGTCACATGCTGTGATGTTTCACCCCACGCAAGGGAATGTGCAGAGAAGAATGCCATAAGGAACCATGTTGATCTTGAGATTGTCGACTCGCAGCTTTTCAACAGCATAAGGGGAACTTATGACACAATAGTCTTCAACCCACCTTACCTGCCGACCGAGGACAGGTATGAGGATTCGGAGCAGTGGGATGGGGGCCAAGACGGTTTTGACGTCACAAGGCCCTTCCTGAAAGCTGCCCACCATTTCCTGAATGAGGGGGGTTCAATTTACATAATCCTGACAAGCCTGACCGATGTTGACTCCCTGATGGGGGAATTCAGCCAGTACACATTCAAGCTGAAAGCGGAGCAGTCATTCTTCTTCGAAACGATTTACCTTTACCAGCTTTTCCCTAAGCCTGAGTCTTCAGGTGGCCTGGAATGATGGAATCGGTGTCGGTCACAGGGACAACCACCAGTGTCAGGTTGTCCACCCCCTTCACTATGACCCTGTCTCCCCTGCTGATGCTTTCATAATGTTCACATTCAGCGTTCCATACCTGTGATGCAACGGCGACCCGGAGGTATCCGTTTTTCTTGTCCGCCACTTTTCCCTTCAGGCCTATGAGCGCATCTTTCCCAGTCAGTGGGTTCGCCCCGAAAGGGTAGCGCAAGAGTATCCTTGTGATCCATGAGCCAATGCCGAAGCCTATGAGCAGCACAACAGCGGTATACAAAACAATGGTGTACAGGGAAATCTGCATTTGGACATTAATTGTTAACTGATATATAATATAAACCAGATTCGCCCATAATCACCTTCTCGTTTTTCCAACACCTGCTTACCTCATCCATGCATAGCATAGTTTAAAGGTGTGAAACAATGAGGTATCTGCCCCATGGCGACAATTCAGGAACGGATCAAGGAGATCGAGGAAGAGATCCACAAGACTCAATATAACAAGGCCACCCAGAAACACATTGGGATTCTCAAGGCCAAGCTCTCCAAACTTGAGCTCGAGGCCCAGTCCCACAAGAAGGGTGGCGGGGAAGGCTTTTCTGTTCCTAAGTCGGGTGACTCAACCGTGGCGCTTGTTGGTTTTCCAAGCGTGGGCAAAAGCAGCCTGCTTAACAAGCTGACGGATCAGGAGAGCAAGATAGGGCATTTCGCTTTCACCACGCTCACAGTGATACCGGGCACCCTGAACTACAAGGGAGCCCAGATCCAGGTCCTTGACCTTCCCGGAATCATTGAAGGCGCAGCGGTTGGTTCCGGCCGTGGGAGGGAGATTCTTGGGGTCGTGCGGAACGCTGATCTTGTGCTTGTTGTTTCAGACGTGGAGGCAAAGGGTGTGGACAAGATCATCTTCGAGCTTCACCGGGCTGGGATAGTCCTGAACCGCAGGAGAAGAAACATTGCAGTGCAGAAGGCCAACAGCGGCGGAATAAAGATTCACAAGCCAAAGAAGGTCACAATCAATGATGAAGACATAAAGGACGTGCTGAAGGAGTTCAAGATCACCAATGCCGATGTTTTCATAAGGGAATCCATAACCATGGACGACCTCATAGACCACCTGAGGGGCAACACCGTCTATGTTCCGGGTCTGTTCATCGTCAACAAGATAGACCTGCCCCATGACAAGAAGAACATAGAAAAGCTGAAGAAATTCGGTAGAGTTGTACCCGTCTCAGCATCCGCAAACCTGGGCATTGATGACCTCAAGGAGGAGATTTACAGGTCCCTGAAGCTCATAAGGGTATACACCAGGGAAAAGTCCGGCCATGTGGACGAGAGGCCCATGGTTGTCCGTGAGGGAGTGGTGGTCAAGGATGTGGTCAGGAAGATCAGCAGGGAAATGATGAGTTCATTCCGCTATGCCATAATATCCGGGCCGCAGAGAAAGCAGGCTGAGCTCAGGGTGGGGCTGGAATACGAACTGCTTGACGGTGACATAATGACAGTCATAAGCAGGAATTGAGGGGATTGAAAAATGGCAGTTGCAAGAAGCGTCAGATTCTATGGGCACGTGCAGGGCGTAAACTTCAGGCGCAATTTCACCAAGCTGGCCAAGAGCCTTAATCTCACAGGCTGGGTCAAGAACCTGCCTGATGGTTCGGTGGAAGCCCACATTGAGGGTGAACCGCAGGTTATACAATCCGCAATCCACAGGTCATGCACGGAGCTATTTCCGGCAAAGGTGGAAAAATTTGAGTCCCTGGAGGACGAGGTCAGGGACTTCACTGATTTTGTAGTGCTCAGGTGATTATCTCATAGGCCAGATCCATGGCCCTGAATTTCTCCAGGAGGGTTTCAAGGTGGCCAGCGTCCCTGACATTGACTGTGAAGGTGACCGTCTGGTATCCAACAGGAGTGTTCCGCGACAGGTTGTTGACCTCAGCGTGGTAAACGTTGCCCCCAATGGACGAGATTGCTTCCGATATCCTGTGGAGGGCTCCGGGCTTGTCCAGTATCTTGAATTCAAGCCTCACGAGCTTTGACTCTATCTGAAGCGATTTGTATATTATCTTGGAAAGTAGCAGGAAGTTGATGTTCCCCCCTGAGATTATGACCGCTGCCTTCTTCCCCTTAATGTCAATCTTTCCGTCCATCAGGGCAGCCACAGTGGCAGCCCCGGATGGCTCAACAAGGGTCTTGTTCCTCTCCAGCAGCTTGTAGATTGCAAGCGCTATGGACTCGTCGCTCACTGTCACTATGTGGTCTACGTATTTCTGGACAGCCCTGAAAGTGAGCTCTCCAGGGTATTTCACTGATATGCCTTCGGCTATGCTCTGGCCGCTGGTATGCGGGATTATCTTCCCAGCTTCGATTGATTTGAGCATTGAATCTGAAAGTTCAGACTCGACCCCTATGATTTCAACATCCGGATTGATGCTCTTTGCGGCTATGGCAACTCCGGAAATCAAGCCCCCACCTCCAAGTGGGACTACAATTACATCAACATCCGCAAGGTCCTCCATGATCTCCAGGCCAACGGTCCCCTGGCCTGAAATGATGTATGGGTCGTTGAAAGCCTCCATGAAGACCCTGCCCTCTTCTTCCATGATCCTGTCAGCCACTGCCTTCGCCTCTGTGTAGTCTGATCCCTCCAGGACAACTTCAGCACCGTAACCCTGGACTGCGTTAATCTTGGCTGGAATTGTGTGGGCAGGCATTACAATCTTCGCGCTTATCCCGTTGAACTTGGCTGCGTAGGCCACCCCCTGGGCGTGGTTTCCGGAACTTGCAGTGATCACCCCCCTTCTCTTTTCCTCATCGGTGAACTTGGAAGCCCTGAAAAGGGCGCCCCTTGCCTTGAAGGAGCCTGTTTTCTGGTGGTTTTCCATCTTGAAGTAGACTTCACCCCCAAACATCTCGCTAAAGGTGCTGGAACGCACCAGTTCTGTCCTGTTGGCCTTTCCCCTCAGATACTCCTTCGCCTCTCGTATTTCTGCCAATTCCGGAAGTCCGTCCTTCATCTGCATTCACCCATTTTCACAGCTTGCCCTCGAGTTCCTTCATGGCCTTGTCGAAGACCTCACGTGAATCCTCAAGGAACAGCTTCATCTTGATTTTCTCTGATTCGACCTTCTCCTCATCCTTGAGGGACTTCAGGTTGATCTTAATATTCTGGAACACTCCCCTTATGGCTGCCATTGAGAATTCAAGGGAACAGCCTGCATCAGTAACCGCGTTCCTGTTTCCATATGTGACAAGTTCTGCGGCCATCCTGAGTATCTCCTGCGATGCAGCTGCAATCTTCCATGGAACGGCGATTGCAACGCTGGTGGCATCCTGGAGCGCCTTAGCCCTGGCCTTCTTTTCTTCCTCTGTTGATTTGGGCATTTTCCACGCGCCCACTATCAGGTTGAATGCTTCCTCATCCTCCTTCATGAGCTCCCTCAGCTCCGTAAGAAGTTCACCAGACCTCTTACCTATCCTCTCAACTACCTTCTGGCTTCCTTCATAGCCCTTCTTTCCTGCTGTTAGGCCAGCCACCATTGCATTCAGGGATGCGCCAACAAGGGCGACCATGCTGCTGGCTGCGCCACCGCCGGGCGCAGGGCTCGAACTGGCAAGCCTTTCCATAAAACTATCCATAGATTCCATTTCTATCCCCATATTTTCCTCTCCAGGATCTGGTCCATCTTGAATCCGTTGACCTGCATGTAGAACTTGGCAGCTTCCACCACTGCCTCCTCAGGCACAAGGCCCACAACCTCAGACTCCACAACATTGACACCATACCTGGAGGCTTCCATCTTCACGAGCTCAAAGGCCCTGTAAATTGGCGTCTTCCTGTAATTGGTCAGGTTCATTGAAATCTGAACCATCTTCTTGTCCTCCAGATAAAAGGCGAGCGCCTTGACAAATGTGAACCCCCCTGTTTTTGCCCTCAGGGCCCTTGCTATCTTCTTCCCAACATCCATGTCCTGTGTATTTAGGTTGACATTGTAAGCAATGAGGAAATCCCTTGTCCCGATTATGCTTGCCCCAGCAGGGCCAACTTTCTGGGGGCCAAAGTCAGGTGCCCATTCGTCCTCGCCTATTGATTCCCTGAGCTGCTCATACTGGAAGCTCTTTTTCCTGATTCCCTCCAGGTTCTTCCTGCTGTCCCTGGATGCAGCATCCCCATACATGTACACCGGTATGGACAGTTCCCTGCCGACTTTCTCCCCAAGAGCCTTAGCCAGTTCAATGCAGTCCTCCATCTTTGCACCTGTCAGTGGAATGAATGGAATCACGTCTGCTGCACCAAACCTGGGGTGTTCCCCTGAATGGTTGTTCAGGTCTATGAGTTCTGCTGCCTTTGAAATGCCTGCAAAGGCTGCCTCAACTGCGTGGTCAGTATCAGCGACAAATGAGACCACACTCCTGTTGTGGTTCTCATCCATCTCCATATCCAGGAGCTTCACGCCTTCAACGGATGTGATTGCCTTCACAATTTTCTCAACCTTGTCACGATCACGGCCCTCACTGAAATTGGGAACGCATTCGACAGTTTTCATGAGTGAGAAATAACCTGACCCATTATTAAATTTTGAAATGTTCTTGGTGCCATAATCACTATCTTGACAATATATAGGTCAATAGTTTCTATATAATAGAAATTCCATCATGGTCCAATACATTTTTTTGCACCCGTTTGTGGAACAAATGATTGCTCCGTAAACTGTTGATTTAATGGGCTCCACATGAACTTTATATGCAAGGGGACCATAGGAAATTCAAGGTCATTTATTATGATCAAAAGCTAACAAAAGAAATATATGATCAGAATGTGTAAATGATTCGTTATCATGATGTTGACCAGGTTTGATAATATTTTATCAGGGCTGGTAAACTACCTTTAACAACATTTGGTGGCACATTATTAGAAGTAGTTCAGCGGAATGATAACGTTACCGACGATGAAGTGATACGAATGATGATAGAGCAGGAATACAAGATAAAGAAGATCATAAAGCGTGATGGGTCTGAGGTTGATTTTGTCATCTCAAAGATCTCCAGAGCCATCTACAAGGCCATGCTCTCACTCAAGACAGGTTCCATGAAGGAAGCTGATGAGATAGCAGACAAGGTCATTAGAGAAGTTCAGAAGGAAACCCTGACTCCTACTGTGGAACAGATACAGGACAAGGTAGAAAGCGTCCTCATGGCATCCGCAAGGAAAGGGAACAGGTACAGTGAGGTTGCCAAAGCCTATATACTGTACAGGGAAAGAAGAAGGACCATCAGGGAAGAAAAGGCCAGGCTGGGCGTTAAAGATGACCTGAAACTGTCAATCAATGCAATCAAGACCCTGGAAGCCAGATACCTGCTCAAGGATGAAGAGGGCAAGATTGTTGAAACTCCAAGCCAGATGTTCAGGAGAGTTGCCACACACATAGGTGTTGTTGAACTCCTCTATGACTACAGGAACTACCAGAAGACAGGCAAACTCCCCAGGGAGGGAAAAGTGTTTGGTTCCCTTTCAAAGACGCAGCTTGAGATCCTTGAAAGGGCTCACGGCCACCTTGTTGGTGAGGAGGAGTTGACAGGCACATACGAGGAATTTCTCGATTTCGCCCAGACAAAGCCCACCACCGCTTCTGAGACCATTGAGAAATACTATGAAATGATGACGAAGCTGGAATTCATACCAAATTCCCCGACCTTGATGAACGCCGGTGCAAGGCTGGGCCAGCTCTCTGCATGTTTCGTGCTACCTGTGCCCGACAGCATTGAAGAGATATTTGAGTCCCTGAAATACCAGGCAATGATCCACAAGTCGGGAGGAGGCACAGGATTTGCATTCTCAAGGCTGAGGGAGAAAGATGACATTGTTGGTTCGACAAAGGGGGTCGCTTCCGGCCCCGTTTCCTTCATGAAGATTTTTGACACCACCACAGACGTGATCAAGCAGGGAGGAAAGAGGAGAGGAGCCAATATGGGAATTCTCAGGTATGACCACCCTGACATCATGGAATTCATCATGAGCAAGGATTCCGAGAACACCGTGCTTAGCAACTTCAATATTTCAGTGGGAATAACAGACGAGTTCTTTGAGAAGCTCGATGCAGATGACTACATAGAACTCAAGAGCCCCAAAACTGGAAAGGTCAAGAACAGGATCAAGGCCAAGACAATGTGGGAAACCATAGTCAACAAGGCATGGCAGACAGCTGATCCAGGCCTCATTTTCCTGGATGAGATAAACAGGAAGAACCCGGTCAGGCATCTAGCCGACATAGAGGCAACAAACCCCTGCGGTGAGCAGCCCCTCATGCCATACGAACCATGCAATCTTGGATCAATCAACCTTGGAAAGTTCGTGAAGGATGGGGAGGTTGACTGGGATCACCTGAAGGAGATCACGCACCTTTCCACTAAATTCCTTGACAATGTGATCGATGCAAACAAATTCCCTGTTGACAAGATAGAGAAGATGGCAAGGACAACCAGGAAGATAGGACTTGGATACATGGGTTTCGCAGACCTGCTTGTTCTTCTTGGAATACCATACAACAGCGGTGACGGCCTTGAAATGGCAGAGAGAGTCATGAGCTTCCTCGAAGATGAATCACACGCAGAATCCACATTCCTTGCGGACGAGAGAGGCGTCTTCCCCGGCTGGTATGGCTCAACATACGACCAGGAAGGCATAAAGAGGAGGAACTCCACCACCACAACAATTGCTCCAACCGGGACAATATCGATCATCGCAAACTGCTCTTCCTCCATTGAGCCACTCTTTGCAATAGCATTCGTCAGGCATGTGCTGAACGGGCAGGAACTAATGGAAGTCAACCCGATCTTTGAGCAGATGCTCAAGGACAGGAACCTCTACTCAGAAGACCTGATGCACGAGGTTGCCAAGACTGGAAACCTGCACGACGTGGAACTTCCGGAAGACATCAAGAGGATGTTTGTTACAGCGCACGAAATTGACCCTGAATGGCACGTCCTAATGCAGGCAACATTCCAGAGGTACTGTGATTCTGGCGTTTCAAAGACAATCAACCTTCCTGCTGATGCCACGCCACAGGACATTGCAAAAGCATACCTCATGGCACATGAACTCCACTGCAAGGGAATCACCGTATACAGGGACAGAAGCAAATCCGAGCAGGTTCTCTACAGCGGAACAAAGGCACAGAAGGAGGAGAAGAAGGCCAAGCCTGCACCGTCAAAGCAGCCTGAGGCTGAGAAGCAGACTATTGAGCTCATGACCTCCGTCCCGGACAAGTACCTCAAGCTCAGTGCCACTTTTGATCCTGCCTGCCCCACTGGAAAGTGTGACAAGTAAACAGAATATTTTTTCCAACCCCATTTCCTTTTTATTTTTATTTTTCAACCGCTTCCTGTACAAGCTCAAACCAAGAGTTAAATACCTAGGTAAAATCATCCACCATGACAGCCACTCTCACGTATCATAAATTCAGCATGCCGCTGAAAGCGCCTTTTACCACAAGCTTTGGAACGGAGACCAATCGTGTGGCATACATTTTCCACCTGAACTCAGACGGAATCGACGCCTTTTCTGAATCCGTGGCGAATGTGGGCCCATTCTACAGTTATGAAGACAACGACACCATATTCCACGTTGTGAAGAACTATCTCGCAGACATGATGAAGGACCTGCCTGAACCGGCCGAATTTCTGGAAAGGTCAATGAGGGTCAGAGGGCATAATATGGCCAAGGGAGCACTCGAGATGCTCCTCTGGGATTACCATGCCAAGAAGGCTGGAAAGGCAATGAGCCATTATATCGGAAAGTCAAAGGGATACGCGGATGTTGGTGTTTCAATCGGAATGGAAAAGCCAGAGAAAATGGTTGAAATAATCGAGGGGGCCCTGGAAAGGGGTTACAAGAGAATAAAGGTGAAGATTGAGAATGGAAGGGAAATGTCCATACTCACTGCCATAAGGGATTCATATCCCGACATACCACTCAGCGTTGATGCAAACACGGATTACACCCTCCATGATCTGGAGACTTTGAAGAAGCTGGACAGGTTCAATCTCCTTTACATTGAGCAGCCACTGGACCATGATGACCTTGTTGACCACGCAACGCTCAGGAAGGAAATATCCACCCCAATATGCCTTGACGAGTCCATCACCTCGTCTGACAGGGCACGGAAAGCATTTGAGATAGGTGCGGGAGAGATAATAAACATCAAGCCTGGAAGGGCTGCCGGCTTCACCGAATCCCTGGAGATAGCCAGGATAACAAGGGAGAATGGAGGCCATGCCTGGGTCGGGGGAATGCTTGAAACTGGCATCGGAAGATCCTTCAATGTTTCCCTCGCAAGCAGTGAACTGGTGGACTTCCCCGGAGACACATCCCCGAATGACAAGTACTTCAACAGGGACATAGTGAAGAACACGTTCACCATGGAGAAGGGAGTCATAAAGCCCAACTCGGGACCAGGAATAGGCGTTGAAGTGGACATGGACTATCTCAATGAGGTTTCCACGGACTCGGGCAAGCTATTCTGAATAAGGGAAATTGATTAAGAGCTGACTGGAATGAGCAGCATGCAGGAATACCTGGAAGAGAATGAGGGGAATATCCTCAGTGACCTGGAAAAGCTTGTGAACATTGAGACTCCCTCAACAGACAAGGCGCTTCTTGACAGGGCAGCGGAATACATTGCAGACTACGGGGAGAAACTGCT